>JBEKAM010000009.1:0-31087 GCA_050015915.1 Solirubrobacteraceae bacterium
CGAGCAGTGGGGTGCGATCAAGCAGGCTGCCTCCGACGCGATCCTCGCCGGCGGTGGCACCATCACCCACCACCACGCAGTCGGGCGCGATCACCGTCCCTGGTATGACCAGCAGCGGCCCGAGCCGTTCGCCGATGCCCTCCGCGCGGCCAAGCTGGCGGTCGACCCCGCCGGCATAATGAACCCCGGCGTGCTGATCGATCCAGCCACATGAAGATCGCCATTCTCGGCCCCGGAGGAGTAGGCGGGCTGCTCGCAGGTGTGCTCGATCGCGCCGGCAACGAGGTCATCGTCGTCGCACGCGAGGACACCGCCGAGCTGATCGCCGAGCGTGGGGTGGATGTTCGCAGCGTCATCTTCGGCGACTTCATCGCCCACCCCCGAGTCGTCGCCGAGCTGCAGGAGCCGGTCGATGCGCTCATCGTCGCCACCAAGGCTGCCGGGTTGGAGCCAGCGCTCGAGCGGATTCGCGTCGAGCCCACCGTCGTGCTGCCGCTGCTCAACGGGCTCGACCACATCGCCGTGCTGCGCCGGCGCTTCGCCGCCAGCTCCGTGCTCGCCGGCTCGATACGCGTCGAGGCCGACAGGCCGCAGCCAGGCGTCGTCGTCCACACCAGCCCGTTCCTGCTCGTCAGCATGGCCAGCGGCGAGCCCGGGGAGAGTGGCGATCGCTCCGTCGATGACACATCCGTGGCCGATCGGATGGGTGTCATGGACGCCATGCAGGCGCTCGCGGACACGCTGTCCGAGGCAGGCGTGCCGACAAAGGTCCTGGACTCCGAGGCGCAGGTGATGTGGTCGAAGCTCGTGCGCCTCAATGCGCTCGCCTGCACCACCAGCGCCTACGACGAGCTGCTCGGCGAGATCCGCTCAACCCCGGCCTTGCGCGCCGATCTTGTCGGTGCGATCGAGGAGGCCTGTGCAGTCGGCAAAGCCGAGGGCGCGCACGACGTCGACCCTGCCATCGCCATTGACGAGCTCGAGCGCGCGCACGACACTCTTGGCAGCTCCATGCAGCGGGACATCGCCGCCGGTCGCGAGCCTGAGCTCGACGCTATTCCTGGCTCGGTGTTGCGTGCCGGCGCGCGACATGGGATCGCGTGTCCGACGATCGAGCGGCTTGTCGCGATGATTGCTGTGCGCGCGGGCGTGCCTGGGCCACTCCTGCCTTGATGAAAAGAGCGGTGATGGTCAGCGCTGCCGGCCATCATGGCACAGATGTGGCATGATGTTGGCATGGCAAGGACAAGAGTAAGCACGACCGTCGACGAGCATCTCTTGGAGAGCGCCCGTCAGGCACTCGCGCCGTTGACGGATGCCGCGGTCCTCGACCGGGCGCTTGCGGCGCTCTTGGACCGCCATCGCGCGGCCGAGATCGATGCAGGATACGTGGCTTACGATGAGCACCCTCTCGAGGAGCCCGATGCTTGGGGCGATCTTGCGTCGTTCCGAGAGGCGGCCGCGGCATCGTGAGCAGTGGTCCTCTTCCCGCCAGGGGAGAGGTGTGGTGGTGTGAGTTGCCGGAAATCGGGCGGCGGCCTGTCGTGGTGCTCTCCCGCGATGCGGCCATCCCTCGATTGAGACGAGCGCTCGTCGCGCCGTGCACAACCACCATTCGAGACTTGGCCAGCGAGGTTGTTCTAGAGCCGGACGACGACCCAGTCCCCCGCCGATCCTCGATTAACCTTGACTCTGTCGAGAGCGTGTCCGTTGCGGTCCTCGTTGAGCGCCTTGGACGACTCAGCGACGACCGCATGCGAGAGGTGTGCGCAGCGCTCGACGTAGCCGTCGAATGCCATGGCTGATAGGTAGGTGATCGTCGAACTGCCTCGATCAGACGGTTTCTCCAGAATCTCCAGAAGTCTCACGGTCGTGGCGCAGCACCTCAAGCAGCTCGGCGTATGGCCCCACCAGGTAAGCGTCGTCGTCTGGAGCCAGGCGCGTGTCGCGTCGCGGCGGGTGCTCCAACGCGAGCGAGTCAGCTGAGCGCCGGATCGCCACCACCCGCACGTTCGCCGGCAGCTCGCGCATCGCCTGGCCGTCGAGACCGCCACCGGCGCTCACGCGTAGGCGGGCGAGCAGGAACGGATGGTTGCCCACGTAGAACGTGAACAGCACTTCCAAGCCGAGCACCGATCCCACGAACCATGGTGCGGCGATCGCCGAGGTCGACCACACGTGGCGGAAGCCGAAGCTCTGCTCGAGGCGGTGGCCGAGCTGGCGGTCGAACACGCGCAGCACCACCGGCACCGCGCTCCAGCGCTCCTCCAGCCGATCGCGGACCGCGAGGCCCGTCTCGATGTTGGTGAGATCGTCCGAGGTGAGGATCGCCACCGCGGCTGCGCTTGACAGGTTGACCGAGTCGAGCGTCTGCGAGCGGGTGGCGTCGCCGAGCACCACCGGCACCCCATGCGAGCGTGCCTGGGCGACGTAGCTGTTGCTCTCCGTGCGCTCGACCACGACCACCTCGCGGCCGCGCTCGAGCAGCCCTTCGAGCACGTGCATGCCAACGGCCCCCAGCCCCACGAGCACTACGTGGCCGCGCAGGCCCGGGATGCGCTCGTGGCCGAGCGACTGTGCCAGGCGACGGCTGACCAGCGCATTGGTGAGCAGCGCGAACATCGTTGTCACGAGCGTCGTGCCCGCGACGATCAGGCCGATGCCAAACGCCTCGATCCATACGGGCTGGTTGGAGAAGGAGAAATCGCCAAAGCCCACCGTGGCGACTGTCTCGACGGTGAAGTAGATCGAGTCGAGGATCGGCAGGTGCGAGTGGTGTTCGGCCCAGTGGTAGCCAAAATGCAGCACCAGCGTCGAGATCACGAGCATCGTCAGCCCCAGCGTCAGGGCCACACGCAGCGGCCGATCGGCGACGCTGAGCACGGCGCGCACCACGCGTCCGGCCGCCGCGCCCACGCGCTGGCCGAAGTCTGAGATCTCGCGGGCGCGCACGTGCGTATGGCCGAGACCCGCCTCGTCGAGCTGCTCGTGGGTGCCGAGCAGCGTCACGCGGTCCCCGGCGGCCACTGCCTGGTCGCGACCGGGGCAAGCGATCAGCGTGTCGTCGGCGTCAGTCACCACGCCGATCGGTGCAAGGCTGCCATACAGCTCGCGCAGCGTTCCCTCTCGCGGCGCGACCACCTCCGCGGCCACGAACAGGGTGTCGCCCAGCAGGATGTCGCGGGCGCGCTGCCCGACGCACACTTCCACGACCGACGGCGCGAATAGCGCGCCGACGTCGAGCACGCCCACCGAGCCGAGCACCTGCTCGACCGCTCTCGCCACCGCAGGGTTGTCGAGATCGGCGACGATCCGCACCTCCGGTCTGAGATCGCGGATCAACAGCACCGTCTCAAGCGTTCGCAGGTCCGTGCGCTCGGCGCACACCACCGCCGCTGCACCCACGATGCCCGCTTCATACAGCGGCTCTGAGAGGTGGTGTGAGCCGCGAACGATGTGGGGGATGCCCCAGCCGCTCACCACCCGTGTGAGGCGCTCGTCGGGCTCGTCGTCGAGCACCACCACGCGCGCGCCAGCCAGGTGCAGCTGCTCGACCGTGCGCAGCCCGACCGGGTTCAGGCCGCACACGATCACATGGCCGGCCCAATCGCGGCAGTGCTGAAAATCAGATGGCGAGATCCCCGCAACCGTGGCCACTTAGCCACAGTTTGGGCTGCGCTTGCCGCTACGGCCTTGGCCTGGCGTCCAAGATCAGCGCGGCTAGTGCTCTTCGAATGGAGAGCGGCCCGGGGACGGAGAGAACACGGGGATCGCCTGTGTGGCGATCGCCTCGACCGCCTGCTCCTCGGCCTCGGTGAGCTCCTCCTCGTGGTCGCCGTCGCACAGCACGCGGAAGTTGCCCGTTACGCCCTGGTCTGAGTGGATCGTGATCCCCGGCAGGATCTCCTCGCCCTCGTCCAGTCCGAGACGCTCCATGTCGAAGTGCGCCAGACCGATGCCATACGCCGTGTGGGTCGGGTTCTCGCGGTCGTGCGCGGCCACCGCCTGCGCGAAGCGCTCGAGGTTCTTGGCGATCTTGCTCGTGTCCGCCATCGCTTTCGGGAGGGTAGCGCGAGCAGCTATAGATTGTGGGCGATGGCCTCAAGCCAACCTCTCGACACGTCGGCTCTCACTCACGATGGAACGAGTGAGGTTGGGGGCAATGGCGCCGACGGCGAGGTGATCCGCACGGTCGAGCTCACCAAGGTCTACGCCGGAACTGACTTCGCCGCCGTGGACAAGCTCAACCTGAGCGTCCACGCGGGAGAGATCTTCGGCTTGCTCGGGCCCAACGGCGCTGGCAAGACGACCACCGCGGGGATGCTCACCACGCGCGTCGTCCCCACCTCGGGATCTGCCTTTGTGGGCGGGATCGACGTCGTCGCGCACCCGGCGCTGGCCAAGCAGCTGCTCGGGATCGTCTCCCAGCAGAACACGCTCGATCGCCAGCTGACGGTGTGGGAGAACCTGTACTTCCACGGGCGCCTGTTCGGCATCTCCGCCACCGAGTCCCGCCAGATCGCCGACCGGCTGCTCGAGCAGTTCCAGCTCGCCAAGTGGGCGAAGGCATCCGTGTTCGCGCTCTCCGGCGGCATGGCCCAGCGCCTGATGATGGCGCGGGCGATCTTCCATCGGCCCGCGGTGCTGTTCCTCGACGAGCCGACCGCCGGCCTTGACCCGCAGAGCCGCCTGGCGCTGTGGGAGATCCTCGGCGAGCTCAACAGCGAGGGCCAGACGGTGCTGCTCACCACCCACTACATGGAGGAGGCCGATGAGCTCTGCGGGCGGGTGGCGATCATGGACCACGGCAAGATCCTCGCGCTGGACACGCCCGATGCGCTCAAGCGCTCGGTGGGCGCCGACACGATCGTCACCGTCAAGGCCAACGGGGATCAGGATGCGCTCGCGGCGCGCTTCTCCCGGGAGCTCAGCGAGATCACCAACACGCGACCGGTTGAGGGGGGGATCGAGTTGCATGTCAGGGGTGCTGAGCGGCTCGTGCCGCGTGTCGTCGCCGCGGCGGAGGGAGGGGGCTTCGACGTGATCGACCTATCCGTGGCTGAGCCCAGCCTCGAAACCGTGTTCATCAGCCTCACCGGGAAGGAGCTGCGCGAGTAATGGCCGCGACGGCAAGCTCAACCGCGCAAGCCCGGAGGGGCGCGCCCGATCGGATCGTGATCAAGCCCACGCGCTCGGTCATGGCGGCCAGCCGTATCGCCCTGCGGGCGCTGATCCTGCGCGACCTGGTCGTCCTGTGGAAGAACAAGGGCGAGTTCGTCCTGCGCACGCTGATCCAGCCGGTCCTGCTGGTGTTCGTGTTCCTGTACGTGTTCCCCAACATCGGCCAGGGCATCGGCGGGGGTGCGAGCAGAGCCTCCGACTCCGGGTTCGCGACCGTGCTCGTTCCCGGCGTGGTCGGGATCTCGATCATGTTCCAGGGGATCCAGGCGGTCGCGATGCAGCTGTCCACGGAGTTCGGCTACACCCGCGAGATCGAGGACCGCGTGCAGGCGCCCTGCCCGATCTGGCTCGTTGCCCTTTCCAAGGTCCTGTCCGGCGCCGCTCAGGGCCTGGTCGCCGCCGTGATCGTGTTCCCCATCGCTGCGGTCGTCCACGCCTCGGGCGTGCACGCGCACTTGTCGGTGCATTGGTGGGTGGTGCTGACGCTGATCCCGCTCGCGTGCGTGACCATGACCTCGCTCGGGTTGCTGCTGGGCACCGCGTTCGAGCCGCGCAACATCGGGCTGATGTTCGGCTTCGTGGTGCTACCGCTGACGTTCCTCGGCGGCACCTACTACCAGTGGACGCGCCTGGCGCCAGTGCAGGTGGGCGGCGTGCATTGGCTGCAGATCGTCGTGCTCGTCAACCCGCTGATCTACGTCAACGAGGGCATGCGCGCCGGGCTCACGCACGCCTCCCACATGCACCTGTACATCGTCTATCCGGTGCTGCTCGGCTTCTGCGCTACGTTCCTCACGCTCGGCCTGCGGAAGTTCCGCGGCCGGGTCCTTTCCTGACCTTCCACGCGCGGAGAACCCACATGCCGAGACTGCAGATCATCATCGCCAGCACCCGCCCCGGCCGCGTCGGTCTGCCCGTGGGTCGTTGGTTCGAGGAGCGTGCGCGCGCACACGGAGGCTTCGACGTTGAAGTCGTCGATCTCGCCGAGCTGGGTCTGCCGTTCGTGGACGAGCCCAACCACCCGCGCCTACGCCAGTACACGCAGGAGCACACCAAGCAGTGGAGCGCCAAAGTCGACGCCGCCGATGCGTTCGTGTTCGTGATGCCCGAGTACAACTACGGCTTCAACGCGCCGCTGAAGAACGCCATCGACTTCCTGCACCAGGAGTGGATGCACAAGCCCGTTGGCTTCGTCTCCTACGGTGGCGTCTCCGCCGGCACCCGCGCCGTGCAGATGATCAAGCAGGTGGTCACCACGCTCAACATGTTCGCGCTGGGCGAAGCGGTGGCGATCCCGTTCGTTGCTCAGTTCCTGGACGACGAAGGGGAGATCGACGCGAACGAGACGATGGAGAAGGCCGCTGATGCGCTGGTTGCGGGGTTGCTGCGGATGAGCGGGGCTTTGGCGGGGTTGCGGGGGTAGGCGGGAGCCCTTGCGGGCTGTGGCGTCATCGCTCAAGCAGGGCGCAGATCCTCGATTTGGCATGGGCGATCGGGCAGCTCGATGATCTCGGGGTCGCCTGTGAGAAGGACGAAGTCATGCGCCGCGGCGGTGGCCACGGCGAAGCAATCTCCAAGTGCGATCGAAGCGCGCGCCTTCAGGCGAGCGACCTCGATCATGCGGGCGGTCCCTGGCAGCTCCGCGGAGAGCGCGGCTCGCAGGTCTGAAAGCGTTTCGTCTGCCGCGGCTCGCCCCTGGTCGCGCTCGAGGCGGTAGTAGACCTCAACCAGGTTCACCCAGCTGGTCAGGGGCCGGGCGCCGATGATCTCCTCGACACGCGAGAGCGCCGGCTCGTCTCCGTCCAGCCAGGCCAGAATCGCCCACGAATCGAGGCAGACGCTCACCGAGGCTCGCGCGCTCGATCCCTGAGCAGGCGCGCCGCCATCCCGGTGCGCGAGAACCGGCCACCCAAGCGAGCAGAAGACGGCTGTGCCACAAGCACAATCTCCTCACCGCGCAACTCGAAGCCGACCACATCGCCTGGTTGCAGACGAACACGGTCACGCAGCGACTTCGGGATCACGACTTGACCCTTTGCTCCGATTCGCCCGATCATACTGAATGAGTATAACATCCAGATCGGCGCCCCAAACACGGAGGCTCAGCCCGTCTCGATCAACTCGATGCGGTAGCCATCCGGGTCTTTCACAAAGCAAAGCCGCGAGCCGCCCTCGCGCACTGAATAAGGCGGCTTCTCTGGCTCGATGCCCTGCTCCGCAAGTCGGGCGAGGGTGCCGTCGAGGTCTTTGGCTGTGATCGCTATGTGGCCATAGCCGGTGCCGACCTCGTATGAGTCGACGCCGTAGTTGTATGTCAGCTCCAGGCGCGGCATGTCGCCGTCGCCGGGCTGGTTCATGAAAACGTTGACCGCCTCGTCTTTGATCGGCAGACGGCCGACCTCCTGGAAGCCGAGCGCCTCGTAGAAGGCCACTGAGCGGTCGATGTCGGTAATGCGGTAGCAGGTGTGGATCAGGGCCATGCCGCGAAGTCTAGACTGGCGCCCGTGAAGACCCTCATCGTCGGTCACGGCGGACGCGAGAGCGCACTTGCCGCTGCCATGGCCGAGCACAGCCAGCTGCACGCGTTCGTCGGCCACGAGAACCCCACGATCGTCCGCCACGCCACCGACTCCGGCGGCAGTCACCAGGTCGGGAACGTCTGCGACCCGGAGGCGGTAGCCGCCTTCGCCCGCGCCCAGGAGATCGACATCGCAATGGTCAGCTCCGACGAGCCGCTTGCCGCCGGTGTGGTCGATGCGCTGCTGGCTCAGGGCACCCGTGCCGTCGGTCCCACCGCCGCCGGGGCCGAGATCGAGTGGAACAAGACGTTCGCCCGCTCCGTGCTCGCCGAAGTCGCCCCCGACGCGTCGCCGATGCTGCGCGTGGTCCACGACGCCGGCGAGCTCGACGATGCGCTCGCGCTCTTCGCCTCCACACCGGTTGCCGTCAAGCCGCCGGGGCTGACCGGCGGCAAGGGCGTGAAGGTGATGGGGCCACACCTGGCAAGCCACGCCGAGGCGCGCGACTACGCGCTCGAGCTGCTGGGGCGCGGCGGTGATCGCGAGGGCGTGCACATCGAGGAGAAGGTCGTCGGTGCCGAGTTCACCATCCAGGCCATCAGCGACGGGCGCACCGTCGTGTTCCCGCCATCCACCTACGACTACCCCTACCGCTATGACGGCGATCAAGGCCCCGGCACCGGCGGGATGGGCTCGCTGTCGATGGCCAGCTCCACGCTGCCGTTCATGACTCCGCAGCACTACGAGCGGGCGTGTGCGGTGATCGAGCAGGTGATCGAGCGCCTCGCGCAGATGGGCCGCCACTTCAGCGGCATCATGAACAGCGGCTTCTTCGCCACCGCCGATGGCATCAAGGCGATCGAGTTCAACGCCCGCTTCGGCGACCCCGAGTGCATGAACATCATGAGCCTGTTCAACGGCAGCTGGCCTGAGGTGATGGAGCGCATCGCCGCCACCAGCCTGCAGCCCAGTGATGTGTCGCTGCGCGAGGAGGCATCTGTCGTGCTGTACCTCGTCTCGCCCGACTACGCCCTACGCCCCGGCCCCGCATATGACTTCACGCTCGATCGCGAGCGCATCGAAGCCGACGGCTGTCGCGTGTTCTTCTCATCCGCGGTGGAGACCGCGCACAACTCCTACCGCACCGTTGGCACCTCCCGCGCGGTGGCGCTGACGAGCACCGCGCCCACGCTCGAGCAGGCACGGGTACGGGTGGCCGCGGCCGCGGCAACGGTGCCCGTGCTCGAGTGGCGTGCAGACGTCGGCGACGAGCGCTACCTCGATCAGCTCACCCAGCTCGTCTCGCCGCAAGGACCTGGCGCGGACGCTGACGGTGCAGCCGCTGCGGAGAGCCTGCTCCCCAACGCCAGCTGACGTATTCGTGCAAGGATGGCCACATGATCGTCGAGAGTGCCAGCCATCCACAGTTCCTGTCGAACACCTACCTCGTGGCCGACGGACAGGGAGGGCCGGCGTTCTTCATCGACGCCGGTGGTCCCGTTGACGGACTGATCGAGACCGCCGAGCGTCTTGGGCTCACGCCCACCCATGTGCTGCTCACCCATCACCACTTCGACCACGTCAGCGAGACAGGGCAGCTGCAAAAGCGCTGGCCCAAGCTCGAGGTGCTGATCAGCCAGCGCGAGCGCGATCTGCTCGAAAGCAGTGCCGCAGGCGGGGAGGGACAGGACGCCCAGCCGGGGCCGGCCGCCGGGATGGGCTCCATCGAGGCGGGCCAGACGCTGCGGTTCGGTGCGCTCGACGTGCGTCCGCTGCATACGCCCGGCCACACCGCTGGGATGCTGTCGTTCCTCGTCGGCGAGCGACCAGAGGCGGACGGGGGGACACCAGTGCGCGGAGCGAGAACCACCGCACCGGGCGGCCTCGGTGGGGCTGGACTGTCCGTGTTCACCGGCGACACTCTTTTCAAGAACTCAGTTGGCGGTGTCAGGGCGCCAGGCCACACCACCTACACGGATCTGCGCGACTCGATCATGGGAACGCTGATGGAGCTGCCGTCCGACACCATCATCTACCCGGGCCACTCCGAGCAGACCACCGTCGCGCGGGAGTGGGACAACAACTCCTTCATCCGCGTCTGGCGGGGCCTCGACCCGGAGGGCTCACAGCCGTGCACCGCGCTCGGGCAGCCAGCGTCGCTGGTGCTGCTGGGCGCCGACTACGACGGCGGCACCAAGGCGTGGGTGCGCTGGGAGGATGGCTCGAACGACATCGTCCCCGGGTCGCAGGTGCAGCGCAGCTCGTAGTGGACGTTCCCGCGCGTGCGGCCCTACGCGCGAAGCTCGTACGAGATGGCCGCAGGACCGCGGAATCAACCATCTAGCATGCATGCCATGGCGCGAGAGAACGAGAGGATCCCCACTTCGCGCGCACGGCGCACCGCAACCGTAGCCACGCTCGCCGCCAGCGAGGCCGTCAAGCAGTTCGGCACCCGTGCCGCCAACGTCACCCGCGGCGAGGAGGCCTCCGAGGAGGCCATGGCCCGGCGCCAACTGGAGACCGCCAAGCAGATCGTGGCCGTGCTGGGCACGATGAAGGGCGCCGCCATGAAGCTCGGGCAGGTGATGTCCTTCCTCGACGTCGGGCTCGTCGCCGAGGAGCACCGCGAGGAGTTCCAGCGGGAGCTCGCCAAGCTGCGCGACGCCGCCCCCACCGTGTCGTTCAAGCAGATGCGGCGCGTGATCGAGGAGGACCTGGAAGAACCCATCTCCGAGGTGTTTGCGTCCTTCGATGAGGAGCCGATCGCCGCCGCGTCGATCGGGCAGGTCTACCGCGCGACCCTCAAGGACGGCCGCGACGTGGCCGTCAAGGTCCAATATCCCGGCGTGGCCAGCGCTGTGCGGGCGGACATGCAGAACCTGGACATGATCCTGCGGCTGCTCAAGCGCATGACTCCAGCGCTCGACGTCAAGGCGATCGCCGGGGAGATCAAGGAGCGCATCGTCGAGGAGCTCGACTATGAGCTCGAGGCCCAAAACCAACGCTCTTTGGCGCGCATCTTCGCCGGCCATCCGTTCATCGTCGTCCCCGAGGTCATCGGCTCGCTCTCGCGTGAGCGGGTGCTCGTCAGCGAGTACGTGGAGGGTGTCGGCTTCGAGGAGCTCAAGGAGCGTCCCCGGGCCGAGCGCGACCGCATCGGCGAGATCATCTTCCGCTTCTTCCTCGGCTGCCTGTATCGCCACCGGCAGTTCTCCGGCGATCCCCACCCCGGGAACTTCCTGCTGCTCGGCGATGGTCGCGTGGCGTTCCTCGACTTCGGCCTGTTCAAGCGCCTCGACGCCGAGCCCGTGGAACTCGAGCTGGCCGCTCAAAGGGCGGTCACGGAGGGCGACGCGGCGAAGCTACACGAGCTGCTCGCCGCCTCCGGCTTCCTACCCGAACCCGAGCGCGTCGATCCCGACAACCTGCTCGCGTTCATCAACGACGCGATCTGGTGGTACACCACCGCCGACGAAGACGTGCTGCTCTCGCCCGAGATCGCAACCCAGGTGATGATCGAGAGCTCTGACCCCCGCTCGAGCCACTTCCGCCAGATGCGCCACCAGACGATTCGCCCCGAGCACCTGTTCGGCAGGCGCATGGAGATGCTCACGCTCGCCGTTCTCTCGCAGCTACGGGCCAGCGCCAACTGGCACAGGATCGCCCGCGAGTGGATGTACGGCGATGAGCCCGTCACCGAGCTCGGCCGCGAGGAGGCCGACTTCTACGGGCGCAGCGGCGTCGCCGCGCACTAGAAGCCCGTGTTCGTCTTCACGCGCCCCCGCTCCTGCGGGTGCATGTGACCCTTGACCTCCAGCGCCTTGCACGCTTCCGCGAGGTCGTTGCCGAGACACCTCGTCAGCGACTGGCCGAGCGTCTCCTTGACGAGCACGCGCAGGATCTTCACGTGTTCCGCGTTCGGCGGCAGCGTGTACGCCGGCACCATCCAACCTCGCCGCTCCGCCAGCTGCGCCGCCACATCGAACTCGTCATAGCCCTTTTCGCCCGTCAGTTTGAACGCCACCAGCGGCAGCTGCTCGTCCTGCTCTGAGCCGATCAGCTCGAAGTTGCCCGTCGCCGCGATCTCCTTCGCGAGCGTGCGCGCGTTGTACTTCATCGACTCCAACAGATAGCGATAGCCCGCGTGGCCCAAGCGCGCGAAGTTGTAGTACTGGGCGAGCACCATCGCCGAGCCCGTCGAGAAGTTCAGCGTGAACGTCGCGTCGCGCTTGCCCAGGTAGTTCTCGTAGAACACGAGATCCTCCGGCAGGTCGGACTTCTCGCGGAACACCAGCCAGCCGATCCCCGGATACACGAGGCCGAACTTGTGGCCCGACACGTTGATCGAGCGCACCTGCTCCAGGCGGAAGTCCCACTCCGACTTCGGATACAGGAACGGCCACACGAAGCCGCCGCTCGCCGCATCCACGTGCAGCGGCACGTCCAACCCCTTGTCGTGCTTGAGCCCCACCAGGTAGTCGTTGATGCCGCGGATGTCGTCCGCGTGCCCCGTGAACGTCGTACCAAGCACCGCCGCCACCCCGATCGTGTTCTCGTCGATGTGGGGCTCCACGTCCTCCGCGCCGATCGTGTACTTGTCCGGCCGCAGCGGCACGATCCGCGGCTCCACGTCGAAGTAGCGGCAGAACTTCTCCCACACCACGTGCACGTCGCCGCCGAACACCAGGTTCGGGCGATCGATGTCCTTGCCCGCCGCCTGCCTGCGCGCGCGCCACTTCCACTTCAGCGACAGCGCCCCCAGCATGATCGCCTCCGAGGAGCCCTGCGTGCGGGCGCCCGTCGTCTCCCCCGGCGCGTTGAACAGGTCCGCCAGCATGCGGATGCAGCGCTGCTCGATCTCCGCCGTTTGCGGATACTCGGCGTGATCGATGAAGTTCACGCGCAACGAGTCGCGGATCAGCTCGTCCGCCTCCGGCTCCATCCACGTCGTCACGAAGGTCGCCAGGTTGCGCGCCGGCAGGCCGTCCAGCAGCGTCTCCTGTTCCACCAGGCCCTTCGCTTCCCGCGCCGACATGCCGTGGCGCGGCAGCTTGTGGTCCGGTGCCGGCTCGAGCAGGTAGCGGTTGCCGTAGATGCTCTCGAGCCTCTCGATCTGCTCGCGCGTCAGCTCCGGCGGGGCGGTCGCGGCGCGCGCGTGGGCGTGCAGATCCTCGGGCTGGGTGTCGGCAGGGCGCTCATCGGCGCTCTGGTCCTCGGATGGCAAGATGATCCTCCAGTCGTCGCGGTACTGTGCCCACGAGCATGACTGATCGAGCGCTCGAGACGGTGCACCTCCGCGACGAGGCAGCGGCGCTCGAGGCCGCGTTCGTCCCCGGCGCCGGGATGCTCTGCTGCTCGTTGCGTCACCAAGGCGAGGAGCTGCTCGCCCAGAACGCCGGCGTCAGCGCCTACGTGCAACAGGGCAAAACCATGGGCATACCGCTGCTCTACCCATGGGCCAACCGGCTCGCTGCCTTCGACTACACCGCTGGCGGGCGCACTGTTCTCGTACCCCACGACGAGAGCCTCGTGCACACCGACGCCAACGGGCTGCCCATCCACGGCGTGATCGGTGGCCGGCAGGCGTGGCAGCTCACAGGCGCTGCCGAGACGGGCTCCATCGAGCCGGGCGCCTCCTCGCTCGCCGCGAGCCTCCGCTGGAGCGAGGAGCAGCCGGGGCTGTTCGACGTCTTCCCGTTTCGCCACGACCTTCGCTACGAGGCGCTCCTGCAGGACGGACGCCTGGAGATCTCGGTCACGGTGCACGCATGCGGGACCGACGCGGTGCCGCTGGCGTTCGGCTTTCACCCGTATCTCTCGCCCGGCGGCGCGCGCGCGAGCTGGCAGATAGAGCTACCGGCGATGCGTGCCCTCACCCTCGACGCCCAGCAGATCCCCACCGCCCCCGCGGAGGCGCTCGAAGCCCAGCGCTTCGAGCTCGACGGACGCGAGTTCGACGATGGCTTCGACAACGTCGCCCAGCCAGCCCGTTTCAGCGTGACCGGTGGCGGTAGGCGGATCGAGCTGACGTTCCTACAGGGCTACACGTGCGCTCAGGTGTTCGCGCCCGCCGCCGGCCAGTTCATCTGCTTCGAGCCGATGACCGCGCCTGCCAACGCGCTGCGCAGTGGCGATGGGTTGCGTCTACTCGCGCCGGGGGAGAGCTTCGTGGCGAGGTTCGCGGTGGCCGTCAGCGACGCACGCTGAGCGCTCCGACGCGTTGTCTGCTCAGGACGCCGGCGTCACGGCGCCCACGGACCGTGCCAAGAGCCAAAGCCCTTCACCAGCTGCTCGGCCTCCTTCGGCCCCCACGAGCCCGGGGTGTAGGACTTGACCGGCGGTGGGTTGCGCAACAGCGGTTCGAAGATCCGCCACGCCTCTTCCACGCCATCCTGACGCGTGAAGCGCTCGCTGTCGCCGCGCATGGCATCGAGTAGCAGCACCTCATACGGCGTTGGAGCTTCCCCGCCCTGCTCGGCGAACTCCACGTCGAGGTGGACCGCCTCCGGACCCGCGAGGTCGGCGCGGTGGGCGTCGAGGATCACACGCGTGCCCGTCGCCGGATCGAGCTTCACCACGAACTGGTTCGGTTCTGGGCGGCGGTGCCCATGCTCCATGAAGCCCAGGCGCGGGGGGTCGCGGAACACCGCCCGCAGCTCCGTCTGGGTGAGCGGCAGCTTCTTGCCCGTGCGGATGAACCACGGCACGCCCGACCAGCGCCAGTTGTCGATGTCCAGGCGCAGCGCCGCGTACGTCTCCGTGGTCGAGTCCTTTGCCACGCCGTCGATGTCCAGGTAGCCGTCGTACTGGCCGCGCACGTAGTGAGCGGGGTTGGCATCGGCGATCGCCTGGAACACGGCGTGCTTGGCGTCCTGCAGCGTTTCCGCGTCGCTGCCTGCCGGCGCCTCCATCGCCGCCAGCGCCACCAGCTGCATCAGGTGGTTGACCACCACGTCGCGCAGCGCGCCCACCGGGTCGTAGAAGTGTCCGCGATCCTCCACCCCGAAGCGCTCCGCCATCGTGATCTGCACGTAGGCGATGTGGTTGCGGTTCCAGATCGGCTCGATCATCGTGTTCGCAAACCGCAGATACAAAAGCTCGTCCGTGCCCATCTTCCCCAGGAAGTGGTCGATCCGATAGAGCTGCGGCTCCTCGATGTATTTGTGGATCTCCGCCGCCAGTTCGCGCGCGGAGGCGAGGTCGTGGCCGAACGGCTTCTCCACCACCACCCGCGCGCTCTTGGTCAACCCCGCGGCCGCCAGTTCCTTGATCACCGGGCCGAACAAAAACGGCGGGATCTCCAGGTAGAACACCGGGGTCTTCGCGTCGCCGATCGCTTCGCCGACCTTCTTATATGTGGCCGCGTCGGTGAAGTTGCCGCTCACATACGACAAGCGCTTGGCCAGGCGGTCGAACACGTCCGGTTCCAGCTTCTCGCCGGTGCCTTCGATGCATTCGCGCGCGTGTTCGCGCAGCTTCTCCACGCTCCAATCATCGGATGCCACACCCACGATCGGGCAGTCCAACAGGTCCCGTCCCTCCAACCGATACAGCGAGCGAAAGGTCATCACCTTCGCCAGGTCACCCGTGATCCCAAAGATCACCAACACGTCCGCACTCTCATTAAAAGAATTCATCAAAGCACCTGTATTTGGAAGAGACTTGTCGTGCCCGGGCGCCCCGATGGCAGACCCGCCGTGATACCTACCCGCTTTCCGCGCTCGCACCAGCCCAGCTCCACCACGCGGCGGGCCGCGTCCGCGATCAGCGCCTCCGTCGTCTCGTGGCGGGGCATCGACTCTGCCTGCACGCCCCACATCAAAGCGCAGCGCCTGACCGTCTCTTTGCCGGGAGAGAGCGCGTAGATCGGAACTGTCGGGCGGTGTGCTGAGACAAGCCGCGCAGAGCGCCCCGACAACGTCGGGATCACCAGCGCGTCCAGGCGCAGCTCTCGCGCCGCGTCGCACAGGTTGTGGGCAATCGTGTACGCCGGATCTGAGTGCGTGCGGCGCACTCGCTCCTGGTTCCAGCGCTCATACGGCGCGATCGACTCCGCCTGCACCGCTACCGCCGCCATCATTTCCACAGCCCCTACCGGGTAAGCGCCCACGGCGGTCTCCTGAGAGAGCATCACCGCGTCGGTGCCGTCCAGGATCGCGTTCGCTACGTCCGCCACCTCCGCGCGCGTCGGGCGTGAAGAGCTGACCATCGAGTCGAGCATCTGCGTCGCGGTGATCGACGGCCGCGCCATCTTGCCCGCCAGCTCCAGCAGCTGCTTCTGCACCAGCGGCACCCGCTCGATCGGCAGCTCGATACCCAGATCGCCGCGCGCCACCATCACACAGTCCGCCACCGCCAGGATATCCGCCGCGCGCTCCACCGCCTGCGGCTTCTCCATCTTCGCCACCAGTGGCAGGCGCGTGTGGTCGCGCACGAATTCCACGTCCTGTGGCGTCTGCACGAACGACAGCGCCACCATGTCGACGCCGATCGACTCGCCATGGCGCAGCAAATGCAGGTCCTCCTCCGGCACCGCCGGTAGCGACGCCACCGGTCCCGGGATGTTCAGGCCCTGGCGCGAGGCCACCGCACCGCCAATCTCGATCTCCACGTCAACCTCGTGCTCACCTGTGCGTACGCGCGTGACGCGCAGGCGCACCGAGCCGTCCGCCAGGTACAGGATCGAGCCCTCCTCCACCGCGTCCGCCAGACCCGCCCAGGAGAGGCTCATCGAGCGCGCGTCTCCGGGGCGATCGCCATCGCCGCAGACGAACGTCAGTTGCTCGCCCGGCGTCAGCTCCACCACGTCCTCGTGCAGCGGGCCGATGCGCAGCTTCGGGCCCGGCAGGTCTTGCAGGACCGCCACCGGTCGGCCGGCGCGGTTCGCCGCATCGCGTACACGGCTGATCGTCTCCGCGTGCTCGTCGAGCGTCCCGTGCGAGTAGTTCAAGCGCGCGACGTCCATCCCCGCCCTCACCATCCGCAGCAGGGTCTCAGGCTCGCGCGACACGGGGCCGATGGTGGCGACGATCTTCGTGCGGCGCATGCCCCGCAAGGTATCGGGCGGCGGGTTGAGATGCGTCGGGCTAGCGTGGGGGCCGGAATCGGGCCCCTGCGCGTGGACGGAGGGCAGCGGGCGCCCTAGGATTTAGGCGTGCTTGGGCCTTCGCGACAGCTGCCTCGGGTTGGGGGCCAGGTACGGATCTTGCACTTTGGCGGGATCGTTGAGCTTGGCGTTGTGGCGGCGGTGCATGAGGAGGGGCGGCGGTTGGAGGTGCGCGGGGAGACTGGGGAGGTGCTCGAGTTCGTGCTCAGTCCCGCTACTGCTCGGTTTGTGTCCGTCGGGAGCGCGTATGGGCCTCGGTTGGAGTTGCTCGGGAGGCACGACTGAGGGACCGCGCTGTTTCGGTTCGGATGTGCATCCTCCGAATGGATCGCGATCCGTACATGGCTCACGTGTGCATCGGCGACTTGGCTCGTGGGCGGATATCGCCGACGCACATGAGCAGGAGTGCTACAGGAGTGCTTCGTATTCTTTGGCCGCCGTCAACAGTTTGCTTCCAAATACAGACGAGAACGGGCCTTCTGCCTGGTTTTCACGGCCGCCGGTGGTCGACGAGTATTCGCCGCTGGCTTTACTGTTGTAGCCACCCGCGATCCATGAATCAAGACCAAACGCAGTATCGGTATCCCCGCCGCTAGTTGAGGAATAGCTACCGCTGGCAGTGTTGCTGTAGCCACCCGTGACCGACGAATAATAACCGTTGGCTGTGTTGCCGCCACCGCCGCTAATCGAGGAATGTTCGCCACTGGCGATGTTGGCACCGCCGCCACCAATAAAAGCGTACAGTTTGCTCGCCCGATTAGACCAGCCACCTGCAACTGAGGCAAGTTGAGCAGTTGATTCATTGTACTGGCCGCCCCCGATCCACGCCGCTTCGCCACTAACGGTGTTTTTTTCACCCCCGCCAACGGATCCGTACTTGCCACTCGCTGCATTGGCGGCGCCGCCGGTTACCGAGCTGAAGGGCGCGGTGGCGGAGTTCAGTAAGCCCGCGAGGACGCTGCCGTAGCTCGTGAACGTCTGTTCTTCGCCAAGGATCAGATCGTGAGAGCCGGTCTGTGAGTGTTTTCCTGGATTCTCGTCATAGCCGATCACAAGGTTGCCCTCGCCGTTCGTGGTGGCTGTTTTGCCTTCCCCGTCGAGGATCTGCACGTTGACGCCTTCGAACTTGATTGTGGGCTTGCTGTCGATCCCTGACGCTACGTATTTCATGTGCGAGAGTATGCTCACAAGTGCTGGAAGTTCGGTGGCTGGGGGCAGCTCTGTCACGGTGGTTTCCGCTTCGCATTTTCCTTCTGTCCCCGTGCCGCCCGAGGTCACCGCTTTGCCAGCTGCTTTTGGCACACACAGCCACGTCGGTGATTCCGCCCATGCAGCTTCAGCGCCGAACGCCAATAGTGCAGCGACGAGTGCGGGAATCAAGACAGCTAATTGGCAGATACAGACTCTTTGCTTCATCAGAATCCTCCATGTGGTAATTCGGAATGTGAGTTATGCTTGCGTAGTCCCGTGCGCGGAGAAGCACACCAGCACGCCCGCCAGCAACCGACTCCAGCGATCGTGCGTTCGCGTGTGATGCTGGTTTTGCTCTGCCTGCTTGCGGCGTCACCGTCGCTCGTGGTCATCAACGCTACTCCGGTGTCGGTAGCGCACAGCGGGGCCGGAGCGTCCCCTCTGTTCAAGACCCTGAGGTTTACGTGTATCGGAGTGGTTTGGCTCGACTATGGGTTGCGGTGGGCTTCGTGAGGGGATGTGTCTGACTTATAGGCGGCGTGGTGTGCCTCAAGGGCTGGCATGGTTATTTGCTCGTCGCGTCGATGTCTCACGCAGACCCACCCGGTCATGCAGCCGCCGCAACGGCCCGGGCGCCCACCAATTCCAATCGCCCATCAGCGCCATCAGCGACGGTACCAATAGCGCCCTGACGACGCTCGCGTCAACCGCAACCGCGAGCGCCGTGCCGACCCCGAGCTGCTTGGTGAAGAACAGGTTCGATGTTCCCAGGGCACCGATCGCCACACAGAACAGCAGCGCGGCGGCCGTGATGATCCGCCCGGTGCGCTCGATCCCCAGCGCGATCGCCTCGCGGTTGGGCAGTCCCTCGTCGTGAGCCTCCTTGATGCGGGCGAGCACGAACACCTCGTAGTCCGTCGCCAGGGCGAACGCAAGCACGAGCATCAGCACGAGGCTCGACTCTTCCAGGCCGCCGATCGGCTTGAAGCCAAGTGGGCCAGAGAGATGACCGTCCTGGAAGATCAACACCAGCAGCCCCGTGCCCACGCCCACGCTGAGCATGTTCATCGCAAGCGCCTTGATTGGGATCGTCAGTGAGCCCGTCATCAGGAACAGGAACCCCGCTGTGAGCACCATCAGGATCCCCAGCGCTATCGGGATGTGCGCAGCGATCGACGTCTTCTGGTCCGCGAAGAACGCCGTGGCGCCGCCGACCAGCCCACCGTAGGAATGCGCGAGCGTGCGCAGGCGGTCGAGCAGCTGCTGCTGGGCCTCGGAGAACGGGGAGCCGTGGGGCAGCAGCGTGATCTCCCAGGTGCCGCGGCCGAGATACGCGAGTGGGGCGAGGTCCGCCATCTTGCCTGCCGTCGTGGCAGCATCTGCCGCCAGGTGCTGTGCAGTGGCGCGGGATCCCTTTACGACGATTTCGGCTGCTTCCCCAGCGTTGGCGGGGAAGTTCCCGGCGAGCGCCGTTTCGACCTGTCGGCTTTCCGCGGCTGCCGGCAGCAGGTTCGCTCCCGGCGAGGTGAACTGCACTTTCAACGCCGGTATCGCCGCCGCGATCAGCACCGTCGCGCTGATCAGCGCCACTCTGCCCGGCCGGCGCATGACGCCGCGGGCCAGACGCCACCAGCGGCCATCCTGCCTTGCGGTGGCCGAGCGCACCGCGCGGCGTTGTAGCCAAGCGGGCGAGAGCGAGTCGATGCGCGGTCCGAGCGCGACGAGCACGGCGGGCAGCACGAGCAGCGCGACCGCACCGTCGCACAACGCCACGAGTGCGCCGCCGACCCCCATCGAGGACAGAAAGCGGATCGGGAACACGAGCAGGCTGGTCAACGCCGCCGCCACGGTCAGGCTGCTGAACAGCACCGTGCGGCCGGCGGTTTGCAGCGTTCGCGCGATCGCCAGCTGCGTTGTGGCGCCGCCCGCGAGCTCCTCGCGGTAGCGGTAGAGCACGAACAGGCTGTAGTCGATCCCCAGGCCGAGGCCCATGCCGCTGACGAGGTTCAGCGCGAACACCGAGATTGGCGTGAACTGATCCACCAGTCGCAGCAGCAGGAAGGTCAAAAGGATCGATAGCCCACCAACCAGCGGCGGCAATAGCGCCGCCACGAGCCCCCGGAAGAACCAGAACGAGAGCAACAGCAGGATCGGCAGGCCGATCAGCTCCGCGCGCGCGAGGTCACTGGTGGTGCGTTCGTTGAGTTCCTGGTTGATCAGGGCCGCTCCGCCGAAGCGCACGCTCGCCCCAGCGAGTTTTGCCTTTGCCGGTGCCTCGGCGATGGCGGTGCGCACGTGTGCTGCTGCCGCAGTCGCGTCGTTTGCAGTCGCAAAGGCCGCCAGCACGACCGTTTCGTGACCGCTGCGCGAGAGCAGTGCTGCGGAGCGAGGACCGCCGCCAGGGCCCCCGTAGGCGGCTACGCGCTGGAAGCCGCGTTGGGTCGCCAGCAGCGTCGCGAGCGTTGTCGTTGCCTGTTGGGCTGTCTTGTTGCTCTGGATGTTGGTGCTGGCTCGCAGCAGGGCGGCGAGGTTGTAGTAGGCGCTCTGTCCGGTCGCGGCCGTGATCGCCGCGTTCGTGCGTTCGTATTGCGAGGCGGGATCCTCGAAGTCCTGGCTGCTGCTGCCGAGCGTTCCCGTCACCGGTGCGCCGAGCACGGCCGCGACCACGAACATCACGCCTGCTGCCAGCAAGACGCGGCGCGTATGCGTCGTTGCCAGGAGCGCCAGTCGTCCGATCACGATCCACGAAGGGTGCAGCCAGTCCCGGATGTCTGATTCAGTAGGCGTATCTCGATCGCGTCGGCCGCGGCGTGGGCGCCGCCCGTGGCGGCATAGGCGGCGGCGATCTGTCGCGCTCCGGCGGTGCACGTCATCGCCTCTTGGACCTTCGCCCGCAGGCGGGCAGGACCGAGACGCCTGGCCGGCAGGCTTGTCCCGGCTTTTGCCACCTCCACGCGCCGTGCCACCTCGAGCTGGTCGCGCCCGAACGGCACCGCGCACACTGGCACGCCCTGTGCGAGCGCCTTCTGCGTCGAGCCCATGCCCCCATGAGTCACCGCGCAGGCTGCGTGTCCGAGCAGCAGCCGGTGTGGGATGAAGCGCTCGACGTGGGCGTTGGCAGGCACCCGGAAGGCCGCCGGATCGCCCGCTGGCAGTGTTGCCACCACGGTCACCGGCTCATCGGCGAGCGCTTTCAGCGCGACCTCCACCAGCCGGCCGTCGTTCTGGAATTCAGTGGAGGTGCTCACGAGCACGATTGGATCTGTCGTCTGCTCGAGCCACGGCGGCTGCTCCGCCGGTGGATCCCAGTCGCACGGGCCGATCATCACAACGTTCTCTGGCCAGTCGCGCCGCGGGTACTCGAACGGCTCGGCGGTCATGTAGAGCAGCAACGGTGGACGGCCGAACCACTCGTCCAGGCTCGCCACGTCCGGCAGGTGGAGGTCCGCACGGATGCGATTCAGCGCAGGCCGCCCCTGCCGTTCGACCACGCCGAACACCAGCGGGCGGGCGAGCCGGTCGCGCGCCCGGCCGATTGGCCCGCGGGCGGGCGCGAACCCCGGGCCGAACGGCGGCGCGTCATCCGAGCGCAGAGCGAGCGGATAAGGGCAGAACGCCGCCCAAGGTCCGCCCCAGGCCTCAGCCGCCATCAGCCCGCCCCAGGTGTTGATGTCGACCAGCAGTGCGTCGGGGTCGGTCGCGGCGATCGCCCCAGTCAGGTCCGGCGCGTCGTACTCGGCACGGGCGGAGAAGACCCGCGTGTTTTCCCTCACAGACTGCAGAGTGCCCCGCGCGCGCCAATCGTCGAGCTCGATCTGCTCGATCGACCCGCTGATCGGCTCGGTGTCAAAGCCACGCGTGCGCATCAGCTCGACCTGCGAGGAGAGCGTACGCAGCGCGATCTCATGCCCGCGGCTGTGCAGCTCGTCGAGGATCGGCGTGAGCGGGTACAGATGGCTGCGCCCGGGCGAGGTGTAGGCGAGGATGCGGGCCATCACGACGCCTGTGCGATCGGGTGCAGCAGCTCGACCATCGCGATTTCCGTTTGACGGCGGCTGAGCCCCGCGTCCCGGCGTAGGAGCTTCCACGTGTACACGTCGCACACCGCCACCAGCTGAGCCAGCCGGCGCTTGCGATCGTTGCCGGTCAAGCCCGTGAGCGCCGGCGCGAACACCCGCGCGCACCACTCGCGGTGAAGCGCGCGGCCGCGGTCGAGGATCACAGCTGTGCTCGGGATGCGCTGCTCCTCGGCGAGCACTACAAGCATGCGATCGCCGGTGGTCTCATAGCTCGAGACCAGTACGTGGACAGCACCGGCAACGTCACCCACGGGCGCCTCGCCGCGTTCGCGGCGAACCCTCTCAGTCTCGCGATCCACGGCGGCGGTGAACAGCCCCTGCTTGCCCCCGAAGCGGCGAATCACGGTCTGAACCGTCACCTCGGCGCGGCGGGCGACCTCGTCGAGTGAGAGCTCATCGCCGTCGTGCTCCCAGTAGACCTCGACCGCCGCGTCGAGAATGCGCTCGGCGGTCGCGGCGGCGGACGCCGCGCGTGCCTGCATCCGGTACGGGCGGGGCGAGGGCGAGGGCGAGGGCGAGGGCGAGGGCGAGGGCCTACTATTCATGTTAGTAACACTAACACTAATCTAAGCAGCTCTCACGGGGTGGGGGACGTGCTCCGTGTCCTGCGAGGTCCCCGAGCCGACGCCCCTACAACGGTTCTGGGCTGGCTTCCCCGGCGGCGGGCCGGTGCGCTTCGTAGACCCTCAGCGCCTCTCGTTCTTCATATGCGAAGTACTCCGCGAGGCCCTGGCGGCGTGCTGGCTGTAGCGAGGCGGGCAGGGGGGCGTGCAGCTCGGTGGGGATGGCGTCGTTTTCGAGCGTCTGCCATAGGTCTTCTTCCAGCGGGGCGCCGGGCTGCCCCTGGCTCGAGAGCTCGAGGCTGCCCTCGACGCTCGAGTAGTCGTAGAACTCGTATTCCTGGCCGGCTGTTTCCACCTCGGTGGTGTTGGGGCGCCAGTTGGAGTACAGCGTGAGCTTCCCCGCGGCGCTGCGCAGTGACACCAGGTGGCGGGGGGCGTCGGCTGCGTAGGCTTCGGTGGCGAACTCCGTGACGTCCTCGTCGGTTGCGTGCAACACCCATTCGCGTCCCGGGGCCTGTGGGCTGGCGCAGATCTTCGCGAGGTCGAGCCGGTTCGCTAGGTGCGCATACTCCGGCTCCTGACGCCAGCTCGAGGAGCCGGTGGCGATCGTGAGCATCAACGCTGCCACATCGGCGCTTGAGGTGAGCTGGCTGCGGGGCTGTTCTGGTGCGCTTGTAAGCAGCCCCCGGGGGTCGTAGACCTCAAGCGGTACGCGGATTGCCTCCTCGTAGGCGGCTGCGCCCTTGCCGCGCAGTCCATGTGAGCCCCCGTACTCGCCGTGGTCGGAGGTAAAGATCACGACCGTGTTGGCGGCGAGCTCTGGTCTGCTCTGGAGCGCTGCGAGCACCCGGCCGATCTGCACGTCCACGTAGCTCTGCAGCAGTAGGTAGGTGTCCATCATGGTGGTCCACCACCTCAATGCTTCCGGCCCGGTGAAGGGCACAGCTCCGAACGATCTGGCGGCGGTGTCCTGGAGCGAGCGCTGCAGCTGGGGCTTACCCTTTTCGATCAGCTGTTCAGGGGTCTCGTAATTGGGGGGAAGTGCGCTCGCCAGAGGCGGCGGATTGGCCTCGGATTCGACCCTTTCGGTGAAGCGATGCCACCAGGCGATGTCGTGCGGGTTAACGAACGAGACGGTGGTCGCCCAGGGGGTCTCGCCCCCCTGGCCTGAGAGCCACTCGATGAACTGTTCGGTGATCGTGGGGTCCATGAGCGTGCCCTGTCCGGGCGAGCCGTTGGGCGATGGGTAGGTACCGCCGGAGAAGCCATATGGGGCCAGTGACGCGTACGGGTTGGGGTTTAGGTGCCACTTGCCGTAGTAGGCGGTCTCATAGCCGAGGTTTCGCAGCATCGTTCCCCACGTAGGAAAGCGCGGGTCGAGCCACCCTGCGCCGGTGATCATCACGCCTGTCTGGTGGGTGTGGAGGCCGGTAAGCAGCACGCTCCTGGAGGGCGAGCAGTCGTTGGCGGCGGTGTAGTGGCGTTCGAAGCTGACCGAGCGCTGGCGCAGCGCGGCGAGGTTCGGCATCACCGCTGCCGCCGGCGCGGATGCAGGCATCCACACGGGGGTGCGCAGCTGATCGACGATGATCGTGAGGATGTTCGGTGCGTCGGGGCGAGGCGCGGTCCTCAAGTCGCGCCGGCGGCGCTTCGTGCGGACGTGGGCGTCCGGGGGATGGCGCCGCAGGCCGAGCAAGCTTGCGCCGGCGAGCGCTCCTTGCCCGAGGAACGTGCGCCGGTTCCAGCGATGCTTTGCTCGCGGCTGGCCGGGTGGGGGATCAGCGGCGTCAGTGGTCATTGCAGCCCGAACAGCGTAGGCGGCTGATCGGCGCGTTGCGCCCTCGTGCCCGAACCGCGGCCCCGAGCGGGCGCTTTCGAAGCCGCAAGAAGTGCTCGGTGCTCATCGCCAGGCAGTCCTCGAAGGAGCCGCAAGCGCTCACGTCCAAGCTCCGCGTACCGCCTCGGAGGCCATCCATGGGCTTAAGGGCGTACCAGAGCCGCGTGCCAGCAGCGCGGCGCAGAGTGTCAGCCTGCCCATCTTCATAGCGTGAACAACTTGTCCCAAGTGTCCGAAAACCTCTATGCTTCCGGATCGCGTTGCCGCGGACAAAGCATTTCACATTGGCGAAAAGCACAACCGGATACCGGATGCACAATCACATAGGACAGGGGGCAAAGAGCTTGATAGCTGCGCTTCGGTGTGTGACGAGAAGGAGCTTGATCTCCGCAGCTCTGACATCGGGCATGTTGCTACTAGCGGCGCCGGGGGCAGCCTCCGCGTCTCCCTGCACGATCGAATGGACCGGTGCCGCAAACCACTCTTGGAGCCAACCTGAAAACTGGAGTCTCGGAAGGGTGCCAGACGAAGCTGATCATGTCTGCATTAAGCCGTCGACGGCCGTTGTGGAAGTGTCGGAAGAAGCCGGCTCGGTGTCTTCGCTCCAGAGCGAAGGCAAGCTCGTGATTGTCTCTGGCGTGCTGCGATTGATGGATCCCGAAGAAGACTCGACCGTGTCGAGCCTCGTCCAATCCGGTGGACAGCTCGGCGGACCAAGCACACTGCTGGTGAAGGCTAGCTTTGAATGGTCTGGAGGTGAACAGGTCGGAGAAGCCACGACGGAGATCGCTGCCGGCGCCAGGCTGTCGATCAAGTCGGGGGCTCCACGGCTTGAAGCAGGGCGCACGTTGAGAATCGCACCGGAAGGGAAAGCAGCGATTGGTGTCGATGGCGATCTCGCTGTGGGTGAGGAGTCATTGGTCGAAAATGCGGGGACTTTTGAAGTCGATGGCAATGGGGAAGATGGTGCTCGGATCGAAGGTGGCGGGGTCGAAACTGGGTTTCGGAACTTCGGCATCTTTACCCGGTTGGGTATCGGTGATCCGGTTTCGGTGGATGTGCCCTTCGATAATGAAGGTACGGTGGATGTGAGTGGCGGCGCGCTGCAGCTGGAGGATGGTGGCTCGGAGGAAGCGCCGGCGGTGTTCAAGGCCTCAGGGACCGGAGGTCTCTTGAGTTTTGCCGGGGGAACGTTCACATTGGAAGGTGGCTTGAGCTTCACCGGCCCTGTGGCGCAGACTGGTGGCAAGCTGAGAGGTCCATTGACGGTGAAGGGCAGCTTTGAATGGTCCGGCGGTGAACAGCTCGAAGGGCTCACGGAAATTGCGCCCGGTGGCAAGCTGTCGATCAAGTCCGCGGAAGCACGGCTAGGCGTGGAACGCAGGCTGAAGGTCGACTTGGAAGCTTCCGCTGTGATGGCCGCGGGCGCCGATCTGATCGTGGGTGGCGGGGTGGCGGTGGAAAACGCGGGGACCTTTGAACTTGCCGGTGGCGGAGAAGATGGGGCTCGGATTGAAGGCGGTGGGAGCGAAACCGGGTTTCGGAACTTCGGTACCGTAACTCGGTCGGGTGTGGGCGATCCGGTGTCGGTGGATGTGCCGTTCGACAATGAAGGCACGGTGAATGCGAGCGGTGGTGTGCTGCAGCTGGAGGACGGTGGCTCGGAGGAAGCAGCGGCAGTGTTCAGCGCCTCGGGCGGTGAGGGGCTTGTGAGTTTCGCGGGTGGGACGTTCACGTTTGCGAAAGGCTTGACCTTGGACGGGCGTGTGGCGCAGACTGGTGGCAAGCTAAAAGGTCCCTTGCTCGTGAACGGCAGCTTTGAATGGTCAGGTGGTGAACAAGTTGAAGGGGCTGTGACGGAAGTGGTGGCGAGCGGTAAGTTGTCGATTGGACCGGGGGGCGGGACGCTTGGATCTGGGCGTATGCTGAAGGTCGACCTGGAAGGTTCCGCTGTGATGGTCGCGGGTGCGGATCTCGTGGTGGGGGAAAACGCGTCGGTGCGGAATGCTGGGAGCTTTGAAGTCGAAGGCGGTGAAGAAGACGGGACACGAATCTCCTACGGTGGAAATGGGAGCGCGTTTCGGAACTCGGGGACTTTCAAGCGGTCGGGCGGTGGTGGTGCTCTGCCGGTGGATATCGCATTCGACAACGAAGGCACTGCGGATGTGAGCGGTGGTGCGCTGCAGCTGGAGGATGGTGGCTCGGAGGAACCGGCGGCGGTTTTCAGTGCCTCGGGTGGTGAAGGACTCGTGAGCTTTGCTGGTGGGACGTTTACATTCGCGAGCGGTCTGACTTTGGACGGGCGTGTGGCGCAGACTGGTGGCAAGCTGAAAGGTCCCTTGCTGGTCAGAGGAAGCTTTGAATGGTCGGGTGGTGAACAGGTCGAAGGGGCTGCGACAGAAGTCATGTCGAGCGGCAGATTGTCGATTGGGGAGGGGGCCGAGACGCTTGGGGCGGGGCGTGTGTTGAAGGTTGATGTGGGTGCTGCGGCTGTGATGGCTGTGGGTGCGGATCTCGTGGTGGGGGAAAACTCGTCGGTGCGGAATGCTGGGAGCTTTGAAGTCGAAGGCGGTGAAGAAGACGGCACGCGTATCTCCTACGGTGGAAATGGAAGCGCGTTTCGGAACTCGGGGACTTTCAACCGGTCAAGCGGTGGTGGTGCCCTGCCGGTGGATATCGCATTCGACAACGAAGGCACGGTGGACGTGAGTGGTGGTGCGTTGCAGCTGGAGGATGGTGGCTCGGAGGAAGCGACAGCGGTGTTCAGCGCCTCGGGGGCTGGAGGCGTCTTGACCCTGGCTGAGGGGACCTTCACCCTCGCCAATGGCTTGAGCCTGAATGGGCCGATTGCTCAGGCGGGCGGCCTATTGAAGGGTACTTTGTTGGTGGACGGGAGTTTTGAATGGTCTGGAGGCGAACAGGACGAAGGGATCACCGAAGTCGTGTCGGGTGGGACGTTGGCGCTCAAGTCGGGCGGCGAGACGCTTGGGGCGGGGCGTGTGTTGAAGGTTGATGCGGGTGCTGCGGCTGCGATGGGTGCAGGTGCGGATCTCGTGGTGGGGGAAAACGCGTCGGTGCGGAACGCTGGGAGCTTTGAAGTCGAAGGCGGCGAAGAAGACGGCACGCGTATCTCCTACGGTGGGAACGGCAGCGCGTTTCGGAACGCGGGGATTTTCAAGCGGTCGGGCTATGGTGGTGCCCTGCCGGTGGGTATCGCGTTCGAGAACGAAGGCACGGTGGACGTGAGTGGCGGCATCCTGACGGCGATCTCTTATGTGCAAGCGGCTCATGGCCTGCTCAGTCTGCACATCGGCGGGGCCTTGTTGGGGACGGGCTTTAGCCAGCTCAACATTGAGGGGCCGGTGACACTCGAAGGCAGCCTTCGCGTGACGACGGAAAACGGCTTTCATCCGGAACCAGGACAGCGCTTCCAGGTGCTGAGCGCGACCACCCTGACTGGCAGGTTCGCGTCCGTGGAAGAAGTGGGCAGCATCGGGGGCGGGTGGAGCTACACGACGGAATATGGGACGACGGGGATCGAACTGGTGGTGGCCGGTGGCCCGGTGCCCACTTCCACCACGGCCTCGCTGACGGGAGGCGGTCAGGCGGGTACGGCGATTTCCGTGCCGGAAGGCACGGCTGTCACCGCCAGTGCCAGCTTGGGCGGCGCGAACGCATCTACCGCGAGTGGAACTATTTCCTACAGGGTTTACACCAACGCTTCCTGTAGCGACGAAGTCGCGAACGCGGGCACCGTTACGGTCGGTGCGGGTGGTACTGTCGCGGGCTCCAGCCAAGAGGTGTTTGCGGCGGGAACGTATTACTGGCAGGCGTCCTACAGCGGAGACTCTACGAACCAGCGGTCATCTACCCCGTGTGGTGGCGACGTGGAGACCGTCCAACCGCCGCTCGAAAAAGTCGGCAAGAAGGCTGTGCTGTCGAGTATCGAAGAACTCCCTCCGCCGGTGTCGGGACGTACGGCAAATCTGTTGGCGGTGTCGGGCGTGGTACAGGTCCAGTTGCCGGGCAAGCGGAGCTTCGAGAGGCTCACCGGCGCGAGAAGCGTGCCGGAGGGGACACTGGTCAATACCTCTCAGGGTCTCGTGACGCTGTGCCGCGCAAGCCCTGAAAGCACGAAACAGTGTGCGGAATTCAACGGCGGTGAGTTTCGCATAGAGGAAAAGAAGAACGCGCCTTCAACCGAGCTCGCGCTGACAGGTGGACACTTCTCAGGCTGTCCCGCTAGTCGGCCGGGCGTGGCGTCGGCGAGTCGTGGGGGGGCGTCGAAGCCCGTGCGGAAACTATGGGGCAGCGGGCACGGGCACTTCACCACCGATGGACGCAACAGTTCCACCACCGTAAGAGGCACGATTTGGTCTGTCGAAGATCGCTGTGCTTCCACGGTGACAAAGGTGATACGGGGAGTGGTATCGGTATACGACTACCGCCTACATCGCTCATTTCAGCTCAGCACTGGACACAGCTACGTCGCATTGGCACGTTGAGATATGTATTTGGCCCTGCTCACCGCTGAAAGTGAATGAGCAGAAGAATGCGCTCGGGGCGGCGTCAGCGCGGCAGCGAGTGGGCGACCCACGGCGGTTGGCGCGGGATCGCCCCGCTTGTGCTCGCGGCACTGGCGGCAATCGGAGTTGCGCTGCTACTCAACCAAACGCATGCGCTTGAAGCGCTCGAGCTCAAGAGCGTCGATACACGCTTCGCTCTGCGCGAAGTGCACAAGCCGCCGGCAAACGTAGCGATCGTCGGCATCAACGACGACACTTTCTCGCAGCTGCAGCTGCAGTGGCCCTTCCCGCGTTCCTTGGACGCCAGTGTGATCGACCGGCTGAAGCGGGATGGCGCCAGGGCGATCGTTTACGACGTGCAGTTCACCGAGCCGACCACACCCGTGAACGATACGCCGTTGGCCAAGCAGGCCGCGCTCAGCGAAGATGACGATCTCATCAACGCGGTGCAACGAGCGGGGAACGTCGTGCTCGCCACCAGTGAAGTTGGCCCTGGCGGCGAAAATGACATCTTTGGCGGCGGCGATATGCTGGCGCGGATCGGAGCGAGAGCGGGCGCAGCAGTGTTCCCTCCCGATGCCGACGGGGTCGACCGGAGAATGCTCTACAGCTTCAACGGTTTGCGTACGCTCGGCATCGTCGGCGCCGAACTTGCCAGTGGCCGTGCGATCTCCCCCACCGCGCTTGGTGGCACCAGCGCGTGGGTCGATTTCGCCGGTCCTGCCGGTACGTTTCCCGAATTCTCGTTTGTGAGTGTCTTGCGCGGTGAGGTGCCGGCGCGCGAGCTGTCTGGCAGGACCGTGGTGGTAGGCGCCACGGCGTCCAACCTCCAGGACGTGCATGCGACGCCGTTCGACGATGCCGGGCTGATGTCTGGCGCTGAGCTCACGGCCAACGCGATCGTTACGGCCGAGCGCGGATTTCCGCTGCAGCCGAGCGGTGGGTATGTGACGCTCCTGCTAATCGTTGGCTTCGGAGCGTTTGCACCGGTCCTCGGCCTGCGGCTGGCGCCGGGATGGGTGATTGCGCTGTGTCTCGGAGCGGGCGCGGCGTATGCGATTGCGGTGCAGCTGGCATTTGCCGGCGGCTTGATCTTGCCGTTCGTGGTGCCGCTGACGGCGCTAGCCCTTGGCTGCGCGGGTGAGGTCGTCAGCGACTCCGTGGGAGAGCGCCGTCGACTGCAGGCGCTCAAGCTGGCGCTGGGGTCTCCTCGCAGCGGCAGGTCACAGTTCTTCATCTCATATCGCCGAAGTCAGAGCCAGTGGCCCGCGAAAGTCCTAAACCAAGCACTGGTCAAGCGATTCGGCAGCGCGAAGGTTTTCATGGACACGACCGGGATCGATGCCGGCGAGATCTGGCCGCGGGAGCTCGAGGAGGCGATCTCTCGCTGCAGCGTCATGCTCGTGCTGATCGGCCCGAATTGGTTGGATGCACGCAAGCCAGACGGCACGCGTCGTCTGGAGGATGCCGATGACTGGGTGCGACGGGAGGTCAAGGCGGGCCTCGACAGCGACGAAATCGTCGTCGTTCCGGTGTTGCACGACGGTGCTTCGATGCCGGTAAGCGAGGTGCTTCCTGAGGCGTTGAAGCAACTCCCCGGATCCAACGCCACCAGATTGACCGGGGACGATCTCGACGCTGAGATCGATCGTCTCGTGGACTCGCTTCAAAGTGGGCAGAGACGGGGTCTACTGCGCAAGCATTCGTCACTCGTGCGGATGCAGGCATGACGGTTTCGGGTACGTCCACCAGTGCGGCACCTACGCTGCCTCGGCCTGTGGCTGACGGAGCAATTGCCTTTCGTGTGAGAATCGGCGTCACTGGGCATCGCCAGATCATCGACGAGGGAACGGTCGCGACGGAAGTGGCCGATCGCCTCGAGGCGGTGCGCGAGATGTTTCCTGCCACACGCTTCACACCGGTTGTCTTCTCGGTGCTCAGCGCGCTGGCGGAGGGTGCGGACCGGCTGGTTGCGAAGGTGGCGCTCGATGCTGGCCTTGACCTGGACGTAGAGCTCGGGGCAGTGTTGCCGCTAACGGTCGAGGACTACATGGCAGACTTCGCAGCCGCCAACTCGCGCGCTGA
>JBEKAM010000010.1:0-30890 GCA_050015915.1 Solirubrobacteraceae bacterium
AATTGTCTTGGACGGTAACACTAAGCCAAGAATTCCGTGCAGTGTGTTGGTTAAGATTAATCCTTCACCACCGCCTGGGCTGTTGACGGCGCAGTTCGATCCACCTGTGCCGGTTGACGTACAGCCTAAGAAGTGCACCAGGATGTTGCCCGCTAAGGTCGCGCTGCTGACCGTGCCTGTCGTTGAGTCTTTTTCGCATGTGACTGTTTCTGCCCCGCTGTTCGCCGAGAGAATCGCGGTACCGCTGGTACCGGTGATCGATGCGCCCGTCGGTTTGAATTCGGGCGCCCCGGCCATCGCGGCGGAAGCGGCTATGAGGCTCATAGCGAAGATGGCTACGAGCATCAGGCCCGTTAATCGAGCTAGCTTCATGTTATTGGCTCCTTGTAGGGATTGGTATTTCAAGCACTCCAGCGATGTCATGCTTCAGGTCGGACATCACCGGAGCTATAACGTGCCGAACCACTGATCGATAGCTCGACAGCTGGAATCGGACGTCACGGTGAAGATAGCCGGGGGTGGCTCCGGCGTCCAGAGGCGTTTCTTACTCGTAGAGACCGCCGCTGGGCGATCCCGTCGTGGGTGGGTGCTTCGGGGCCCGCTCGCGTGCGCCCCTGCTCCGGTCGGGCTCGGCGAGATGGGCGATGCCCTGCCCGTGACGGAGAGACGGGCTCCAGCGTGGGTGGTGGTGCTGGCTGTTGGCTGATTGTGGGTCGCTACCGGTGAGGGCTCAGGCGCTGTCGGCTGGCCGATCGTCCTTGGGCGGCTCTCTCGAAACTCTAGTGTTTCTATTTGTGGTGGGACGCGAGCCGAACTATGGTTGCTAGATCAATCAATTGAACTTCCCGACCTCAGGGGGTTCCACCCGAACGAGACAGGACCAGGTGCTGATGCCAAGAACGAGTGCAGCCGCGAAAGCCAACAAGGACGGGCAGGAGCCCGCATGGTCGATCCCCAGCCTGCGTGAGCCGCGATACTCGCAGTCGCTCGAGCGCGGCCTAGCGATCCTCGGCTGCTTCACGCCCAAACGCCCCGTGCTCGGGATCGCCGACATCGCCGACGAGCTCGGCATGAGCCGCTCGACCACGCACCGCTACGTGATCACGCTCGTGGCACTCGGCTACCTGGAGCAAGGTGCCTCACGCAAGTACCGCCTCGGCCTACGCGTCACCGACCTCGGCATGTCCGCCCTGAACTCGACCGGGCTGCGCGAGCACGCACACCCCTACCTCGAAGAGCTACGCCAACGCACCTCCTACAGCACCAGCCTCGGCGTGCTCGACGGCACCGACGTCCTCTACGTCGACCGCGTGCGCAGCTTCCGCCGCGGGCAGGGCAAGATCGACCTCGACCTGCACACCGGCTCGCGGCTGCCCGCCTATGCGACCGCGATGGGCAAGCTGCTGCTCGCGAACCTGCCCGAGGCAGAGCAGCGCGAGCTGATCGCGCAGATGAAGCTCGCCAAACGCGGCCCCAACACGGTCTCGAGCAAGAAGGCGCTGCGCGAGGAGCTCGACGAGATCCAGGCCGCCGGCTTTGCCGTCAACGACCAGGAGCTCGCCCCCGAGCTGTACGCGATCGCCGCACCCGTGCGCAACGAGGCACGCGACGTCGTCGCCGCTGTCAACCTCGCGGCACCGAGCGCAATGATCACCCTCGAGGAGCTCGTAGACGCGCTCGGCCCGCACCTCGTCTCAACCGCCGACCGCATCTCCGCCCGCCTCGGCTACCGACGCGACGACGAGAAGAACTAGAAGCCAATAGCCTCCCAGGCAGATGCGCCGCCTGCCTGCCCTGCTCTGCCTGCCGCCGCTCGCGCTCGCCCTGAGCGCGTGCGGCAGCACTGTGTCCACCACCAACTTCAAAGGCGAACAAAAAGAAGTCGCGCAGACGATCGCCAACCTGCAGGCCGATGCGACGGCCGGCGGACAGAACAAGATCTGCGCCAACGACCTCGCCGCGGCAGTCGTGAACGGGCTCAGGGGCACGAAGCGCTGCGAAGAAGCGATCAAAAAACAGCTCGCCGAGATCGACAGCCTCGAAGTGAGCGTGCAGTCGATCAAGCTGGCCGCCGGGAGCACCAGCGCGACCGCCGCCGTCACGAGCATCTACGAAGGCAAGAAACGCCCCAGCACCGTCTCCCTCGTCAAGGAAGGCGGCAAGTGGAAGATCTCAGCGCTCGGCTGAGTAGCTCCGGCTGGAGCAGCTCCTCCTGGCGCGGGTGATGTCTAACGAATCCCCTCGAGCAGCTCAGACGGCGAGAGCTGCAGCGCACGAGCGAGCTTCACGAGCGTGTCCAAGCGCGGGAAGCGCAGACCGCGCTCCAGCAGGCTGATCTCCGTTCGGTCAAGCTCACACAGCGCACCCAGTGCTTCTTGAGACAGGCCCGCCTTGTCGCGACGGTCTCGCAGGTTCAGGCCCAGTTGCTCACGTATCTCCTGCATGTGGAACAGCCTCTCCCAATAGCAGACAAGTGTCTACGGACAATTGTCTGCAAAGCGTAAGCGACGCCTCAGGGCTGTAGCGAGCGGCCGTACTGGCGCTCGTAGTAGGCGCGGTAGTCGCCCGAGCGGATCGGCTCCCACCACCAGCCGTTGTCGCGATACCACGACACCGTCTGCTCGAGGCCCTCCTCGAAGCGCACCTTCGGCGCCCAGCCGAGCGCCCGCACCTTCGCCGAGGAGAGCGAGTAGCGACGGTCGTGGCCCAGGCGGTCGGTCACGTGCTCGATCTGCGACTCGCTGGCGCCGGCCAACGCGATGATGCGCGTGACGACCGTCATGTTCGCCTCCTCATCGGGACCACCCGCGTTGTAGACCTCGCCCGGCTGTCCGTGCGCGAGCACATGGCCGATCGCCGCCGCGAAGTCCGTCGCGTGAATCCAGTTGCGCACCTGCATCCCATCCCCATAAACCGGCAGCGAGTCTCCGTGCAGCGCGTTCAGGATCATCAGCGGGATCAGCTTCTCCGGGTACTGATAGGGGCCGTAGTTGTTCGAGCCGCGGCAGATCAACGTCTCGAGGCCATAGGTGTGGAAGTAGCTCTGCACGAGCAGGTCCGCGCCCGCCTTCGTCGCCGAGTACGGCGAGGACGGTGCCAGCGGGCTCTCCTCGGTGAACGTGCCCTCCTCGATCGAGCCATACACCTCGTCTGTGGAGACCTGCACATAGCGCAGCTCGTGCTCGCGCGCCGCCTCCAGCAGCACATACGTGCCCAGCGCATGGGTTGACACAAAGGCGTCAGGCTTGGCAATCGAGCGGTCGACATGGGTCTCCGCCGCAAAGTTCACGATCGCCTCAGGCGCCGCCGCCGCGAGCGCCCCCGCCACCGCCTCAGCGTCCTCGATCGCGCCGCGGATGAAGCTGAAGCTCGGGTTCTCCACGAGGTCGTGGAAGTTCTCCTCCCGGCCCGCATACGTCAGCTTGTCGAGCACCGTCACCTCGTCGCCATGCTCCAGCAGCCGCTGGCGCGCGAACGTCGAGCCGATGAAGCCGGCACCGCCACACACGAGTAGTCTCATGCGCGCATCATCCCAGCCCTGGCCGCCAAGTAGCCCGCCAAGCCATCCTGCCACGGCGGCAGCGGCAGCACGTCATCTCGCTCCGACTCCAGGGCCGACCAGGCAGGGCGCGGCGCAGGGCGGGGCATATCCGCCGTCGTCGCGTCCTTCACGCGGCAGGAGACCTCCGCCTGGCGGAAGATCTCCTTGGCGTATTCGTTCCACGACACATACCCGGCACCCGCGAGGTGCACGAGGCCCGATACCTCCCGCTCGACCAGGCCCAGAAGCGCCGGAGCCAGGTGGCCCGTCCACGTCGGGCAGCCCACCTGGTCGGTGACCACCTGGACGGCGTCGCGCTCCGAGGCGAGCCGCAGCATCGTCGCCGCGAAGTTCGCGCCGCCCACCCCGAACAGCCACGAGCTTCGCGCCACCACGTGGCGCCGCGAGGCCGCCAGCACCTGCTCCTCGCCCGCCAGCTTCGTCTGCCCATACACCGAACGCGGCCCTGTGGGGTCGGACTCCACGTAAGGACGCGGCACACCGGACGCATCCACGCACGCCTCCCCGCTAAACACATAATCGGTCGACACGTGCACCAGGGGAACACCCACCGCGGCCGCGCCGCGCGCGAGGTTGCCCGCCCCATCCGCGTTGACCGCGTGCGCCTGCCCCACGTGCGTCTCCGCGCCGTCCACATCCGTCCACGCCGCGCAGTTCAGCACCGCATCGGGGGCGATCCGTGCGAAGGACTCCGCCACCGCGTCCGGGTCGGTGATGTCGAGCTCCGGGAGATCCACCGCCACCAGCTCGTGGCCAGCGCGCTCGCCCGCACGTAGGACGTCCAGGCCGAGCATCCCCGCCGCGCCTGTGACGAGGATCCTCATCGGGCCGTGGTGCTCCTGCGCCGATGAACGCGCGCGGCGCACGCCGGCCGAGCGTTCCATCCCAAGCGCGGCCTAGCGTCGCTACCCTTGAAACGCCCATGCGCACACTTTTGTTGGACCCCCCGCCTGCGCAGCTGGAGGAGTTCCTCGAGCAGCGGCGCCGCACGGGCACCGACCTGCACGACGAGGTCTGGGAGGGCGTCTACCACGTGATCCCCGTCGGTGGCATCGCCCACTCCCTGATCGCAGCGCAACTCGCGACGCTGCTGGGCGCACCCGCTCGAACCAGCGGGCTCGTCGTCAGCGCCGAGTTCAACCTCGGCAGCAACAAAGACAACTACCGCGTCCCCGACCTCGGCGTCCACCGTAACCCGCAGCTCGCGGTGTGGACGCCCACCGCCGTCATCGCCGTGGAGGTCCTCTCCCCCGACGACGACACCTGGAAGAAGCTGCCGTTCTACGCCCAACATGAAGTCGACGAGCTGCTGATCGTCGACCCCGCCGAGCGCTCCGTCACTTGGCTTGCCCTGCGCGAGGGTGAGTACCAGCCGATCGAACGCAGCGAGGTCCTCGACCTCAGCGCGTCCACGCTCGTCGAGCAGATCGACTGGCCTGGGGCGTAGAGCGCCTGCATACGCCGCTGACCGTGAGGGACGGTGGCGAGGTTGGCAAATGGGCGCGGTAAATCGACTCACAGGATCGAGATGTCGGAGTTGTCGCCCACCATGAAGCGATACGCCCGCGGCTGACGGTCGCCGCGGCGGATCGTCACGTTGCGACCCAGCAGCGAGGACTCCATACGACCGTCCAGGTCGCACACACTCGAGCCCTCCAGCAGGATCGAGTGCTCCACCTCCGCCCCAGAGATCACACAGCGCTCGCCGATCGCCGTGTACGGGCCTATGTAGCAGTCGGTCAGCTGCGCACCCGCGCCCACGATCGCCGGGCCCCTCACCGTGGTGCGCTCCAGGCGCGCCCCCGGCTCGATCACCACGCGCCCGTCCACCTGCGAGTCGACCAGCTCGCCCTCGATCCGCTCGTGCAGGTTGTCCAGGATCAAGCGATTGGCCTCCAGCATGTCCTCCAGGCGCCCCGTGTCCTTCCACCAGCCACGCACCACATGCGGCTCCACCCGCAGCCCCGAGTCCACCAGGTGCTGGATCGCGTCGGTGATCTCGAGCTCGCCGCGGGGGGAGGGCGCAATCGCGCGAGCCGCGTCGTGCACCGCCGCTGTGAACATGTACACGCCCACAAGCGCCAGGTCCGTTGCCGGTTCTGCGGGCTTCTCCACGAGACGCACAACGCGGCCGACCTCGCCGGGCGCTGCCGGCGCAAGCTCCGCCACGCCGTAGTTCTCCGGATCGGGCACAGGCGTCAGCAGGATTAGCGCGTCCGGCGCGTGCTCGATGAACGCCGCCACCAGATCCGCTATCCCGCCCTGCAGCAGGTTGTCACCCAGATACATGACGAACGGGCTCTGCTGCAGGAACGGCTCCGCCGTCAGCACCGCGTGCGCGAGGCCCAGCGGCTCGTCCTGGAGGATGTAGGTGATGCGCAGCCCGAACTGCGAGCCATCGCCAGCCACCGCTTCTATCTCCGGCCCCGTCTCCGGCGCGATGATGATCCCCACATCCTCGATCCCCGCCTGCGCCATTGCCTCGATGCCGTAGAACAGCACCGGCTTGTTCGCCACCGGCACCAGCTGCTTCGCGCTCGTGTGCGTAATCGGGCGCAGGCGCGTGCCCTTGCCCCCGGAGAGGATCAATCCCTTCAGGGCGTTCATGCGGTGATCAGCCTATCGGTGAGCCGAAGCTGTTGCTCATACGCAAAGACCAGCAGCTCGACGTGTAGCCTCTGCCCAGGATGGAAGCAACGGGGGCTGATCGTTGACTGAACGCTCCGACGAGGACGAGCTCGACGACCAGGCGCTGCTTGACGACCAAGCGCTGACGGTCGGCCGGTACAAGATCATAGGCGAGATAGGTCGCGGCGGCATGGGTGTCGTCTATCTGGCACGCCAATCCGATCTCGATCGCCTGGTGGCACTCAAGGCCGTCCACGGACTCCATGCCAGCGCGGCCGACTTTGCCAAGCGCTTTACACGAGAGTCACGGCTTGCCGGGTCACTCAGTCACCCCAACATCGTCACGGTCTATCAGTACGTCGAAGCAGATCAGACCCCCTACATCGCGATGGAGTACGTGCCGCGCGGGTCACTGCGGCGATGGGTTGGCCGGCTCTCCTTGGCGCAACTTGGAGGCGTCCTGGAGGGGCTGCTGGCCGGGCTGAGCGCCGTCGAGCCGGCCGGCATCGTGCACCGCGACCTGAAGCCGGAGAACGTGCTGGTCACAGCCGACGGACACGTCAAGATCGCCGACTTCGGCATTGCCCGAGCCAGTGAGCACGCAAGCGCTTCAGAGACGGGCGAGCTCGTCAGCGGCGCCACGATGGGAACTCCCGCATACATGGCGCCAGAGCAAGCCCTGTCTCGGGAGATCGGCCCCTGGACAGACCTCTACTCCCTAGGGATCATCGCCTACGAGCAGCTGATCGGACACGTACCTTTTCATGACGATGGCGACCCGCTTGCTGTGTTGATCCGCCACATCAACGAGTCGATACCAGCTGTCACTGAAAGCCGTCCCGATGTCAACCAGGATTTGTCTGACTGGATCTCCCGGCTCGTGGCCAACGATCCAGCCGACAACGATGGTCAGGAGGCGTTTCGCAAGAATAGCAGCGAGCAGAACCACCCCTGCACATGCCGCCGCGGCACAGATGTATCGTCCCCAGGTCCGCTTGCCCCAGAAGATCATGCGCGCACAATATCGGAAGACCAATTTCCGATGATTCGTCAGATGCAGGCTGTGCGGCACACCCAAAAGAGCTCAGCGCAACGTCTCGAGCCCCGATCGTCGACCGTCCCACCAGGCGGGGCCAGCAGGCGCGCCGGCAAACCTGTCAGTAAGTGCCGCCGAGCTTGCGGTGGTCCCAACTGGCCCGGCGAAGCTCTACGAACTCGAGCGCCACGCGCTTGGCAGCCTGCTTGTCGACCATCGCGCCAACCTCAACGGGAAGGTTCTCCGCGGGCGGCTCTCCCCGGGGCGAGGCGTAGCGGGCAAAGATCTCATGGCCGAGCGCACTGACGGCCTCCAGGTCGCGGTGGATGACGACGTCGCACTCGAGCATCACGCCGCGCAGCTCCTGGTACTGCTCGCCGGCCTCCACCTGCAGCGTTACGTGGGGATCGCGCTCGAGGTTGCGCACCTTCTGGGAGACGGCGTACGTCCACGCCCACAGGCGGGGGCCGGGCTCGCCGGCAGGGGGCGTGCGCAGGACGTACCACAGCGGCATCAGGTGCGGCCAGCCACGTGGTCCCGCGGTGGCGCAGGTGACCGTGCGCTCCTCAGCGAGGAACACGGCCGCCTCGGGCTCGCTCATCTTGATCTGGTCGCGGCGGCTCATTGGCTCGTGAGACTAGCGGTACACCGGCAGCTCAAGCACTCGCACTCAGTTCTACGAGCTCAGCGAGCGACGGTTCGAACCGCGGGCTGCGGTAGTACACGGAGCTGGCGCAGTAGGCCTTACCGCTTTTGGGTTCCAGCTTGACTTCCACCATGGGTCTTGAGGTGTTGCTCGGCGACCACATCTCATAGATCAGCTCACCATGAGGACCGGGAAGCGGATGCGACGGCCATAGCCATGTTTCGAGCGTGACCATCAGCAGATACCAAGCCCTCACGAGACCCGGCGGCAGCTCCTTGTAAGGTTCCGCCTGGCTTTCACGGATGAACATGTAGATGCCGAGGGCCGAGCGGAACAGGTAGTAGTCGCCGGAGCCGGCCTTGTAGTGGGGGTAGCGCCCAACGCCACCCACGGGCCCAACCGCTGCGATCAGGGCTTCGAGCTTTGCCCGCGCCGCCTCGAGCACGACGACGCCTCCGTGTTTTTCGGAATACACAGCAAAGGACAGCGCTTCCCCGGTGGGCGCTTCCACGCCGGTCGTGGTGACGTAATAGTCGCCTGGATAGGTGTGAGGCTCCATCTTGCCGATGCAGCCCTCGGTCGACGGTTCAAGCTGCGATTCGACGTCGAACAGCCTGACCATCCGCGTCACCGCTTCGGCTGACACATCTGAGCTTGGTGGCTGCCCGCACGGGCCATTCCATCGGGCCGTACCTACTGGCGGAGGATCGTGCGATTCTGTCTCTCCTCCATACCCCTGCACGTGGTGCACGTGGGCTTTGATCGTCCCTGCGCCCTCGCGGCGATCCGCTCCATATGTCTTCGTGCTCCCCGAGGAACTCGTGCTCGAGCTCGCGGGCTTCGCAAGACGACCGGTGGAGGCAGCCACGGCGACACCCATCGCGCCGACGACGGCTATCGGCGCGATCCATTGCGAGAGCGCCATTCCCAGACCGACAAGGAGTGTCCACAGAAGTCCAACGGCTCTCGCCATCCAGCCACGTGCCGGGACCGGCCGTTTATGCGGCGCGCACTCGGCGACGCGCGGAGCCACTGCCTCGCCGTCTCCCTGCGCAAGGACTCCTGTTGAATCCTGCTGCGCTTCGTCGATTTGCTCGCCGGACGCCTCAGCTGCCACCCCGAGCCTGCCGTCAAAGCGGCGGATACGCCACGCAACGACGACGTCGCAAACAGCGACGGCACCCATGAGCGTGATCGCCGCAGCGACGAGAGGCACCGGCGAGCGAACGAGAGCTCCGACGACGAAGAGCGCGGTGGTCGCCGCCGACTCGGCGCAGAGCACGACGATCAGGGTCGACACCAGGTCGGGACAGTCAAAGCGACCGCTGGCCCACCAGCGAGGGATCTGTGCGGCGATCAGCAGCGCATCGAGCGCCGCAAAGCCGGCGATCACCCACGCGAACGTCGCAATGTTCGGAGAGAGCGCACCAGCGATGAGCAAGCCCACCAGCAGCGCGCTGATCGCGCCCCACAGCAAGTTCCAGCGCTTTCCGAGCCCGCACGGAGTCATCCGCGTGGGAACTCCGTGCCCCGCCGCACGTGACGCATGGCGGTAGACATCTCAAAAGCTGGCGCGATCGGCCCCGCGCGCCGGCGCGCACGGGTATGGGGTCTCTCTCGACTGCGTAAGAATTGGTCCGGCTTCGAGCTCACGCTGACGTCTCCCCTTCGATCCCCCTCTCGCCTCGCCCTCCGGACAAACTGGCCGGCGCGCCAGTAGAGCGTATCAGTTCTACTGCACTTTTTAGTGCACCACTATGCGCGATAGTTCGCATCTGATTTCATACTTCTACGCAAGCGAGCGCTGCCTTTTTGGATGCTAGAATCCCGCAAATAGCGAGGCTTTTGCTTGAGCACTAGAGACTTATATGAGGGTTACAGTCATGCTCACCCACAACCAGCAGTCTCAGGAGCACTCCTGCCACCCAGCCGATACAGCCCGCTCGCGCCGGCGCAGGAAGAGCCAGTGATGGCCGGCGATGAGCCTGAGAGCTCTGGCCGCTCGCCCCGCACCCAGAGCATGCTCGCGGTGCTCAACGCGATCGCCCGCCACTCAGCGATCACGCAGCACGATCTCGCCGCAGAGACAAAACTCTCGCGCGCGACAGTCTCGACTGTGCTCGCCCGCCTGCGTAAAGAGGAGCTGATCGAGCGCCCAGCCGACATCGCCGAGCCATCCTCCGAAGGACGCTCGAGCCTGGCCAGGCTCATGAATGACGCGGCCCCGGCGATCTGCGTCGATCTGGGAGAAAGGCACGTAGCCAGCGGCGCGGGTGGCCCACGAGGGCTTTTGGGCGAATCCCGCGTCCACGACTTCGAACGGACCGCAGCGCCACTGGAACTGCTCAATCAGGCGACCCGGCAGGTTCAAGAAATCATGGGCGAGCAGCTGACTCGCTACCGGCCAGATGAGCTCGTCGGCGTGTGCGTCTCGATGGCGGCGCCGCTGGATCAGCTGCGAGGCCAGGTCACGCCTCGGAGCGGGATGGACATGTGGATCGGACTGCGACCAGCCCGCGAGCTCCAAGCTCGGCTGGGACGGCGGTGGGACACGGTGCCGTTCATGATCGAAAACAACGCGAACCTCGACGCGCTCGCCGCGATTGCCAATCGACCCAAGCAACACGAGGTTAACGTGTGCCAGGATGCGGTGCTGCTGGTTCGGTGGGGCGGAGGCATAGGCGGCGGCGCCGTGCTCGACAACCGGGTGATCGTGGGAGCGCGCGGAATCGCGACCGAGATCGGCCACACGCCACTGCATCGCAACGCCGAGGACGGCGAGCTTGGGCCTTGCACGCGCTGCGGGCACTACTGCCTCGACTCTCGTGCAAGCGGTCGAGCGCTTACCGCCCAGTTCGCACGTGAGCAAGACGAAGAGATCTCCTTTGACCTGCTGATCAGACGAGCGGTCGAGCGCGACGGCAGGGAGCGCGAGTTACTCCGCAAGGCGGCGAAAGAGATCGGCGAAGTCGTCGGCGGGTACGTGTCGTTCTTGAATCCGGGCCTGGTGGTGATCAGCGGCTATCACTTCGAGGAGGCATCGACGAGCGCGAACGCATACACGCTGATCGCGGACCCGCTTCGCAGCGGGATGCGAGCGACAGCGTTTCCCCCGACATTGGAAGATGTGGAGGTCGCCCTGGGGGCGCAGTCGCGGAGCTCCACGGTGGAGGGCGGCGTGATCGCGGTGCTGCAGAAGCACATGACGGCCTACTTCGAGCGCCTGCTCACCGCTCGGGGGAGCTGACGCAGCTTCAGACGGGCGCGGGCGCGGCGTTTGCCTCACGCAGGCGCGTCACCGCCACGCTGACCGCCTCACGCGCGTCCTCCGGCTCGAGCACCGCGGCATCGCCGGCTTCCTTGAGGATCTCCCGCACGAGCCAGTCGACGCCGGCGAAGCTCAGCTCGACGACCACCGCCCCATCGCTCCACTCCTCCACCACGCGACGCGCCTCCCGCGCCCAGCGCGCGCGCTCGGGGGAGACCCACACACGCGCGGTCGCCGACGCCGGCACCTCGCCCGTGCGCAGCCAGCCGTCCACCTCGCCCGCAGGGTCCACCTCCGGGCGCGGCTCGAAGCGCTCGTCGGTGACGTTCACGTGCTTGATGCGGTCCAAGCGGAAGTGGCGCACACCATCGCGCTCGGGATCGAACGACGCCACATACCAGCCCTCGCGACCGTTCGTCAGCGCATACGGCTCCACCTTACGCGAGGAAATCTGATCCTCGTTCTCCTTGAAGTACTCGAGCTCGATCAGCTTGTGCGCCACGATCGCGTTGGAGACCAGGCGCGCGACGTCCGAGTCATCGCCCGCCGTCGCCGCTACCTGCAGGCCCTGCTCCATCGGGTCCTCGCCCAGCGCCGCCACGATCTTCTCGCGCGCGGATGTCAGCGAGCCCTCGGGGATGTGCTCGCCGATCAGATCGATCGCCGCCACCAGCGCCTTCGCCTCCACCGGGAGAAGACGCGCCGGGCGGTCGAAGTTGTCGCTGTAGGGCTCCGGGTCGACCTCGATCTCGCCGTCCTCCTCCTTGAACTCCGCATACAGCACGTATGAGCCGCCGCCGAAGTTGACGACGTTCAGCACGTTCACGTCCTCGCGCAGCTCCTCCTCGCTGATCTGCAGGCGTCCGCAGACCTCCTCGATCTTCACCCGCTCACCCTCACGGCCCGCCTTGATGAGGATGCTCGCCAGCGTCACCAGGCGCGCGAAGCGCTCCGGGCGAATCGCCGCCTCGGGTCGCGTGGAGCCGCCGTCATCCTCGCTGGCGCGCCCCGCCTCCGCCGCGCGCCGTGTGCGCGAGCGCGACGGCCCCGCTATGCGCCCGCGCGCCGATGCACCGCCGGCTGCCATCGCCGCGGCTGGCTTCCCGCTCGGCGCGACAGGCGATCCCTCGCCGTGGCGCTCCGCCAGCAGCTCCAGTCGCCGCTGCATCTCGCACACGAGCTCCTCCGGACCGAGCAGGCGCGCATTCACGCCCAGCCCCAGCACCCACGAGATCAGGCTGCGCGGGCTCGAGTAGCCGGTGAGGAACAGCGCCTCGCCGTCCCGCTCGATGTCATCGGCTACGTGTGAGATCTCCCCATAGCGCCCGAAGTGGCGTTCAACCTGCCAGGCGATCCGCTCGGAGATGAGCACCCGGGCCACGCCCCGCTCATCGCCCAGCTGCCAGTCCGCGCGATTGGCGTACGCGCGCGGATCGAAATCAGCGGGCCGGTGGAAGTCGTGCTCGGCCTTCGTCGCATAGGAGACCTTGCCGCGAATGCGCGACAGGCGGAAGACGCGGATCCCCTTGCGCTCATGCGCATAGCCGAGCAGATAGAACTGGCCACCCTGGAACAGCAGGTGGTAGGGGTCGACACGGCGAGTGCTCACCTCGTCGCGCTCCATCGTGTAGTACTCGAACACGATCGTCTTGTTGCGGAAGATCGCCGTCTCGACCTTCGCCAGGCGCGCTGAGAGCTCGTGACCGCCGGCCGAGGCGGTGATGCCCAGCGCCACCGAGCGCTGCTCGGGCGCCTGCAGCGGGCTGGGGCGGCCCCACGTGATCTGCTGTAGCGCCAGGCGCAGCGGCTCGGCGTAGGCGAATTCGCCGTCCAGCAGGCTCAGTGCGGTCTGCAGCGCCGCCAGCTCCTTGTCCGTGAAGGCAATCGCTGGGAGGTGGAAGTTCTCCGGGCGCAGCGAGTAGTTCTCCTGCTCAGCCGCCCCGTCCGCCGGGCGCTCGACCGTCAATTGGATACGCAGCGATTCGAGCTCCGAGCGATCCGCATAGAAGCGCCGTGCGAACGCGTCCTCGTTCATGCCGCTGTAGCCCTCCACGTCGCGCCGGATCTCCAGAGCCGTGACAGGCCGGCGCTCGGCCATCAGGTATGAGATCAGCGACAACTGGCGGATCAGCTTCTCGGTGTCCTTTGCCATTGCACCCTGAAAGATAGAAGCCGGCGGCGAGACGGATACCGCACGGCCGAACCGGCGTCCCGCTATTTGCGTGGATTCAAGCGGCTTCGCGCGCCGGGTGCGGCTCCTGGGCGCTGTCCGAGCCCTCGCCGCCGCGCTCGCCGGTCGACAATCCGCGATCGCCATGCGAACGAACTGCAGGCTTCGCTCGGCGCGATCGGGCAATAGACGGAGACAGATATTCCCTACGGACAACCCATGCGCTTCAGCGCTTGCAGGAAGCCGGACGAGCAGGCAAGCCTGTATTGACGACGCAGATTAGGACCTGATAGGACAGGGTAGACGTGCACCACAGGATGGTGCTCTGAGAGAACCTGGCCGGCGCCGGGATGTCCGACCTGAACGGGTCCCGGCGCCGACCGACCAATCCCCCGCCGGCCAAGAACCGGAGGAGCACATAGATCTTACGCAGAATGAAGCCTGCAGTGCAGGTAGTCAGCTCCCAGTAGGAGCCGACCCCCAGCACAGTGCATCAATGCAGGCGATCTCACGGGGAGCATGGGCAGCAAGCGTCCAGGCCTAACGTCTCCTACTTCCCTGATTCCGCCTCTAAGAATCGTCGCCACGGGTGGGCAAGTGCGGATACGGCTAGGAGCCTGCTCCCCCGAGGCGATACGCCACCAGCCCGGGGGTCTGGCCACTGGCAACGGCTAGCCCGGCAGGCGCGAGCAGCGTATTGCCCTCCACCGCCACACCCGTGTTGGTACCCGACGGCAGTTTGCTTTCCCACGCTGTGCTTCCACTGCTCGCGTCGAATGCGAACACGGTCCCTTCGAAGTCCGTGGTGAACACCAGGTCGTTGACGGCCGTCGCCGCACCATACGCCGCCGAGGGCAGCTTGCGGTCCCACTTGACCGCACCCGTCGCCGCATCGAGCGCGACCAGTTCACCGGTCGCCCCTTCCGATTCCTGGGGTTCGGTCTGGCTGGAGAAGCTCACCGCGTGGTTCACCACGGGAACGAACACGGTCGAGCCGTTGGTCGCCATCGGTGCGATCACGCCGCCCAACAGGCCGGGGTAGACGGTCGCTCCCAGGCTCAGTCTCGAGTATTCGTGTCTCATCGCATACAGCCCATCGTTGTCGTGGCCGTTGTGGGTGCCCACCGGGCGTTTCCACAGGAGCTTTCCCGTTTCGGCGTCGAGGGCGATCACGATGCCGGCCTTGCCCGCCGCGATCACCACCTTCCTACCGCCCACGTTCGCGAGGATCGGCGGGTCCTGCAGATCGTGGTCATACAGGTCGTGGGGCGTCAGCTGGTAGTACCACTCGAGCTTGCCCGTAGTGGCATTGAGCTTGACGATCGAGTCCGTGTACAGATCCGGTCCAGGCCTGCTCGACCCCCACGGGAACTGGCTCGTGCCAGGGAACGGCGCGGGGTTGCCCGTGCCGATGTACATGTTGCCCTGCTCGTCGAACGCCGGCGAGTACCACAAGCCGCCACCGGAGTTGATGTTGATGTGTTCGGAGGACCACAGGTCTTCCGGCACCGTGTCGAAGTGCCACAGCTTCTTGCCCGTGCCGGCTTGCAGCGCCCACATGATGCCGACGCCTTCACCCTCGTAGAACTGCGTGGCGCCTCCCGGCACCGTCGAGACGTACACGATGCCGTCGTGATAGCCCGGCGCCATATCGATGCCTTCGTGTTCGTTGCGGACGAGCGTCACCAGCCAAAGCTGTTCACCCGTCTTCTCGTTCAACGCGAACGCCGCGTTGGTGGTGGCGCCGAACACCCGCCCTCCCTGCACCACGAGACCGTTGGGTCCCTGGTCAGGCGAGTTGAAGGTCTTCGTCCAGATGACTTTCCCCGTCTTCAAGCTGACCGCTTGCACGTTGGAATCGAGATCCTGCGAGTAGACCACCCCGTTTGCCACGATTGGCGCGGAGGAGTAGCTGCCGTACTCGCTCTTGGCGGTGAGCGGCAGCGTCCACGCCACTGCGAGCTGAGAGACGTTGGAGCTGTCGATCGGGCCACCCGCGTAGCGGGTATTGGACGTGTCGGTATTCGGGTAGCCCGACCCGGTGAGCGCGAGGCCTTCAGTGGAGCTGGAAGACGAGCTGAGCGAGATGACGGCTACAGCGATGGCTGCCACCACGACGAGCGCGGCCGCCGCGAGCCATGCGGCTTTGGGGATGCGGTCAAGCAGACCCGGCCCATCTCCTCGCCGCGGAGAGCGTGCGACCCTGCCCTTCTTGGCTCCACGCGCCCGGGCACGGCGAGCCTCTGCGCGGCGTACTTGACGTGAACGAGAGGGAGACATCGAGTGCGGCGGACGCTAGTCGCCGCAGCGCCGTAATGTCAACGAAACGAACGATTTGTCTCTGTCTACCAGCAGGCCTTCACGGACGCCGCGCCGGTGAAGGCTAACGGCGCCCGCGGAGACCTGACGCCGGGGGACGCCTCGGCCCCTCCCGAGCACCGCCGGAGAGGTGGGACGATGCTCAAGCTCACGCCACTTCCCCCAACGTCACTGTAGTTCCATATAAGCGGGCTGTGCCAGCCCTGTTTCCTACTTGCGGGCGGGTGCCAGGAGCCCGTTCGCACCCCTCCAGATGCCCGCTCGAGCCCATCGCCGCGCCCGGTCCATACACTTGGCGCTGCATGCACCAGCGAGCACGAGCTTGACCACAACATCGCTCTCCGGCGCGAGCGTCGAGGCCGACAATGGCAGCCCCCAGGCTGCAGCCGGTGTGCTGCCCGCACAGCGCCTGCGCGAGGCGATCGAGCGCGGGTGGATGGTTGCCGGGCCCTGGCGCATACCCAGCGAGTCGGTGCAGCCGGCGAGCGTCGATCTGCGACTCGGCGAGGAGGCGTGGGTGCTGCGCTGCAGCTTCCTGCCCGACAGCGACTCCACCGTGGAGGAGAAGAGCCAGGACCTCGCGTTCGAACGGATCGACCTGCGCGACGGCGCCACGCTCGAGCGCGACCGCCCGTACCTGATCCCCCTGATCGAGGAGCTGCGGCTACCCGACGCGATCCGCGCCAAGGCAAACCCCAAGAGCTCGACCGGGCGCCTGGACGTGTTCACGCGCGTGCTCACCGATCGCAGCCACCGTTTCGACGAGATCGCCCCCGGCTACCACGGCAAGCTCTACCTGGAGGTCGTCCCGCGCACGTTCGCCATCCGCGTCAAAACCGGCCTCGCGCTGAACCAGGTGCGGCTGATGTCAGCCGACGCGCGCCTGTCCGATCAGGAGCTGCTCGCGCTGCATCGCGAGTCGCCGCTGCTGTATCTGGACTCCCAGCCCGTCGAGCCATCCGAGCTGTCGTTCGCGGACGGGCTGTTCGTCAGCCTCGACGTGTCCGGCTCCGCCGATGCGATCGTCGGCTACCGCGCCAAGAAGAACAGCCTGCCGATCGATCTGACGAAGGTCGGCGCGCTGCGCTGGCGCGAGTACTGGGAGCCCGTGCACCCCGAGAAGGGCGGGCGCATAGTGCTCGAGCCGGAGGTCTTCTACCTGCTGCTGTCGGCCGAGGGCGTCAGCATCCCGCCCTCCTACGCCGCCGAGATGCTCGCCTACGACCCAACCGCCGGCGAGCTGCGCACGCACTACGCGGGGTTCTTCGACCCTGGGTTCGGCTACTCGCGCAAGAACGGTGAGGGCGCTCGCGGCAGCCGTGCCGCGCTGGAGGTCCGGGCGCGCGACGTGTCGTTCATGGTCGAGCACCGCCAGCCCGTCTGCAAGCTCGCCTTCGAGCGCATGTCCGAGGAGCCCGACGTGCTCTATGGGGCCGATATCGGCTCCAACTACCAGGGCCAGCTGACGATGCTGAGCAAGCACTTCCTGGAGCACATCCGCGCGGAGTAGGCCTCGCCAGGATCTCTTGTAGGTGCTGCACCTAGGTGCTACACTCAGATGGTGCCTACCCGTCACCCCCGCCATTCGATCACCGAAACGCCCCCCGTTCGTGAGGCGCTGGACGCACTTCGCTGTCGTGGCGAGCGCGTGCGCCTCGATGAGCTGGTGATTCGTGGCGCTCGTGAGCGGCTACGGGAGATGGAGATCGCAAACGACCAGGACGCCCGCAACGCCGAGCTGCGCCGCCAGCTGGTGCAGCAGCTGCGTAGCGGCGAGGGTCTCGACGTCGATGCCGCCTACGAGGTACGCGAGCGCGGCTGGACGCATTGACGGGCTACGGCAAGGCGCTACTGCTCGACAACTCCGTGTGGGCAAGACTGCTCGACGGACGACTGGCCGGCGCCGAGCGCGAGAGATTCGAGGCCGCCCTCATGGCCAGTGAGCTCTGGACCTGCCCGCCATCGCTCTTGGAGATGCGCTACAGCGCGCGCGACAGTCACGGATTCGCCATAACCGCACAGCGCCTGGACGCGCTTGCACACGCCCCACTGGATACCGACGCCGCCGCAGCCGCGGTCGCCGCCCAGGCCGAGCTTGCCGCCGCGGCTGGCATCTCCCACCGCGTGAAGCCCGTTGATCTCCTAATTGCCTCGATAGCCGCCACACACGACCTCGGTGTTCTCCACTACGACCACGACTACGACACCATCGAGGAGCACACCTCGCTGTCGTTCAGCAGCGTATGGGCGGCACCGCGAGGCAGTATCGACTAAGGACTACGGCGTCAGCCGGTGCGGGCCGCGATACAGGAACGTCACCTCGCGGACGTTCTCCTGGGCGAGCATCTGCATCAGAAGGCGCGTCAGGCCGAAGCCGAAGCCGCCGTGCGGCGGGGCGCCGTAGCGGAAGAAGTCGAGATAGTACTGGATCGAGTCGACCTCCACGCCGCGCTCCTCCGCCTGGCGGATCAGGCGCTCGTAGCGGTGCTCACGCTGGGCGCCCGTCGTCAGCTCGATGCCCCGCCACAGCAGGTCAAAGCTCTTCGTCAAAGTCGGGTCGTCGTCGTGGCGCATGTGGTAGAAGGCGCGCACCGACGCAGGGTAGTCGGTCACGAAGCAGAACTCGTGTCCGTAGCGCTCCTCGATCAGGCTCGACAGCGCCCGCTCGCTCGGCGGGTCGAGGTCGTGGCCGACGCCAGGCACGTTGTGGCCCTGCTCGGTGAGCATCTCCTTCGCCTCCGCCAGAGTGACCCGCGGGAACGGCAGCGACGGCACCACCAGCTCCGTGGCGAACGTCTCGCGGATGCGCTCGCCGTGGCTGTCGGCCACCGCCGCCAGCACGTGCGCGAGCCAGCGCTCCTCCACCGCCATCACATCCTCGTGCGAGTCGATCCACGAGAGCTCCATGTCCACGCTCGTGAACTCCGTGTCATGACGTGAGGTAAACGAAGGGTTCGCACGGAACACCGGGCCCACCTCAAACACCTTGCCGAAGCCCGCCGCCATCGCCATCTGCTTGTAGAACTGCGGCGACTGCGCCAGATACGCGTCACCCTCGAAGTAGTCCACGTGGAACAGCTCCGCCCCCGACTCGCTCGCCGAGCCCATCAGCTTCGGCGAGTGCAGCTCGATGAATCCCTCTTTGCGCCAGAAGTCCCGCATCGCCTGCTCGATCGCCGTCTGCACCTCGAAGATCAGCCGCCTGTCCGGTCGGCGCAGGTCCAGGTAGCGCCAGTCGATGCGCTTGTCCAAAGCCGAGTCAGGCGCCACCGGCAGCTCCGGCTCCGCCAGCGAGTCGACCTCGAGCGCCGCCAGCTTCAGCTCCAGGCCACCCAGTTTCACGCGCTCGTCCGCCACCACCGTGCCCGTCAGCGTCACCGCCGACTCCGGCGTAAGCGCCGAGACCTGCTCGTTCAGCTCACTCGGCGGCTCGCCCTTCGGCAGCACCACCTGCGCCATGCCCGATTCGTCGCGCACGATCACGAACTGCACGCTCTTCTGGTCGCGAATCGCCTGCACCCAGCCGCGGATCGTTGCCTGCTCGTCGATCTTCCCCGGCAGGTCGGCTATCAGGGTCCTCGTCACCGGCTGGACCCTATCCGAGGCCATACCCGTTTGGTCGTGTGGCACCTCAGGCAAGCGTAGGTCAACCTCGTCGGCGATTATCTTGAAGTCCTTGATGTTGTAGGTCATCAGCGGCACGCCATGGACATTGGCGGTGGCCGCGATCGCCAGGTCCATCGCTCGACGTCGGGGCGCTCCTCCGCGCTGGGCAACCAAGGCGTGCAGTCGCCCACACTCGCGCGCCGCCGGCGCGTCGAATGGCAGTGCGTCGAAGTGCTCCTCGATGGCACCGAGCCGGCGTACTCGCAACGCACGCGCTCGCTCGTCGCGTGCCACGAGCACTCCGAAATGAAGCTCGGTCAGCGAGATGACGCTGATCGCCGTGTCCTCCTCAGGCCCCTGCTCAGCCGCGATCAGCACAGAGGTATCGAGCAGAACCGCCACCGTCAGCCACTAGCCCACGGGTCCGTGAGCTGCCCACCCATCGCTTGGAGATCGTGCTCGAGCGTGGGATCCGGTGGTGACGCCCAGAGGTCCGCCAGCTGGATGCTGGACACCCATTGACGTGCACGCACGGGGCCGAGCTCGGCGACGGGACGCCCAGAGACGGTGATCGTGAACTGCTCGCCCGCCTCCGCGCGACGCAGCACGTCACCAACGTTGTTTCGAAGCTCCTTCTGAGGGATCGTCGCCATCCGAAGATGGTAGCAGAACTGCTACGGCCCCGCATGGCTTGCGTCTTTGCCAGCCGCGCAGTTCGCTTCGCACGTGGCCCGCACGAACGCCCCCATTCTCGTCGTGGCGAACTAAACACTGAATCTTCTACCAAATGACTACGCTAAATAGCAGTTATTCTCTATTGGACCTGCTGTGCCCGGCACTAACTCGCAAAACTTCCCCGAGATCTTCCGCCCTGATGACAGCAAATGGGCCAGCCGTGCAGCCGCGCGTGGGGAGATCCGACGACTCGCCCAGGGGCTGTACACGAGCAACCTGGAGGAGCCCGCCGAGCGGCTTGTGCAACGGCGCTGGTACGACGTAGCCGCACTCTACTTCCCAGAAGCGGTAATCGCCGATCGCAGCGCAGTCATCGCTGGGCCGGCCGACGACGGCTCGCTGTTCCTGGATATCGGCTCGCGCCCGGTCAACCCGCGCCCAGTGCCGCTCCCCGGTCTAACGCTGCGCCCTCGCAACGGACCCGGGCCAGTGCAAGGCGACATCGGGTTCGTCGATCTGCACATATCCAGCCCCGCGCGAACCGTGCTCGACAACCTGCGCCCCTCGCGCGCCCGCTCCAGCGTCGCTCGCACGCTGAGCCGGGCTGAGCTGGAGGCATATCTCGAGCGCCTTGCACGCGTGCGTAGTGCGCGGGCACTGAACGAACTGCGCGACGATGCCGGCCCGATCGCGCGAGCGCTCGACGCCGAGAAGCAGCTAGACGAACTGGACGATCTCATCGGCGCACTGCTGGGCACACGCGAGACCAACCTACGCACATCGGCGGCCAAGGCCCGCCGCGCCGGCCTGGCCTATGACACCGAGCGCCTGCATCGCTTCGAGGTGCTCCGCGCCAAGCTCGCCAAGCAGGACTTCGCCAAGCGACCGGAGCCGGCAGACCCCGAGCGGCTGTTTGCCTTCTTCGAGGCCTACTTCTCCAACTGGATCGAGGGCACCGAGTTCGAGGTCGAGGAGGCCGAGGAGATCCTCTTCGAGGGTCGCGTGCCCTCACAGCGCCCTGCCGATGCGCACGACATCCAGGGCACGTTCGAGGCGATCAACGACCCCGCACTACGCGCCCAGCCACCAACCGACACGGACACACTCGAGAGCTATCTCCGCGAGGTGCACAGGCGCATCATGCGCGGACGCCCCGAGACAGGACCTGGCGACTACAAGGAAACCGCCAACAGGGCCGGGATGACCCACTTCGTTCACCCCGAGCTCGTGACGGGCACGCTGCGCGAAGGCTTCACCGCCTACCAAACACTCGCCGCCGGCCTACCCAGAGCGATATACGCGATGTTCCTGGTCGCCGAGGTACATCCGTTCACCGATGGCAATGGTCGCGTGGCGCGAATGCTGATGAACGCCGAGCTGAGCGCAGCCGGACTGTGCCGCGTAATGGTGCCCATGTCCTACCGCGACGAGTACATGAGCGCCCTGCGTGCGCTCAGCCAGAACGACAACCCCATCCCGCTGTGGCGCATGATCGATCGCGCCCAGCGCTGGGCCTCGCACATGCCCTGGATCGGGCACGACCGTGTATTGCGACTCATGAGCGAGACCAACGCCCTCGTCACACCCGATGATGCTCGCGAGCTCAACCTGCACCTTCTCGATCCCCGCTGAGCCCCCGCGCAAGCGTGTCCGCCGCGATCTTGTGCGCGTCGCAGATGCGGCCCAAGTGCAGCAGCGAGTCAGTCTCCGCCGCCACCTCGCCGTCGCCCAGACGCAGCACCAGCGGCACCTCAGGCAACAGATCGCTCGCCGCCAGGCCCACCGCAACGTTCACCAGGTCCGTGGAGGTCACCGCCGCGACCGCCGCGCAGCGGCGGATGCCCAGGCGCTCGAGCGTCTCGCGATCGTCGCCGCGGCCGATCGCCACCGGGATGCCCGCCGCCCGCGCCAGGCGCACGCACGGCGCGTCCGCGTCCCGCTCCACCCCCAGCACCGCCACGCCGCGGCGGTGGAGCTCCTGCGCCAGGCGAAAGCCCACCTGCCCAAAGCCGATCAGCAGCACATGCCCACGGGCGGGCGCCGCCCGCGGCCCGAACAGCGTCGTCAACCGCGGGCGGCTCAAACGTCGCACCAGCGCCGCCGTGAACACCGCCACCAGCGCCAGCGCCGCCAGCGTGTCAAGCGCCGACAGCACCTTGAACCACGCCCCGCCCGACGCCGCACCCGGCGTGCCCGCCACCGTCGCCACCGAGCGAGTGCTGAAGTACAGCGCGTTCACCACGCTCTCGTGCAGCTCGATCATCGTCAGCGCCGCCTCCACCAACAGCGCCGCCAGCAATCCCATGCCCGCGCGCACCAGCAGCCGCAGCGCGTCGTCAACCAGGCGTGTGCCCGTCAATCGCCTCCCAGCAGCCGGGCCCGCCGCAGCGATGCACTGCTCCGCCAGTTCGCTCGCCACCAGCTCCGACGGTGAGATCACATGCACCGCCGGCACCACATGCGCAAGCTCGTGCGTGATCGTCTTGTCGAACATCGTCACCCACAGCGGCAAATCCGGGCGCAGGTGCGCACTCAACAGCGTCAAACGCAGCGCCAGCACGTCATCGCGCGCCACCACCGCCACCGCGTCCCAGCGCTCCTGCGTCAGCAGCGCCGAGATCTCGCTGTCGCTCATCGACGGCGCAGCCTGCACCCGTGTGCCCCGCTGGCGCAGGCGGTGCATCAGCGCCACCCCCAGACCGCCCTGTTCGCCCAGCAGCAAAACCGATCGCTCGCCCGGGTCCACCTCCAGATCTCCCATCACACCTCCACGCCAACGTTCCCCCGGTTCCCCGTATTCGCCTACTCCTCCGTGTCAGCCAACTCCACCTCAACGCTGAACTCGTCCGCCTCCACCAGCTCGAGCAGCTCGATCGAGCCCGCCTCCAGCAGATCGCCCCTGCCGAGCTCCAGCGCCCGCAGGCGCTCCGCCGTGTCGTGCACCAGCACCCGCCGCACCGGCGCGCGCATCGGCTTGCGCGCCTGCGACTTCGCCTTGCGCACCTCGCTCAGCACCTCAGCCGTCACCTCAAGCGCCATCGCTTCGCGCTCGGGCTCCGTTGCGCCGGTTGCTGCCGCCGCCGCCAGCTCAGCCGCGTCCGGCCACGGCGCGCGGTGCACCGAGCCCTGCTGCCACCACGACCAAACCTCCTCGCACACGAACGGCAGGAACGGCGCGAACAGACGCTGAAACACCGATAGCGATGTGCGTAGCGCCATGCTCACCGACGCGCTCACCGCTGGGTCCTCGTCGTAGCGGCGACCCTTCACCAACTCCAGGTAGTAGTCGCAGTACCACCAGAAGAACGTCTCCGAACGCTCAAGCGCCCGCGCGTAGTCGTACTGCTCGAAGTTGTCCGTCGCCTCGCCCACCACCGCCGCCACGCGAGCGATCAGCGCCCGGTCCAGCGGATGCGTCAGCGACTCGCCCGCCGCCGGCAGATCCGTGAGCGCGAACTTCGACGCGTTCAGCAGCTTCACCGCCAAGCGCCTGCCCACTTTCATCTGCTTGGGATCGAATGCCGTATCCGTACCCGGACGGCCACTCGCCGCCCAATACCTCGCAGCATCCGCACCGTACTCCTCCAGCAGGTGCATCGGCGTCACCACATTGCCCTTCGACTTCGACATCTTCTTGCGGTCCGGGTCAAGCACCCATCCCGAGATCGCAGCGTTCGCCCACGGCAGCTCGTCGTAGTCAAGGTGCGAGCGCAGCACCGTCGAGAACAACCAAGTTCTGATGATGTCGTGCGCCTGCGGACGCACGTCCATCGGGAACACCTGTTTGAAGAGGGCGTCATCCTCGCCGGGTGGGTGGGCTCCATACCCCGCTATCTGCGGCGTCAGCGACGACGTCGCCCACGTGTCCATGATGTCCGGGTCGCCCATGAAGCCGTTCGGCTGGCCGCGCTGGGATGAGTCGTATCCGTCCGGCACATCCGTAGACGGGTCCACCGGCAGATCCGCCTCCAGCGCCGCTATCGGCTGGTCATACAGCACGTTGCCATCCGCGTCGATCGGGTACCACACCGGGAACGGCACGCCAAAGAAGCGCTGACGACTCACGCACCAGTCGCCCGTCAGGCCGTTCACCCAGTCCTCAAAGCGCGCGCGCATGTAAGGCGGGTGCCATTTCAGCTGACGCCCACGTGCGATCAGCTCGTCGCGATGCTCGATCGTGCGGATGAACCACTGCCTGCTCGTCACGATCTCAACCGGGCGCTCGCCCTTCTCGAAGAACTTCACCGCCCGCATCACCGGCTGCGGCTCGCCGATCAAGTCGCCCGACTGCTCCAGCAGCTCCACAATGCGTTTGCGCGCCTGGTTGATCGTGCGGCCCTCGAGCTCGCCGTATTGCTCTTTCGCGCGCGCGAGGTCCTGCGACTCCCAGCCCGGCGTACCCCACGGCACCTCCGTCAGGCGACCGTCCGGCCCCAACACCGAGCGCACCGGCAGGCTCAGCTCCCGCCACCACGTCACATCCGTGAGGTCGCCGAACGTGCACACCATCACCAGGCCCGTGCCCTTGTCCTTCTCCACCAGCGGGTGCGCCAGTACCGGCACCTGCGTCCCAAACAGCGGCGTCACAGCTTGTGAGCCCACCAGCGCGCGGTGGCGCTCGTCGTCGGGGTGCGCCAGCAGCGCCACACACGCCGGGATCAGCTCCGGGCGGGTCGTCTCGATCAGCGCTTCCGCGGTTGGGGGGGTTGCAGATCCGTCGGGGGTGGCAGTGGCGAAGCGCACCCGGTGCATCGCCCCCGGGCGCTCGCGGTCCTCCAGCTCCGCCTGTGCCACCGCCGTGCGGAAGTCCACATCCCATAGCGTCGGCGCCTCCAGCTGGTACGCCGCGTTGCGCTCGAGCAGGCCCAGGAATGAGCGCTGGGAGATGCGCTGGGCGTCGCGGCCGATCGTCGTGTACGTCATCGACCAGTCCACCGACAAGCCCAGCGTGCGCCACAGCGCCTCGAACGCCTGCTCGTCGGTCTCCGTCAGCTGCAGGCAGAGCTCCACGAAGTTCGGGCGCGAGATCGAAACCGGCTCCTTCTCCGACGCCTCGGCTGGCACCTTGAAGTCGGGGTCGTATGCCACCGACGGGTCGCAGCGCACGCCGTAGTGGTTCTGAACCCGCCGCTCCGTCGGCAGGCCGTTGTCATCCCAGCCCATCGGGTAGAAGACCTCTTTGCCGCGCATCCGCTGGTAGCGAGCGACCGTGTCCGTGTGCGTGTACGAGAACACGTGGCCCACGTGCAGCGAGCCGCTCACCGTCGGTGGCGGCGTGTCGATCGAGAACACCCGCTCGCGCGGCGCCAAGCGATCGAAGCTGTAGGTGCCGTCGCGCTGCCACACCGCGCCCCACTTCGCCTCCAGGCCGTCAAGGGTCGGGCGCTCGGGCACGCGGGTGTCGCGGTTAGGTGGTTGTGGCTCGGACAAGCGTTTGATCGTATCCGGCTGGGCTTTGGGTGTTTGGCGGGCGACCTCGCCGATCCCGCACACCGAGTTGCTGCACGCCTTCATCGCGCTCTCCGAGGCTCTCGACGCGCCGCTCATCACCTGCGATGCCCGCCTCGCATCGGCTCCCGGTGACAGCGCTCAGATCGAGCTGTTCGACACCTCATCCACGTAGCGACAGCTGGACACAAGAGCGCTCGGAAAGCGAACGAGTGATCGGAAGACGAACGTTGGGACGATGTCCGCACGGATGAGCGGAAAGCGAACGGAGTCAGAAACAGGCCAAAGGCCCGCCAGCGAGCCCGACTCCGGACATCGGGCAAAACTTTCATGAGAGTTCTCTTATAAAGTTGTACGGTCGGCCAAGCCGTGGTTAGAGTGACCACGTCCTGGCGGAGCAGCACTAACGCTTGAGGAGACGGTTGTGAATTTTAGGGGAGGCAGTGGGGACTTCGGGGGAAGTCACGCGAGCTGCTGGGGAAAGCGTTGAGTCTGTTCGCGAAGAAGCTGCTGGGCGTGGGTAGCGCGGTCGCGTTGCTCGGGGTGCTCATCGGTCTCTATGTGGCCGCTTGGGCGACCAGCGCCCCGCCGCCGATCGCCGCCACAGTCGCTCCCGCGTCGAGCAGCGGCGCCAACTTGACACTTGAGACAGTCGCTGCCGTCGGACCCAAGTACAGCCCGACGCATCCGGACTGGGTTTCCTACCTGATTCGCAAGAACGGCAAGTGGATTCACAGCACGATCTTCACCGTGCCCGCCAACTCAGTCGTCCATGTCACCCTCTACCAGTACGACGGCGACACCGGGCTGCGTAACCCGCTGCTCTCCGAGGTCCAGGGAACGGTTGGCGGCACCGAGACGATCGACGGCAAGACCGTCAACGCGATCGAACCCGAAGAAGCCTCGCACACCTTCGTCGTGCCCCAGCTCGGAGTTTTCGTGCCGCTGCCGGGCGTGCCGGAAGAAGCTAAGAACCAGTGTGAATTCGCGCCCTGCGAAGGTGCCACCCACCGCACAATCGAATTCAGCTTCCGCACCGGCGCTAAGGGCAAATACCGTTGGCAGTGCTTCGTTCCATGCGCTGCCGGCTACCTGTATGGCCTGGGCGGACCGATGCAAACGCTCGGCTACATGGACGGGTACCTGAATGTCGTCTAATCCCGCCACCGGCCCTGACGAGCTCGGCCCGGAACCAAACCACACGGCCCGCTTCGCGACCCTCTGGGTCGTCGTAACCGTGATCGCCATTCCGCTCGTGATCTGGCTGATCGGACCACTGATCGGGCCGGGCACGGATAGTGACCAGGCGAGCGCTGTGGGCACCGACTTCACCGTATTGGCCGTGATCGCCACGCCCGTGGCCACGATGGTGGTGATGTTCCTGCTCTATTCGATCGTCTACTTCCGCCAACCGAAGGGACAGATGCTCGAAGGGCCCGCCGTGCGCGGTCACGCACGCGTGCAGGCAACCTGGATCATCGTCACGTCGATCATGGTCCTCAGCGTCGCGGTCTTCGGGACCGTGCGCCTGGAGTCCGCAAACGGCGCCGGCTCAGGCTCCGGACCCAGCCCGCTGACAGTCCCCAAGGGCAAAAAGCTGCCCGTGCAGGTGATCGCACAGCAGTGGCTGTTCACCTACCGCTACCCCACCTACGGCGGTGTGGAGACCACCGAACTGGTGCTACCCGCCAATGAAGAGGTCGAATTCCACGTTACCTCACTCGACGTGGTGCACTCTTTCTGGGCATTCAAGCTTGGGGTCAAGGCTGACGCCAACCCGGGAGTTGACAACGTCGCATTCGTCAAGCCAACCAGGCTCGAGAACTTCACCGTGCGCTGTGCTGAGCTGTGCGGCATCTGGCACGGCTTCATGTCCAACGCCGGCAGGGTCGTCACACCAGAAGCGTTCAACACTTGGATCCACGAAGAGCAGACGAAGCTCGCCCCGGCCACGAAGGTCCTGCCGAAGTACAGCACCACCTACCTACCCGAACCGACGAGGCGTGGAGAATGAGCACGACAAGCGCAGCCGCAGCAGCCCCCCTGCCGACCGGACGCCCGCTCTGGCGCCGCCTGATCGGCTTCAACCTGCTCACCGCCGTGATCCTCGGCGTCGGCGGCTACTACCTCGGCTGGTGGATCGGGCATCTGATCAATGGCCCGAGCTTCGAATACGAGAGCGCCACAGACGAGAACGACGTGGCGCTGCTGCTCGGCTACTTCTTCGGCGTAGTCGGCTTCCTGATCGGCCTTGGCTTCGCCAACTACCCAATCTCGCGCCTACTGGGACGCCCTGCATCGCTGCGTGAGAAGGAGAGCGGCGGCATCGCGCGCTACTTCGGCCTGTGCACCGACCACAAGGTCGTCGGCATCCAGTACCTGGTGGGTATCGGCGTGTTCTTCTTCGTTGGCGGGCTCAACGCGATGCTCATCCGCGCGGAGCTGTTGAAACCCGTGCCCACGCTCGTCGGCCCCAACCAGTACCTGTCGCTGGTGGGCATGCACGGCACGATGATGATGGGGATGATGACCTCCGGAATCCTCGGGCCGTTCGCCAACTACTTCGTGCCGCTGATGATCGGCGCCAGGCGCATGGCCTTCCCGCGTATCGAGGCGCTCACCTTCTGGCTGCTGATGGCCGCGGGCTTCATCCTCGTCTCGACGATCTTCTTCGGCGGCTTTCCCACCGGCTGGACCGGCTATGAGCCGCTCAACGACGAGGCTGTGATGGGGATGGACTCCTACATCGTGTTCTTCGCGCTGGTCGGCATCTCCATGGCGCTCTTGGGGCTGAACATGATGGCCACGATCATCACCATGCGTGCACCCGGGCTGACTTGGTCGCGGCTACCGATCTTCGTGTGGTCGGTGTTTGCGACCGCCGTGCTGATGGTGCTCGCCGCGCCGATGCTGATCGCCACGCTGTTGATGGCGGCGCTCGACCGCACCATCGACACCTCGTTCTTCATCACCGGCGGCGGCGGTAGCTCCTACCTGTTCGAGAACCTGTTCTGGTTCTTCGGCCACCCCGAGGTATACATCCTCGCGCTGCCGGGCTTCGGCATCGTGCTGGAGATCCTGCCCGTGTTCACGCGCAAGCCGCTGTGGGGCTATCGCCTCGCGATCTCCGGCATGCTTGGCGTCAGCCTGCTGAGCTTCTTCGTGTGGCAGCACCACCTGTTCGTCAGCGGCATCAACGCGGATCTGCGTCCGTTCTACATGCTCTCCACGGAGATCATCTCCGTGCCCACCGGGTTCATCTTCCTGTGCGTGATGGGCACGCTGTGGAAGTCCCGCACCTCGTTCAGCGTGCCGATGCTGTTCGTGCTGGCGTGGACGTTCAACTTCCTGATCGGCGGGCTCTCAGGCGTGGTGCTCTCAGACGTCCCCACCGACACAGGCCTGCACGGCAGCTTCTTCGTGATGGCCCACTTCCACTACACGATCATGGGCGGGCTGATCTTCAGCTTCTTCGCCGGCATCTACTACTGGGTGCCGAAGATGCTGGGCTTGAAGTTCAACGAGATGCTCGCCAAGTGGCACTTCTGGCTGATGTTCATTGCCTTCAACTCGACCTTCCTGCCGCTGTTCGTGCTCGGCCTGAAGGGCATGCCCAGGCGCGTCAGCACCTACGAACCAGCCCTCCAGGGCCTCAACGACTGGGTCTCCATCTCTGCCTTCGTGCTCGGCTTCTCGATGTTGATCTTCATCTTCAACGTCGTCTACTCGCTGATCTTCGTGCGCGAGCCAGCCGAGGCCAACCCATGGCGCTCCAAGGGCACCGAGTGGCAAGTGCCCACGCCGGTGCCCGTCAACAACTTCGAGCAGATACCCGTGTTCGACTCCGACCCCTACGACTACGGCACACCGGTCCCCGTCACGGGCGGCGGCCGGCCGGCGACAGCGGGAGCCTGAGCGATGGCATCACCGAGCGAAAAGCTGCCCCTGGGATTGATGGTCCCGCCCGTGCCCGCTGGCCACGAGATCCCGCCCGAGCCACCGGACGTCGGCGCGCGGGCGCTGTCGGTCGCCTCGCGCATGCTGTGCGGCGCCTCCACGTTCTTCTTTCTCGCGTTCGTGTTCGCCTACTTCTACCTGCGCTCGATCAACGCCGATGACATGTGGCACCCCAAGCACGTCCACCCCAACCAGGGACTCGGCGTGGTGTTTATCGTCTGCATCGTGCTCAGCGCCGCGCTCACAGTCGTCGCCGGGCGCCGTATGAAGGCCAAATCGCCCACCTGGCTGACACCCGGGATCGCCGGCGTCGTGCTCGGGCTGGCCGCCGTGATAGCGCAGTGCATCGAGTACACCGTCCAGCACTTCGGTCCCACCAACGGCGCCTACGCCAGCGTGTTCTGCGCCTGGAGCGCCTTCTACCTGATCGCTGTGGTATTCACCATGTACTGGCTCGAGACCCAGGTCGCTACCGAGCTGCGCGCGCGGCGCGTGCCGGCGCGCGAGCTCGATGAGGAGACCGGCGCCGACATCGCCGACCCCGACCTGCTGATCGCACCAGCGCTAGACGCGGCGGTCTTCTACTGGTGCTTCCTCGCCGCTATCGGCGTCGTCACCTACGTGATCCTCTACCTTCTGTAGAAGGAGCCCATGACAATGCTCGCCATCCCGCTCGCATCCTTCCTTGCCGGCTCGATTCTGACGCTGGTGCTGCCGCTCGCCGTGCTCATCTGCGTCGCCATCTGGTACGTGGCGTTGTGGAAAAGCGGGTCGGGGGAACGGTAGCTACTGCGCGGCGAGCTTCGGCACGTCGTGGGCGATCTCGCTCGGTTCGAACGTGTCCGGGTAGACCGTCTTCAAGACACCGCCAGCGGTGATCCCGTAGACGAGCGCCGAGTGGGCCACCAGGTCTGGCTGGCCGACCTCGCGTTTGGAGCCAACGTGCCAAGCGGCCCACGTCGGCGCGAGTTCCCCCGCAGAGCCGATCAGGTACTGCATCCTGCCGACCATCTCGTGCTCGCGCACGAACCTGGCGACGTTCGCTGGGGTGTCGCCGCGGGGGTCCACCGACACGGCGATCACCTGTACCTTCGAGGCCTCCTTGCCGAGCAGGTTCAAGGCCACGCGCAGGTTGGAGGCGATCAGCGGGCAGACATCCGGGCAATTGGCGTACAGGAACGTGACGAGCACGGCCTTGCCGCGATACTGGCTGAGCGTGACAGGCTGGCCGAGGTAGTTACGCAGGCGGATCGCCGGCGCCTGTTGGGCGGGTAGGGCGAGTGTGCCATAGAAGCCCTGGCCGGGTGCCGACTGCTGCGAGCCCCCCGGCAGGGTCGGCTTGGCGGGGCTCTTCACGAGTAGAAAGGTGAGAGCGGCGACCACCACCAACAGCACAACGAGCGCCGGCAGCGCCTTCAGCCACATCCGCTCGGGAGCCGCCTTACCGGGGGTAGTCGTCTGCTCGCTCATCGCTCTCCGTCCCCCACGCGATTGTACCGCCGCGACGCTGTGTTTAGTTCAGTCAGGTCACTCGTTCATGTTCACGTAGCCAGTGGCTTCGGTGGGGCTACGCAC
>JBEKAM010000011.1:0-30802 GCA_050015915.1 Solirubrobacteraceae bacterium
GTGCTGGCGTTCGTGTTCGGCTCGTTCCTTGCGCTGGTGCCGATCATGATGGCGGTGGCGTCGATCATGACGACGTTCCTGGTGGTGTGGGGACTTACGGCGATCACACCTGTGTCGCCGATCGTGCAGTTTCTGATCGCGCTGATCGGCTTGGGCGTGTCGATCGACTACTCGCTGCTGGTGGTGGTGCGCTGGCGTGAGGAGCGCGCGCATGGGTTGACGGGCGAGGCGGCGATTGAACGGGCGATGCAGACGGCGGGCCGCGCGGTGGTGTTCAGCGGCACGACGGTGGCGATTGGCCTGCTGGCGCTGGTGGCGCTGCCGCTGCCGTTCCTGCGCTCGGTGGGCTACGGCGGCATGCTGATCCCGCTGATCAGCGTGATCGTGGCGATGACGCTTTTGCCAGTGGTGTTGGCGAAGCTGGGGCCGCGTCTTGATTGGCCGCATGTGCGTAACGACGATAAGGCGAGCCGCGCGTGGACGGGCTGGGCGAAGCTGGTGGTGCGCAGGCGCTGGGTGGCAGCGCTTGGCGCGGCGCTGGTGCTTGCGGCGCTGGTGGTGGCGGCGTCGAGCCTGCAGCTGGGGATCTCGAACGTGAACACGATCGCCAAGCAGGGCGAAGCCAAGCGCGGCTTGGTGGCCTTGGAGCAGTCGGGGATCGGCGCGGGTGTGCTGTTGCCGAACGAGATACTGGTGCGCGGATCGACGTCACCGGAAGGTGTGGCACAGGCACTCGCGGCGGTGCAGGGCGTGCACGGTGCGGTGGCGCCGGACTCACCGCAGTGGCGTCACCAGGGTGCTGCTGTGGTGGATGCGTTCACGAGCGCTGACGCGTCGACGTCGGCGGCGCGCAGCACGTTGGATCACGTGGTCGCGGCGGCGCACGCAGTGAGCCCGAGCGTGCAGGTGGGCGGGCTGCCAGCGCAGAACAGGAACTTCATTGAAGCGGTGTATGGCAACTTCCCGCTGATGATTGCGCTGATCGCGTTGATCACGTTTGTGTTGCTGGCGCGGGCGTTCCGCTCGTTGCTACTGCCGCTGAAGGCGGTGATTTTGAATGTGGTGAGCGTGGGCGCAGCGTGGGGAGTGCTCGAGCTGGTGTGGCAGAACGGCCATGGCTCGAACCTGATCTGGGGCATTGCGGCGACGGGATCGATCACGTCGTGGATCCCGCTGATGGTATTTGCGTTTTTGTTTGGCCTGTCGATGGACTACGAGGTGTTCATCTTGGCGCGCATGCGCGAGGAGTACGACGCGACAGGTTCGACTGACACGGCGGTGATCAGAGGGATCGGACGGACTGGGCGCCTGGTGACGAGTGCGGCGCTGATCCTGTTCCTGGCGTTTGTGTCGCTGGCGTCGGGGCCGGAGACGGAAATCAAAGTGCTGGCGACGGGCCTGGCGGCGGGCATCCTGTTGGACGCTACGGTGATCCGGGCGCTGTTGGTGCCTGCGGTGGTGTCGCTGTTTGGCAGCTGGAACTGGTGGCTACCGCAGATGCCCGCGCGGCTACTACGGGTGGAGCCCTCCCCTTCCCCCCGCCCGGCAGGCCACAAACCGGCGACGGAGGGAGCGATATGAGCACGAACGCGAGCATGGGCGATAACGGCATTGAGGTAGACGGACTGATCCGTGACTTCAAGGGAGGCGTGCGGGCGGTGGACGGGATCGACTTGCGCGTGGCGCCTGGCGAGATCTACGGTTTCCTGGGTCCGAACGGCGCGGGCAAGTCGACGACGGTGCTGATGCTGACGACACTGCTACCGCCGACAGCAGGGAGCGCGCGTGTGGCGGGGCTTGACGTGGTGCATCAGGGCGCTGAGGTGCGCCGCGCAATTGGCGCGTCGCTACAGGAGTCGGCGCTGGACCCGTTCTTGACGGGCCGCGAGCATATGCGCCTGCAGAGCGCGCTTCACGGCTTGAGCAAGTCGGAGGGCGAACGGCGCGGCAGCGAACTGCTGGAGCGGGTGGGCTTGACGGACGCGGCGGACCGCAAGGTTGGCGGCTACTCGGGTGGCATGAAGCGCCGCCTGGACCTGGGCCTGGCGCTGGTGCACGGCCCGCGGCTGTTGTTCTTGGACGAGCCGACGACGGGCCTTGACCCACAGAGCAGGGCGGCGTTGTGGGATGAGGTGCGCCGCTTGGCAAATGACGGCGTGACGGTGTTCTTGACGACGCAGTACCTGGAGGAGGCGGACGTACTGGCGGACCGCGTGGGGATCATCGACCGCGGCAACATCGTGGCGGAGGGCACGCCGGCGGAGCTGAAGGCGTCGATTGGCCGCCCGAGCGTGGAGGTGATCCCGCAGGATCCAGCTGAGCGCGAGCGCCTGGAAACGGTGCTGCATCGCTTTGGCGAGCAGGCGGCAGCGTCGAGCAATGGCGTGGCGGTGCGGCTGCCGGAAGGTGTGTCAGATGTGGCTGAGATCGTGCGCACGCTCGACGCTGAGGGACTGGGAATTGCAGACTTGAGACTGCATTCACCGACGCTTGACGATGTGTTCCTGGCGAAGACTGGCCGCTCGCTTGAGGGCGCGGGTGACGGCGAGGGCGAGCAGGACGAGCAACAGGACGCGGTGGCGGCAAGCGCATGAGCGAGCACTTCACTCAGATAAGCGTGTTGGCGAGGCGCTCGATGCGAAAGACGCTACGCCAGCCGTTTCAGTTGTTCCCGATTGTGTTCTTCCCGCTGATCTTGCTGGCGGTGAACGCGAGCGGGTTGAAGGCGGCGACAAAGCTGCCGGGCTTCCCGACGCACTCCTACATCTCATTTGCGATCGCAGTGGCGTTCATCCAGGGAGGGATGTTCTCGCTGATCAACACAGGCACAAACCTGGCGGAGGACATCGAGAGTGGCTTCTTTAACCGCCTCGCGCTGACACCGCTCAGGCGCGTGTCGCTGATCGCTGGCCTGCTGGTGGGAGTGGCGGCGCTGGGGGTGCTGCAGTCGGCGGTGTATATGTTGATGGGCTTGGTTGCGGGCGCACACCTGGACGCCGGTGTTGGCGGTGTGCTGGTGCTGCTTGCGCTGGGCTCGCTTACGGCAGTGGGGTTTGGTGCCCTGGGCTGTGCTGCAGCGCTACAGACTGGCTCGGGGGAGGCGGTGCAGGGCCTGTTCCCACTGTTCTTTGTGTTCATCTTTTTGTCGTCTAGCAACCTGCCACGGAACCTGTTGAAGACAGGCTGGTTTCACACGGTGGCGAACGTCAACCCGATCTCGTATCTCATTGAGGGCTTTCGCAGCTTGTACATATACGGCTGGGACGGCAGCGCGCTGTGGCGGGGCTTTGCGGTGGCGGTGGGCCTGACAATCATCGCCCTGTTCGCTGTCGCCGGGGCTATGCGCACAAGGATGCAAAGGACATGAGCGCGATCCCGGTAGCGAGCGCTACCCCAGCCGCAGCAACCGGCGGCGGCATCTGGCGTGTAGCGCGCACGATCGCGTGGCGCAGCCTGCACACGTACGTGCGCCGCCCGGACCTGTTCGTGCCGTCGCTGGTGTTCCCATTGGTGTTCCTTGCGAGCTTCGCGGGCGGCCTGTCAGCGCTGGGGGATGTGCCTGGCTTTCACTTCCCCGCGGGGTACACGGCGTTTCAGTTCGTGTTCGTGTTGAGCCAGTCGGCGATGTTCGGTGGGTTGTTCACCGGTTTCACGTTGGCGTTTGACTTCGAAAGCGGCTTTGCGCGGCGGCTGATGCTGGCGGCTGAGGATCGCCGCGGGATCGCGCTTGGCTATGCGCTGGTGGCGCTCACACGAGCGGCGATCACTTTGACCGTAGTGAGCGTGGTAGCGCTGGCCACAGGGATGCGGATTACGGGTGATGGCGTGGACGTGTTTGGCTTGTATGGGCTGGCGCTGCTGTTGACGCTGATCGGCTATGGCTGGGCTGCGGGCGTGGCGTTCCGCTTCCGCTCGATCCAGGCGGGCCCACTGATGCAGACGCCGGTGTTCCTGTTGCTGTTCCTGGCGCCGGTGTATGTGCCGCTGAACCTGTTGAAAGGATGGATCCACACGATCGCAAGCATCAACCCGGCGACGGCGTTCCTGGATGCCGGTCGCGGGCTGATCTCGGGTGTGCACAACCACACGGCACTAGCGTTTGCATGCGCGCTCGTGTTGATCTTCCTTTTTTCAATATGGATGTTGCTGGGGCTGCGTAGCGCTGAAAACGCACCCTAGGCGGACCCGCGGGAAGCGTCCTTGCGGTCGCCGACCACACGCGGTGCCTGACCGCACACCCGGTGTGCGGCACGGCTCAGCTGTCCTGCAGCTGGCGTGCGAGATCGTCAGCCTGGTGGGTGCTGACGAGCACTCTGCGCAACGACGTTGCGTTCTCGACGGCGAAGGACAGGCCAGGTACGCGGCGGCGCACGACGAACACTTCGTCGAGGCGGATGGTGCGTGCGACGTAGCAGAGCCACGGTAGGCGCAGGCCGACTTTGATGCCGCTGTACATGGCCTCGTGGACGGGGTTGGAGACGACGTGCACGTCGCTGATGTCTGTGCGGGCGACACGGACATTGCGCATCAAGCCGAGCAGCTTCTGCCAGAGGGCGAGCCGCACTTCGATGTAGTCGTCGCTGAGGTTGATCTGCATTTGCTCGCTCAAGATACGCACTCGCCGTTTAGCTGGGCGCCAACAAGACAGTTGTCAGCACAATGGGATAGCGTTTCTATCTCCGTACACAACACTCAATGGCAGCTGGCTTCCTACGACAGTTGTCTGTGGAACTTTCGTCTGCGTACAGCGAGAGTTGGAACTGTGGAAACTGTCCGTAAGCAATTCGCCGCCAATCTCCGTCAGCACCGCGATCGGGCGGGCCTGTCGCAGGAGGCACTGGCAGACATCTGCGATCTGCACCGTACGGAGATCAGCCTGCTGGAGCGCTGCAAGCGCTCGCCACGATTGGAGACGATCGTGATCCTCTCTCGTGGTTTGGAGCTGTCATCGCCAGGCGAGCTACTCAAGGGGATCTTCTAAGCGCACGCTTTACCGTGCTTGGGCGCTCTCTCGGACTGCGTCACCTACCAAAGCGCTAGCACTACAATCGCGCCGTGAGCTGGCCGCGGAAAAGCACATCCGCGTCAAGGCTCGCGTTGGCGACCGTACTGGCGCTCGTAGCCATTGCCGTGCGGCCCACCTTGGGACGCACAGCGCTAGCGTCAGTTCCCCAGCCGTTCAAGGGCACGGCGCTGTGGGTGACGCAGCTCGGGCCAGGGCAGAGCGGCAGGGAAGTGGTGGCACAGGCGGCTGGCGCGGACATGCACACCGTGTATGTGAAGGCGGCGGAAGGCGCTACTCCCGAACCACAGTTTTCGGCGGCGCTGGTCGCGGAAATGCGGGCTGCGGGGGCGACTGTGTGCGCGTGGACGTTCGCTGTCGGCGCGAACCCAGCGGCTGAAGCTGCTGCTGCGGTAGCTGCAGTGCGGGCAGGCGCGCAGTGTCTGGTGGTGGACGCGGAGGGCGAATATGACTCGCTGTATTACCCAGCGCAGCTGTTCGTGCGCGCGCTGCGCTCGCAGCTCGGCGCTGGCTTCCCCATCGGGCTGGCAAGCCAAGCTGAGGTTTATGAGCACCCCAAGTTTCCCTACTCGGTGTTCCTCGGGCCGGGCGCGTTCAATGTGGTGCTGCCACTGATGTACTGGCTGGACTTTGGCGTCAGCGTGGAAGGCGTGTACGCGGACACGATCGGCGCCAACTCGATCTACGGCCGCCCGATCCTGCCAGTGGGGCAGCTGTACGGCACGCCGACGACAGCGGAACTACTGCGCTTCCGTGCGCTCGCCCATGCGTACGGTTGCCCCGGCGTGAGCTTCTTCGACCTCGCAGCGGCACAGCCGGGACAGTTGCCCGAGCTTGCTTCACCGCTGCCGGCGCTCCAGCGCAAACCGGTGCTCGCGCCGACGCTTCATGCGGGCGCAGACGGCGACGAGATCGTGCAGGCGCAGGAGCTGCTCAACGCAGCTGGGGCGCACCTGCCGGTGGGCGGCTTTTTCGGCCCCCAGACCGCTCGCGCGGTGGCTGCGTTTCAGGTGCGCCACCACCTGCAAGCGAGCGGCGTGCTTGGCGCAGCGACCTGGCAGGCGCTGCTGCGCTTTCAACCGCGTGAGCCGTCCTGGTCGGGTGGTCCGCCGGACAGCGCACAGTGACCGCTAAGGCCGCGCCTTGAACTTCGGCTCGAACTCGCTGCACACGTCGATCATCGCCTGGTGGAAGGCCACCCCCATGCGCAGCGTGAGCAGCGGGCTTGGGTTGCCCTGCTCGTCGACCAGCTCAGCTGCCGGTTCGATGTGGCGAAGCGTCGCGATCTGCTGCTCGCTTCTGTCCTTCACGCGCGTTAGCAGCGCAAGTGCTTGCTCGCGATCCATCGCCTCAGCGAAGAACAGCTTCACCATGGCGATGTCGCGTAGCTCAAACGGTATTGGCTCGTCCTCGCTCAGCCACCGCTCGAGCTCTGCCTTGCCCGCAGGCGTGAGGTCGTACACACGACGTGGGCGCTTGCCCCGCGGCTCCGCTCGGCCTTCGATTAGCCCCACCTGCTCGAGTGTCTCGAGGCTCGGGTAGATCTGCGCCTGGGAGATCGTCCAAAAGAACCTGATCGACAGCTCGACCATCTGCTTGATCTCATAGCCCGAGCGAGCGCCTAGGCCAATCATGCCCAGCACCACGTATGCCGGCGGACCCAGTCGCGGCGTTGTATCAATCTCTCGAATTGCAGGTGTAAGCGGCATATGTTCCATGATAACCTGTTTGCCTGACATATCCGCTAGCAGATAGGAGACCCTGTGTCCGCGCTCGCAGACAGCCCCACCACGCTCCCACTCCGTACGGCCATGGAGGCACGGGACCTGTCCGCCGTGATGGACACGTTCGCACCTGATGCTGTGGTTCGCTCGCCGCTTACCAGCTCGCTGGCGTTCCAGGGGCGCGAGCAGATCCACACGATCATGGGGGTCATCCTCGAGGTATTCGAAGATCTGCACTACACGGACGAGATTCACGGCTCAGACAGCGCAGTGCTCGTCGCGACCGCGCGAATTGGCGGTAGCGAGGTCGACATGGTGGACCACATTCGCCTCGATGAGAGCGGCAAGATCACTGAGATCACGGTGTTCTTCAGGCCGCTGCCAGCGATCGCGGTGGCGATGCGCGTGATCGGCAGCGGACTGGGGCGGCGCAAGAGCGCCGCCCGCGGACACGTCATCTCGGCACTCACGCAGCCGCTCGGGCTGATGACCCGCGTAGGAGACCGCGTGGGCGCGCGCCTAGTGCGTCCCGTGCTGTAGCCGGCATGACATCAGCAACTGAGGGCTTCACCGACGCGGGACTCGAGCGCCTGCACGCGACAGCTGACCGGCACGTGGGCGATGAGCGCATACCTGGGCTCGTGGCGCTGGTGGCCCGCGGCGAGCAGGTGCATGTGGAGGTGCTCGGCAACCTGACCATCGATGGCCCGCCCGTGAGCCGGGACTCCCTGTTCCGCTTGTCCTCCACCACCAAGCCGATCACCGCTGCAGCCACGCTCGCATTCATCGAGGAGGGGTTGATCGGCCTGGAGGAGCCCGCCGATCGACTGCTCCCGGAGCTCGCCAATCGGCGGGTGCTACGACGGATGGACGGCGCACTTGAGGACACAGTGCCTGCCGAGCGGGCGATCACGACCCGTGATCTGCTCACGTTCACATTCGGCTTCGGCATGGCGCTCGAGATGTTCATGTCCCCCAGCCCCTGGCCGAAGAAGGCCCAGGGCGGCCTTGGCAGCGACTTCTTCAAGGGCCGCTCGTGGGGATTTTGCCAAGCGGTACAGGACGACGGCTCGTACGGTTGGGCCGGCGGCTTTGGCTCCACATGGCTGGTCGACCCCGCGCGGCAGCTGATCGTGATTGTGCTCAGCCAGCGCATGTTCGAGTCCGCTGGAGCACCACAGGCGCACGAGGACATCCAGGCCGCGGCGTATTCAGCGCTAGCTTGATCGTGCCGAGGCACCCGCACCCGGCGCGCGCTTCACTGCCAAGCGATCTGCCGCCCACGATCTGCCCAGAACGCCCGGAGCCCGGGCTATGCCGGGCTCCAAACCTCTGTCATAGGTACGGCATCCTGCCGTTGGGCGGCAGTGGCTGAAGAGGAGCGCCACTGCGCGGTGGAAGTTATTTACGCGTGGCGTTGACATTGTTACGAGCGTGTTCGCCCCTCTTCCCACCACGCGAATCCACGACTAGAGTGGAACGCGGATCTCAGCTATCACCCCTGTGAGATCCGGAGGGCCCGTCCCCGGCAGCTCACCAGCGCGCAGCCCGCCAGCCGCCAGCATCGGTGGGCCGAGCGCCGGGACGGGTCCCCGCGGGTTCCTACTCCACGGCTGATAAGCCCGCCACGCCCTACAACCTCACCGTGGCGGTCAGGTGGCGCAAAACCTCCATGCGCTGGGCCACGCCGCTACCGCCGGCCACTACTAGCCACGCATTGCCGACACGGGTGGCTGTCAGTTCGCCTTTGAAATCGCCCGGCCCATTGAAGTAGCCGTGCTCATCCCGCACCGGCGTAAGGCCTGGAATCGCAGCCGGCGGTGCGCCCGGATGGGCTGCGTCCAGCAGGATGGCTGCGTCCAGCGGCCAGCGGTGCAGGCAGTACTCCGTGTCGATACACGAGAAGAAGCCACGGCCGATGAGGTTCCCTGGAAACGGCCGGATGGCAGCAGCCACATGGCTCCACTGGGCCCTGAGGCCAGAGAGGCCACCAGCCCGCATTGCGCATGGCCCGTCCCCCGACGCGCTGAGCGGTGTCGAGCGGCTGAGCGCGGGGGCTTCGCGCACAAGTTGGTTGGGAATCACGCGCCCACTTGCGTCGAGCGCTGCGAGCTTTGGCTGTGGCAGCGACGCGATACCGCGCCTGCCGTCCGGGTAGGTCTTGATGCGCAGCGGAATCACCACACGCGCCGCGCGCAGACCGTACGGCAACCTGGGGAGCGCAAGCGTCGGCACACGCCTGCCGCCATTCACGAGGATGGCGCGTACCTGCGGGGTGACGAGAAGCACGATCCCCTCCTCCCTGGCACTCGCGCTGACGCCGGTCAGCTGCGTGGCAAGCGGCGTGGACGCCATAGGCGTTGTGCCACAGCTCCCGTATGCGATCAAACCGGCATGTTCTTCCACACCCACACACCACCCGTACTGACCCCCGTCCAGTGCCGGCGATAGGCGCACGCCGAAGGCCGCTGCGCCCAGCGCCCCGCTGGCAGCACCACGTACGCCACCGGCCGCTCGCACGTGTGCAGACCGTGCGGATGAGCCTCCCCCGCCGAGCCCCCACACCAGGCCCCCGAGACCCAGTATCGCGAGCAGGCTGCTAAGCGCGACCCGCAAACGCCGCAAGCGCTGCCGGCGCCTGGCCTCTTCGATTACACCCTGGTCCGGCCCCACCGGTCGCCCTGCCGCAGACGCCGCGGGCACAGTAATAGGCGCCTCATCGGTGTGATCGAGCAGCGTTGGCATCACTCAGCGGATGCTCTGGATAATCGCGATCAACTCCTCCTGCTGATAGCCCTGCTGGCGCGCAAAGCCCACCAGCTCGCGGGCGCGCGCGATCACCGCGCCGCGCTGCGGCGTGCCGCTCACACGCACGCCCAGACCGCGGCGAAACTCCAGCAGGCCTTCGTCGCGAAGCACCCTCATCGCGCGCAACACCGTGTTCGTATTCACCCCCATCACCGCCGCTAGATCGCGCGCCGGCGGTAGCCGCTCCCCCGGCTTTGCCTCACCTTCTGCGATCGCCCGGCGGATCTGCGCAGCCACCTGGTCGTGCAGCAACGTCGGGTCCTTGCGGTCAACCTTGCCCTCAAGCATCGTGCTAGTTATAGTAGCACCAATGATCTCTATTGAGAGGCACTCCGCATGCCGCTGACCGTCGAGCCGGCGGACACGCCGCCAACGCAACAGACGCCTTCACGACCGCTGTCGCCGCAAGGAGGGCCGGCCGCGCCACTGTCCGTCGCAGCCCCGGACGCAGGCGTGATCGAAGAAGCCCGTCGCCGTCAGCAGCGCCGGCGAGCAGGCGCATACGCGCTGATCACAGCCGCCGTTGTGGCCGGCCTGGCACTGCTACTCGGCGCCGGCGGAAACGGCAACCCCCCCACCAGCGACGCACACCTGTCCGCGCGGCGGCCAATGAAGCTGACGTTCGTCCACGGCTACCCCTTCATAAACGATGAACCCGCGCTCGCGGGCATCTCACCATCGCTACAGGCAGGCAACGTGGGCGTTTGCATCATGGCCATAGGTGGAGGCAGTTGCAACGGCGCACCCCCCACCAAGGCAACCCCCATATACGGCAGTGTCCAGGGTTTCAGCCCCAAGGAAAAGGTCGGTCCGGAAGGCGAGATCGACATGCTGTTCGTCAGCCAGCGTGTCGCCGCCGTACACGTTGCGCAGCTCGGCACGTTCAAAGCAAGGCACTACCCGGGACTGCCCCCTGGCGCGAGGGAGATCATCTTCTACCGGCCGCCAGGCTCGCGCGGAACGGTGCTGCCACCCGGGCTCAGCCCGAGCGTCCTGCAAGACTTCGAGCACGGGCGCCGGGGTCCCGCCTTGACGGAGACGCTGCTCGATAGCTCCGGTCGCGTGATCCCTGTCAGCGGCATCCCGGAAACGTTCACCCTCCCCAACAGCTACTGGCAGGGCACGCACGCACCGCCCGCCAACGGGCGCTGCGCGATCAGCTCATCCTTCCCCGGAGCAACAACCGCCTGGGGTCAGGTCACCCGTGAGATCTCCCCCAATAGCTACATCACCGTGCCCGCATGGCTCACGTGCGTACACGTGTGGTTCTCCATCCCCGGCGCGAGCCTCGAGACGGCGCTGCTGCTCAATGCCAAAGCGCCCGGCAGCGCACCAGCACCGCTGTGGGGCGCCGTGCCTGTACCCGGACATCCAGGGATCGTGGAGATCCCACCCGTCGAGCGCGAGTTCCATTTGCCGCCGCTGAGCGCAGCCGCAGCGAAGCGGATTCTCGTTGTGGACACCAAGCACGGTGGACGCGCGCGAGCGGAGCAGGTTCTGCACGAAAGCGAGCACAGGACCGTTTGGGATGTGCTCGTGCCGGCGGCCGTCGCCCGTCGCGTGGGGCCTGCGTGGCTGCTCGTACGCGAAGGAGACAGCCTGCAGCAGCGGATCGCCTTCCTGCAGTCGCTGCACGTCACCCGCATGGCCATCCACTAGCTGGATCGAGGCGCCGCAGAGGCTCGGCGGCGCCTCGATCACAGCGCTTTCAGGAGACCGCCTCCGGCGCGCTCGCATACATCAACGATCCTGGAGTGGTAAGCAGCTCGCCCGTCTCAAGCAGCGTCTTCAAACCCGACAGGATCATCGGCCAGCCGCCGTAGATTTCGCTGTTGACATCCTCGCGCAGCTGGTCGTGGGTGAGCGTCAGCCGGCATGAGTCGCCCACCGGCTCGATCTCCCACGTGATCCTCGATGCGCCCTCGTTCTTAACGTCATCGCTCCACAGCGCAGTGAAACTCTGCACCAGCCGGCGCGGCGGGTCGACCTCCAGGTTCTCGCCCTCCCCCATCTGGCCGCCACGTGGGTGCGACATTTCGTAGCGTGAACCGGGCTGCCAGTCAGATGTCACCTCCAGGCCGAACTGATACTTCGCGCGCATCTGCCCGTCTGTGATCGCCTCCCACAGACGCTCCGGCGTGGTCTTGATGTAGATCTCGAACACCTTCTCCGTCGGCCCAGCCGTCCACGGGCGCTTGCCGCTGCTCTGCTCGCCCATCGTGTCCTCCTCTAGTCGTGTCTTCAGCCCGCTCAGCGTTGACGCCCAGGGCTCCGCGTACTTGCTCACCCACCGGTCGTGAACGAGCCTGATGGGCACAGGGTTCAGGAAGTGGAGCTTCTCGCGGCCGCGCTTCTTGCTCACCACAAGCCCAGCCTCTTCAAGCACCTTCAGGTGCTTCATCACGCCAAACCGACTCATCGGCAGGCGCTCCTCCAGCGCGCTCAGCGTCTGCCCATCGCGCTCAAACAGCTCGTCCAGCAAGCTGCGGCGGGTGGGATCGGCGAGCGCCTTGAACACTGCGTCCATGCCGCCACCATATGTGACTATTTAGGGTGACTATCCCCTAATGGTAGGTAGATTTGGTATCCGCGTCGAGGCTTACCGTCATCGCTCCAATCAACCAGTTGGCCGGGGCGACAGTTGTAGCTGCCCCCCGGCCGCGACACAGGAGCGTGACTCCCATGCAGCGAGAGCCTATCCCCGAGCGGGATTTCGACGCGATGGAAACGGAGACCGTGTATCTGTTGACGGCACCGGAGCGTCACCCCACGATCTGGACGGTGGCGGACCTTGGCCGTCAGCTGGAGACGCACGACCCGGCCGCTGTTGTGCGGCCACTTGTCGGTGCAGGGCTGCTCAACCGCACAAGCGAGGACTACGTCTTCGCAACGCCCGCTGCTTTCAAGTGGGTACAGATGTTCGGGCACGTCGTCTAACGCCTGAGAAGCACTGAGGCCCGGCACTTTCTCGCCGGGCCTCAGTGTGGCCGCGCTACCGGCCCCTACAATGCTGCCTGGGTGTTCACGTTCGCTACGACGTGACGCTTTGGAAAGGCGCGGGGTCGGCCTGGCGGCTCGTTCGTCGGCCGGCTCCCGTCTCCGCCACCTGCGCTTTGCTAGCCCGCGCAGGAAGGCTGTTGGACGTGGTTCGAGCGGTTCTCCGCGCCCCGGTTGTATTCCTTTTCATCGCCCTCTTATTCTTCATCGTCGCCCTCGTCGTCATCTGGCTCATCGTCATCGTGAGAGTCAACTAGGGGGATCGTGTACTTGAGCATGGCGTCCCAGACGCCCTGAAACTGTGCTCGCTCCTGCTCCGTCCAGCCGCGACCATTGCGCGGCAGATCGTTGAGTAGCCCAGCGAGGGACGGATGCAGACCGTCGACTCGCAGGCCATCCCCGGTGCCTCCGTCCTGCTCTGTGTCTTTGGGCTTCTTCTTTGTCGCTTTGCGCGGCTTAGCGGTGCCGTTTGCAGCGGCTTTCCGTGTACGCGGCGTGATGAAGTAGCTGCTCAGCGGCAACTCTGCGAATTTTGCGCCCTTGAGATAGAAGCTGACCGCCTTTCGGGCCGTGTCTCCCGTGAGAGGCTCGAAGCTGACTTCGAGGTCCCGCTGAGATGCGTTGGACTCACCCAAGGCAATCTGCTGGGGGTACTTCTCACGGAACAACTCAGCTATCAACTCCTGACGGCGCTCCGGTTCGCCGATAATCTGGTCGAGTCGCTTTGTGACTTGCCCATCCCCCTGAATCAGCCCGAGCCACTTCAAGCCCGCCAAAACGAGTGTCTTGTAGCCCTCCGCGCCGCCGAGGATGCTTCGGTCGATCTTGGGTGGTACGCCGCCCTTGTCTAGTTTCTCGAAGAGGTTCTCCAGGGTGGCCCACGACATATAGGCCGCTCGCGGAGCCTTCTCTAGGGGTACGCTCATATCTACCGCTCCTTCCCTTGTGGCATCGATGCCGTAACGCTATCACAACTCATGCCGTAAGGCAGATGTAGACAGATCTTGATTAGGCACGACTAACGGCATCGGCTAGATTTGCTGGTAGGAGGTGACCGCAATGAACACGATCCAACCTGGCGATCACGTACTAGCGAGGGCAGCAAATGGCGATCTTCTAGAGCGCCGCGCAATCACTGAACCGGTAGCAGGCGATGACTTTCGCGTTGTCTGGGTCTGCACCGAGGATGAGTGGCTAGACGCCGAAGCGGAGTCCCGCGAGCCCGATGGCATCCCCTGGCCCGCCGGGGATGTGCGCGCGGCCGAGCATGTCCCCGCATAGAACCGATGACGGAGACACGCACGTCCCGCCAGTGGCAGCGCTCAACGAAGCAAAGCGGCTCATGGCTACGGCGGAAGCGCACGAACGCCGGGTCGAGCTTCGGGAGGAATCAGCAAGGTTCCTTGATGAGCGCGGCGAGTCCGAGCAGGCCGCTGTAGAGCGCCGTCAGGCAGACCTAGAGCGCGACGCTGCGCGCAACGCGTGGGATCGCGCGCTCGCGCTCCAAGGGCCTACGCAGCTGACGGAGGCGGGCTTGGAGATCCCGATCCCGACCCGCGAGGCGTTCTTGCGGAATCTGGAGACGGTCGCACCCAAGCCTGCGCAGGTCGAGGGCGATCTAGCGCCGCCGCACGGCGACCGTTAGATCGCGGCTAGCTCTTGTCACTGCCTCGCTTATCTGGTTCTGCCAAACCATCTTCACGTGGACCTCGCGGCACGGTTCCGGATGTTGCGCATAGTCTGTGCTCATGGATGCCCAGAACCGGATGGACGCTCAGGAACTTCAGCAGTTTGAACACTGGAAAGCGAATCATTGGAAGGGCGAGAAAAAATGTCCGATCTGCGAGGCCAATTCGTGGGGTACCAATCCGCGTGTCGGCTACTTCACCAACGAGCAGACCTATGAGGACGGTTCGGCTTATCCGGTTGTTCTCATCTATTGCAATGTTTGTGGTTACACGATTTCGATCGGAGCGATCCGGGCGGGTATCCGGAATTTTGGCTTTCAGCGTACGTTTCCGCAGAAAGCTCAATCGTGATGGCTACGACGCCAGCCCAGGAGATCGGTACGGAAGGGGCGCTTCGACTTGGTCCCCCGCCGATCGCTCCACCAACGGCAAAGTCTCAAGAGATGGTGTTGGTGCGCCGGTCTGAGCTGTCGGCGCTAAAGAAAAGCATCTCTCGTGCGCTGCGTGATCCACTCTCGGTGCTCACGAGCTGGGCTTTCGCATGGTTGGGCGTGGGCGCGGCGGCGGCAGTTTCCCTGCTCGGCATCGAGGCGGTCAAAGGGAACCACGTACGGACTTGGGTTGTCGAGGCGCATGTCGGTCTGGTTATCGTCGGGCTGTTCCTTGCCGCGTTCTGTGGATGGTTTGCGCATAAGCAGAGCGAGGCGAAGGTCAGCGCCGAGAGCGAACTACATGCCGAAATCGACGAGCTAGACAGGCGCGCACCTACCAGCCTGGTCGAGGAGAAGGTTGTGGACGTACCAGCGAGCAGCGGAGAACCTTCGGTAGCTGCGTAACCCTTTGCGCTACGGAGTCTCAGGGCTCGACGACGGCAGCGCGGTGGAGTAGTTCGGCAAACATAGCCCGTCCGCTGCCGCGGTGGTTGTACCGCCACGCGTACTCGTTGACGTAGGACTGCAGCCACTTGACGGACACGCCGTGGTAGTTGCCGGCGATCCCGTTCTTGACGTTCCCAAAGAACCCCTCAATGGTCTGCGTGTGGATATGCCCACTCGCGTACACACGATCGGTGTGCTTGATCGTGTGGTGCGTCGGGTGGGTGGTGTGGAGCTTGGAATATCCGGCCCACTCGTCTGTGTAGACGGTGGCCGTGGGGGCCACGTGCAGACTTACCGTCTCTAGCGCGCCCTCGCGTGGCGTGACGTATGCGCGGACCCTGCCGCCGCGCTCGACCATCGCCACGATCCCGGTCTTGCGGGCCTTCGCGAATTTCTGGACCTCGGACGGCGACATGCCACGCGTCATCGACACTTTCGGTTTGCCGCCGTAGGCCGTCTCGTCAGCCTCAACAGAGCCCGTCAGCTTGGACGAATCGTCCTGCTCCATTAGGTGGGTGCGGATCAGGTTGCACATCCGCCACGCGGTCTTGTATCCGACGCCGATCTCACGCTCGATCGACTTAGCGGACACTCCGCAGCGAGTACTAGTCATCACATACATCACGTAGAACCAAAGCTGTAGAGACGTGGCGGACTTGTGGAAGATCGTGCCCGCTGTTGGGTGGATGTGGTGCCCGCAGGAGTCGCACGACCAGGAGGGGCGCGACGCCACGCGATGGAACTTCCGCTCCCGGTCGCACTTCGGGCAGTATGCGTGGTTGCCGTCCTCGGAGAACCGCGAGCGCCACAGATGCTCAAGGCAAGCCGCGTCGTCGGGGAACTCCCGCGAGAACTCCATCAGCGAGTACTGCGACTCCGACGCCTTCGAGCGCTTCGGCTCATTGCGGTTGACCTTGGACATGGATCAAGTATAGCAAATCTACCTACGTCTAGGGGATAGTCGCCCTATTTAGTCACCTGTCAAGGGCTCTGCGCTAGCGCCCCTATTAGGAGCTACTTGTCGCGAACCACGATCCGCCCGCCGCGTGAGGGGTATGTGGCGATGCGCCGACCTCGCGTGGGCTTCTCCGGCGCCGCTGCCGTCGGTTGAAGCTCAACAGCGCTCAGCACAGTGCGCAGGACCGTCTTGATCTCCATCACAGCAAAGCTCGCGCCGATGCAGCGACGCACGCCGCCACCAAATGGGATCAGCGTGTACGGCGCCGGCGGCCCATCGAGGAAGCGCTCCGGCCGAAACGCCCCAGGTTCATCGAACTGCTCCGGCGATGACTGCACACCAACGATCGACGGCCCCACTGTGGCGCCCGCAGGGATGCGATAGCCGCCCAGCTCGAACGCCGCAGCAAGCTTTCGCTGCACCGTGTCCAGCACTGGCCGCGAACGCAGAGTCTCGTCTACCACCGCTCCCAAGTAACGCTCGCCGTCCTCCCCTGCGAGCTCGTCTTGCAGGCGGCTGAGCACCTGCGGATGGCGCACCAGCCGCTCAAAGCACCACGCCAGCACCGTTGAGGTCGTCTCATAGCCGGCGATCAGCAGCGTCAACAGCTCGCCCCGCAGCTCTGCGTCGCTCAACGGCCGGCCGTCCTCGTCACGCGTGGCCATCAGCAGCGCGAGGATGTCATCGCGACCGTCCGGGCACTCGCGATGCACAGCGATCTCCTCCTCCAGCACCCGTTCCGCTTGCATCCGCGCGCGAACCCACGGCAGTCGGCGCCCAAGCCAGCTCTCCGAGATGCCCGGTCGTGCGCCCTCCGCAAGGATGCCGTAGATGCTGTTGCGCTGTACCCGCAACAGCAGCGGACGCAGACGTTCGAGCCGTCCCTGGTCGTGCACGCCCATGACCGCCCGCATGATCACCTCCAAGGTGATCGCCTGCATGCACGGCCATGTCGCAAACTCCTCGCCCCGGGGCCAACGCCCGACCTCATCCTCCGTCACCGCCACTACCATCTGTGCGTACTTGCGTACCGCCTCGCCATGAAACGGCGCAAGCAGCATTCGTCGGCGCTGCAAATGACGTTCGCCGTCCAGCAGCAAAACGGAGTTGCGCCCCAGCACCGCCGCCAGCGGCGCGTTCGCCTCCCCCGCCCGCATCACATCGCGTTCTGCCGTGAACACCTCCTTGATCAGCTGCGGGTCTGACGGCAAGACGACGCTGCCAAGCCCCGGAACGCGGCACGTCACCAAGGGACCAAAACGCCGCAAGCGCGCGTCCAGCGCATCAAAGCGGCACACCATCGCCAGCCACTGAAGTGCAGCCGGCCAGCGCAGCCCCGGCGGCAGGCCGTCGACCACGCGGGGCGCCTGCGCCGCATGCAGCATCCTTTCCCCCGCCCGCCGAGGGCTCTCCTCGGCCCGAGGGCCGCTCGCCGCCGTCTCCTGTTCGACGACGCTCGCGCCAGACGACAACGGTGTAGCCATGTCAACCAACTCCTGTTCGCCAGAGGACTCGCGCAAGGCCAACTCGGGACAGCGTGCCACATGTGCATGTCACGCGCTTGTCAATAAATCAGGTCCATCGGCGTCCTATCGACCGCCCCTGGCAAGGTGGCCGGCGCGAACCACCGGCCTCTGGGCCCTACAGCAGACCTTTAGGCGATCCGCCGTGGAGACGAGCAGAGCCGACGTCGGGACTCGAACCCGAGACCCCCTCCTTACCATGGAGGTGCTCTACCAGCTGAGCTACGTCGGCGGGGAAGTCCCTGCATGGTACAGCGCTCCGCGTAGGCTCGCCCTTGTGGAACTGGCCATCGCCGATGCCGCAAGCCCCCGACTTGGAGGTCAGACCTCGGGCGATGGAGCAGCCGGCCGTGCTTGTTTAGCGCGCCTAGCAAGAGACACATTCAGTAACGGGCGAGGATGGTCAATACAGCGTGGCCTCCACGGGCCATGGGACGAGGTAATCGCCCGATCGCCCTGATCTGAACGATCCATATAGTCAAAACTTTATTCTTGCGTGGACGGCTCTCCGGTACTAAGCTCCTCAGCAAGGGGCGCTCCCAAAACACGTTTGGTGGGTTGATGCGTTCGCCGTGGGGCATTACGGGAAAGGCCAGGCCGTCCGTGCGGCCAGACAAATCCCAGCAGCGCAACAGCAGGCCAGTAGGCCTCATTTCCGGGCGGGCGCCTGAGCAGCAGGGTGCCGAACGAGCGAGCGCGGAGAACCGCCTGCACGGCGGTGAGCTCGCGGCTGCGATCTCGACTGTGGTCGTTAGCGAACTCGCCAGCACCACCGGACGTGGCCCCACGAGAGCGAAGACGACCTTGGGCGAGAACGCGGTGTTCGTCGTGCTGCAGGACACCCTCACGCGGGGCGAGCTCAATCTCGTCGAGGCGGGCGAGAGCGAGGCGGTGCTCGGCCTGCGGAGACTGTGGCAGAGCGTCATGCAGGGTAGCTGTAGCAGCGCGATCGAGGAGTTGACCGGTCGCAAGGTGGTGGGCTTCATGAGCGACAACCACATCGATCCCGACATCGCCGTGGAGGTCTTCATCCTCGAGCCTCTGATCGAGGACCCTGTGGTTCAGGTTGCGCTCGCAGCCGCCGATCCGAGGCCAGGATGACCACCACGGCAACGGCGCGCACACCTTGAACATCGATCGCTCAACCCGATCGCCAGACACCCCAACGCGTGAGAGCCGCGACAGCGTTCATCAGCTGTTAGACGTCGGTCGTGCACTGACGACGGAGCTCGACCAGCGCAAGGTGCTCGACCGGGTACTCGCCACAGCGCGCGAGGTCACTGGCGCGCGCTACGCGGCGGTCGGGATCTTGAACGAGCAGAAGACCGAGCTGGCGCAGTTCCTGACCGCAGGAATCGACGAGCAAACACATCGGGCCATCGGCGAGCTGCCACACGGCCGCGGAGTGCTCGGCGCGCTGATCGAACGTCCCCAACCGCTGCGGCTCAGCGACGTCGGCCAGCACCCTTCCAGCTACGGCTTCCCGCTGGGGCATCCAATGATGCACAGCTTCCTTGGGGTACCTGTCGTGATCCACGGCGAGGTATGGGGCAATCTGTATCTCACAGAGAAGGACGGGGGTGAGTTCACGGCCGCTGACGAGGAGGCCGTTGTGACCCTCTCGCAGTGGACAGCCATCGCTATCGAGAACGCCCGCCTGTATGAGACGAGCGAGCGACGCCGCGTGCAGGCCGAGAAGGCCGCACACGGCCTCGAGGCGACCCGCGACGTGGCGGTCGCTATCGGCGGGGAGATCTCTCTAGAGCACGTACTCGAGTTGATCGCCAAGCGTGGACGAGCGCTTGTCGGCGCGCGTAGCCTTGTGATCATGCTCTGCGAGGGCGAGGAGCTCGTGGTCCACGCAAGCGCCGGCCACGTCCAGGACGTGCACGGTACGCGTCTACCGATCGCGGACTCCACGTTCGGGCAAGTGCTCGCGCAGCAGCGCTCCGAGCGGATCACCGACGTCGCGTCGCGGCTACGGATCACGCCAAGCCAGTTCGGGGTAAGCGACCCGCACACATCTCTGCTCGTGCCGATGGCCTATCGCGGCAAGGCAGTCGGAGTGCTTGCTGCCTTTGATCGCGGCAAGGGTAGCGAGGCGTTCGACGACGACGACGAGCAGATGCTGCGCACTTTTGCCGCGAGCGCGGCAACGGCGGTAGCGCTCGCTCAAAGCGTGGCCGCCGACCGGCTACGAAGCTCCCTTGCTTCCGCTGAAGACGAGCGCCGTCGGTGGGCGCGCGAGCTACACGACGAGACGCTGCAGGGACTGGCCGCACTACGGATGCTCGTCTCCGCGGCACTACGCCGCGGCGACCCCGAGCAACACGAACAGACAATGCGCACGGTAATCGAGCACATCGAGCGAGAGATCGAGAACCTCAGGGCGATCATCACCGAGTTGCGTCCAGCCGCCCTCGACGAACTGGGATTGAAGATCGCACTTGAGACGCTGCTCGATCGTCACCGCGAGCAGAGCGGCCTGGAGATCAACAGCGAAATCATGCTGCCCGACCACGGGAAAGACCAGCCGCGACTCGACCCGGATCTCGAGAGCACCATCTACCGATTGGTCCAGGAGGCACTTACGAACGTCGCCAAGCACGCTGGGGCAAGCACCGTGCGCGTGGAAGTCAGCCAACCCGGCGCGCACTTGCAGATCGAAGTCCAAGACAACGGTTGCGGCTTTGACCCAGATACCACCAGACCAGGCTTCGGGCTAGAGGGCATGCGCGAGCGGGTGGGCTTGGCAGGCGGCACCCTCAGCATCAGTGCCAACCAACACGGCACCCGCCTGCGGGCCTGCCTGCCGACGAAAGCCAACGCCAGCGCGCTAGCGCACCAAGTCGCGGCTCGCGCCTAGCGATTCGGCCGCCTCACTCGTTAATGGCCGCCTCATTCGTTAATGAGTGGCCCGCGCGGAGCCCATCCAGCTACCCCGCTGGCGCGACGGTCACGAGCGCGGCACTGCTGGGTGCAAGCTTCACGGTGATCACGCCGTGCTTGTTCGCCACGCGCGGCAGCGTCGCCGGCTCATTCCACAGGCCATCGGGCTGAACTTCCTGCCCCCCCAGCCTCACACCCGACAGCGCAGTGGGCGACGGTGCTGTCAACGACAGGACGCTCGCACCATGAAAGCCATCGCCGATGTGTAGATGCACCGCCACGCGAGGCGATCCCGGGGGATCGTCGTCGACGAGCACGAACTGAAGCGTGCCATCGGGGGCAAGGAACGTGCTGGCTTCCACGTTGGGGCGCTCAGCCGGCTTCGGCTTGACGGTCGTTGGCAACGGGCGCTCGCCGACCAGCGCCTTGGCGAGCAGCAGCGCATACCACTCCGGCTGCGCGCGCAGCGCGCCCGTTGCGAGATCTTCCGCGCTCGGCGCACACACCGGCGTATAGCCTTCGCAGTTGGCGGGATTGCCCTCCAGGTTGATTCCCGACACGCCCATCGCCATCGCCTTGGTCAAGAAGTTGACCGCCCACAGTGCCGACGCGAACGTGTTGCTGATGCCAGCCACGCCACCACAAGAGACGGTGTTCGCCTCGTCCATGCGGAACGGAACTTCGGTCTCCTGCGCGATGAACTGGTAGCGACGCAGCGAGCGTTCCTCCAGCTGGCGGATCTGCGGGCTCAGCAAACGAGCGATCGTTGGCGGCGGTTGTTCTGCGCAGCCGAGCGGGTAATGGTGGCCCGTGAGCAGCGCAGGACGCTGGTAGATCGCCTCGCTCAACCCCCATTTTTCATACGCGCTCGAGCCCGACGAATCCGGCCCGGCGAGCGGGATACCGGGGACCAGCGCTTCGATGGCTATGCGGTACGCGTTGATCTGTTCCTCATACTGGACGGGCGTCCACGGCTGCGGGCGTAGGCCGTGGCGGGCATAGGAGTCAGGCTCGTTGCCGATCTCGATCGCTTCCAGGGATTCCCCCAGCGCCGCCTTGGCGGCAGCAGCCTCGCGGGCTGCCGCTTCGGGGTCGAAGTGAGCGAAGCCGAGCGTCAGCAGCACGTGCCATTCACTCGCAGCGGCCAGGCTCCCGAGCCCGCGGAGATCACCCGCTTCGAGCACGCCCAGCGCCCACGCCGGCCGCGGCGTCGCCTCGTCCACCCACGCAGTCTGCTCGTCGGCCGTGATGCCGCCGAAGCGAAGCACACCCACGCCGAGCGAGCGCAGCATACTCACCAGATTGCCCTCACCGGAATAACTGGCGATCCGGGGCAGGCTTCCCACCTCGAATGACAGGCCCAGGAAGTTGCGCGGAACCGGCGCTCCCGGTTCGCTCGCGTCGAACGACACCGCCACCGGGATCGCGCGACGGTGCACAGCCGCACGTGCGACCGCAGCGGGCGCAAGCGCAAGAACCAGCGTCGCGACTACAGCTCGGAGCGGACCGCGAACCAATCCGACCTGAGCTCTGGCGCCCCTTCACAGACCTCGCCGACGATGTCCAGCACCGCGCGACGGCCGATCTCCACGCGTTCGTCGACCGTCATCGACACCGGTGCGTCCTCTCCGGTCGTGGCCATGATCTCAGCACCGACCTTCGCAAACGAGACGTCCTCGTGGTAGCCGCCAAGCTGCTCCCAGAGCAGGTCGAGCGCGTTCGGTGGGGGCGCAAGCGCCGAATGAGGGGTGATCCTGAACTGCACGAGTGCGCAAGGGTACAGCGGCGCTGCGCCCCCCGCAAGCAGCCTGTGCGGGGTGACGTCCTGTTTCCTGGCATCCTCACTAGCAATGGTTGATCTCGAGCCTACGGGCAATTACCGCTCCGTAGACGAGCAACCGCTAGCGCTCACCGTCGGCTGCCAGTTCGGCCTGCTTTCCTCGCAGTCTGCCGTCGCCATCATGCAGGTCGCCCCCCGCCCCCAGCCAGGCATGGCTATCAACGGCGAGCACTGGTACACGAGCGCCCGACATCACAGCTATGTGGACAGCTACGGCAATCGCTGTGAGCGCTTCGAGCTCGATAGCGGCGGCTCGCACGTCACCTACGAAGCGCAGGTGGTGCTGATGCACGCGGCCGACACAATCAAGCCGGACACGCCGGAGACGCCCGTGCCTTCGCTACCGGACGATGTCCTCAGCTTCGTTCTGCCCAGCCGCTTCTGCCTGCCCGACGAGCTTGGACACGAGGCCTGGCAGCGTTTCGGCGATCTGCCACCCGGGTGGGGACGCGTGCAGGCGATCGTTGACTACGTCCACACCCATCTGGAGTTCGTCCCCGGCGCATCCAACCCGTGGACGACAGCCGCCGACGCCTACCGGGCCGGCCAGGGGGTATGTCGTGACTTCGCGCACCTGGCGATCACGTTCTGTCGCGCGCTGAACATCCCAGCTCGCTATGTGTTCGGCTACATCCCCGAGATAGACGTCCCACAGCCGGCCGAGCAGATGGATTTCGCGGCATGGTTTGAGGCCTATCTGGATGGCCACTGGTACACGTTTGATGCGCGCAACAATCGCCCCCGCATCGGTCGCGTGGTCGTTGGTCGCGGTCGAGACGCGATCGACGTCGCTCTGATCACCTCATTTGGGCCACTGACCCTCACCGATTTCGAGGTTCGCGCGGAGCGTTCTTAGGTCTCTAGCTGGGCTAATCTCGCAGGTAGCGCGAGAGACCGGCGAAGGACTGCCCGGGCGGCATCGCCTGCTCATACACTGCCACCGTCTGCGGCGCGCTCTTGGCGGCCACCATCGCCCGGATCGCTGATGCGAAGGCCGACTCGTCGAGCTCGCGGGCAAACGTCTCCACTTGCTCGAGTTGCTCACGCAGCGCACCCAACTGGTCCTCCACATCCTCATACGCTCCGAAGTGGGTAACCGCGAGGCTACGCGGCTGCCAGGCTTCGATTAGCTCCAGTGACGCGCGCCACGCCTGCAGGTCAATGTCCGGCGGTGGTGTGGGCGCAAGCACGCAGCCGCCATCGATGCGTACCCCAGCGACATCGCCCGTGAACGCACGTCCGCTGGGCTCGTGTAGGTAGGAGACGTGGTGGGAGGCATGGCCGGGCGTGTAGGCGACGCGAAACGCGCCCCGCGTCTCGCCCCCCTGCAGCACACGAATGCGCTCGGCCGCCACTGGCAACACCTCGCCCCACAGGCGCTCCATGTGCGCGCCGTATAGACGAGTCGCACTCGCGAGTAGCTTCGAAGGATCGGCCAGGTGCCGGGCGCCGCGCTCGTGTACCCACACCTCCGCGTCGGGGAAGCGGCGGGTCAGCGAGCCTGTCGCGCCGGCGTGATCGAGATGGATGTGCGTGAGCGCCAACACTCGCGGCGGGTGACGCTCGAGTACCGGGAGCAGCTGCTGCAAACAACTGCTGGGGCCGGGATCGACGATTACATCGCCCACGCGCCAGGCGCCGATCACTTTTGCTCGGCCCAGGTGCAACAGGTCAATGAGCTGGGGCTCGGCGGCGGAATCAGATGTGGACGATGGCACTGGTCCCGTAGAGCCTATATGTGAAACCAACCTGCACGCAGACCTGCAAGCGATACAGACCGCGAGGCCTACGCTTCGTGTCTTATTCCTAGCATGCGACGTACCGACTCGCGCAACAGCAGGTGATAAGCGACATCAAACGCGGCCAAAGTCGCAATGATTACGGCGCCGGGGCGGCGTAGCCGGTGGCGGGCTTGCTCCATACAACCGCATCGGCAGCCACACTCAACCAACTTGAGAATTACGCCCGTATGACAACCCCTGTTCGCCCAAGTCGTAGGCTCATAGACTGGCAGCTTGCGGCAGTTCTCGGACGCACACCTCGCAGCTCTGGCAGTGCTCGCGCTGGCGATCGTCCTGGCGGTATGTGCCCCACGCGCTCACCCTGGGCGCTGGGTCGTGCCGGCGGCACGCGTGCTCGCGTTTGCGATCTTCGCCGGTTGGGCGGGCGAGTATCTCGCTGATGTCCTGCTGGGGATATGGACGACGCAGTACGACCTCCCGTTGCAGCTCACGGACGTCATTTCGGTTACCTCGATCCTCGCCCTGTTGACACGCCGCGCACTGTTGATTGAGCTCGCCTACTTCTGGTCTCTGACCGCCTCGCTGCAGGCCACGCTCACTCCAGATCTGTCACGCAGCTTTCCCAGCGTCTACTACTTCACCTATTTCACCTATCACATAGGCGCGATCGTGGCCGCATGCTTCTTGGTGCTCGGTTGTCAACAGTATCCGCGTCCTGGTGCCGTGCGGCGGGTGTACGCAGCGACATTTGTATTCACCATCGTCGCGGCGATCGGCGATATCGTCACGGGCGGCAACTACATGTTCCTGCGCGAAAAGCCTGAATACAGCTCGCTGCTCAATGTGATGGGTCCGTGGCCGTGGTACATCGCCTCTACGGCTGCTCTCGCGCTGGTGCTGCTGTTGGTGGTGCAAGTGCTTACCAACTGGGTGCACCGTCGAGACATTCCGCCCGTATCGCCCAGCTCCGTGGTGACAACCACGTAGAAGCCATCACCCATACAGGTACAGTGCTGAAATCAAGTCAAGGGGTCCTCATGCCATCGTCTGCCGCTTCCGCCTCCAGTCCGCCAACTGACACAGAGCTCAGTACATCGACTCAGCGCGCCTCGACTCTCGCGCGAGAGCTTGCAGCCACGACCGAGCGTGAGCGCGCGCTGCCGCAGGCGCTACTCGAGGAGCTCTGCGCGACGGGATTGATGCGCGCTGGCGTGCCGGCGGCGCTCGGCGCACTCGAAGCCCCGCCCGCAACGACGCTGCGCGGCGCGGAGACGATCGCCCGAGGGGACGCATCAGCTGGCTGGTGTGTGTCGATCGCCGCCACCAGCAGCCTGTTGTCCGCCTATCTACCAGAGGAGGGCGCCACCGAGATCTTCACCGATCCGCAGATGGTGGCCGCCGGCGTGTGGGCTCCACGCGGCAAGGCTGTGCCTGTCGACGGCGGCGTGCGGGTCTCCGGGCGATGGTCGTTCTGCAGCGGTATCTCCCACTCGCAGTGGCTGTTTGCAGGGTGCGTGCTCGATAACCCGCAGGCTGGCGCCAAAGGTCCGCTTCTGCGTGTCGTTGCGCTGCCCACAGCGGAGCTCGAGATCCTCGACACTTGGCACACAAGCGGCCTACGCGGCACTGGCAGCCACGATGCGCTCGCCAACGACCTGTTCGTACCCGAGCACCACATCCTCTCGCTGGTCGACTCGGGCCCGCGTGTGCGCACACCGCTATATCGGTTCCCCGTGTTTGGCTTCTTCGCCCTGTCCATCGCCGCCGCCGCACTGGGCAACGCGCGCGGCGCTATCGAAGATCTCATCCAGCTGGCTGCGGCGAAGACCGCAACGGGATCCAGCCGCACGCTCGCCGAGCGGCCTGCCACCCAGGCAGCAGTCGGCGAGGCGGAGGCGGCGCTACGCGCCGCACGCTCGCTCTACTACGAGGCAATCGAAGAGGCATGGGCAGCCGCACAGCAGGACGCACCAGTCTCCGAGTCGCTGCGCCTCGGTCTACGCCTCGCCGCCACCCACGCCGTGCGCAGCGGCGCTGATGTGGCTCGCTCGATGTATGACCTCGGCGGCGGTACCGCCATCTACGAGGACTCGCCGCTACAGCGACGCTTTCGCGATGCGCATACAGCAACCGCGCACTTCCAGGTGAACCCCGCCATCTGGGAGCTCACAGGGCGAGTGCTGTTGGGCGTGCCTACGCGGACAGAGCAGCTTTGACCGCCGAGGAATCACAGCCGCTTCCGCTCGGGGAGAAGGTGGACTGGACCCCGGCACAGCGCCCCATCCGTGGCCCGCTGCGCGGCTCATATGTGCTTGCCCGCCCGTTCCTGCCCGACGCCGACGCGCAACCGCTGTACGCCGCGTCGCATCCTCCGGAGGGTGATCTCGCGACTTGGACCTACCTGCCCGACGGACCCTACGAGAGCGTCGAGCAGCTACGGGGCACACTCCAGTGGGCTGCTGCCTGGGAGGGAGCCGTTTACTTCGCCCTCTCGCCGTTGCCCGACGAGCGTCCACTAGGAATGGCGGCATATCTGAACATCACCCCCGAGTCCGGTGTGGTCGAGATCGGGCACGTGTGGTTCGGCGCGGGGCTCAAGCGCACCACCGCTGCTACCGAGGCGATCTACCTACTGGTGCGAAACGCGTTCGACGAGCTCGGCTACCGTCGTGTGGAGTGGAAGTGCAACGCCCTCAACGCAGCCTCACGCAAGGCGGCCGAGCGCTTCGGCTTCACGTTCGAGGGTGTCTTTCGTAAGCACCAGATCGTCAAGGGCCGTAGTCGCGACACCGCCTGGTATGCGATCACCGACGATCAATGGCCCGCCATACGCGGCGGCTTCGAGGCATGGCTGGCACCTGAGAACTTCGACGCACAGGACCACCAGCAGCACTCGCTGGGCGAGTTGGTCGAGCGCTCACGCCACGCACACTGACCGGCTACTCAGCCGTATGCTCGAGGATCGCGCCACTGAGCTGCGGCCACAGCGGCTCCGGGCGATCGTGGCCCATGTCCTCGACCAAAAGCAGGCGGGCGCCCGGGACGAGCTCTGCCGTCCGTTCGCCGCCGCTTGGCGCGATCAGCGTATCGTCGAGGCCGTGGATCACCAGCGTGGGAACCTGAAGCTGCCGCAGGCCCTCCGCGCGCGAGCCGCTCGCGATCATCGCCGCCAGCTGGCGGGATGAGCCCTCGGGGTAGTAGCAGCGATCATAGCTTTCACCGGCCAACTGGCGAGCGCTGTCGAGTTCCGGGTACTTCTTCGAGCGCCAGATCAGCATGCGCGCCGCCGCCTCCACGTAGCCGGCCCGGTCGGACGGCGGCGGTGTGAGCAGCGCCTGCCGGGCCTCCGGTGTGGAGCGGCCGAACCCGGACTCGCCGGTGGTGGACATGATCGAGGTGAGCGTCAGCAACCTCTCCGGATGCTCGATCGCCATCGTCTGAGCGATCATGCCGCCCATCGACACACCCACCACATGCGCCCGGTCGATCCCCAGCGCGCTCAGCAGAGCAAAGCCATCGTCGGACATGTCGCTCAGCGTGTAAGCGGCCAGCTCCCTGGCCTTCTCGAAGTCGCCAGCTGACGCCGCCGCGATTACCAACGAGACCTCCGCGCCCTGACTGTCGAGCTTGGAGGAGAGCCCACAGTCACGGTTGTCAAAGGCGATGACAAAGCGCCCGCCCGCCGCCAGACGCTCACAGAAAGCTCGCGGCCAAGTGATCAGCTGCGAGCCGTAGCCCATCACCAACAGCAGCGGCGGGTCCTCAGACGAGCCAAAAGTCTCGTACTCGAGCGCTATGCCTTGCGGTGTGGTGATCTGAGACATCCAGGCAGGATGTCATGGAAGGCCCCCCAGCGCCCCGCACGCTAGGACCGATAGTTCGTGAAGGCATTCAGATTGCTGACGAAGCCTCCGAAGTGGCCCAGATCAGCCTGGCCCTCGAACCCGTTCTCGATGCCCAGAAGCGCATACGCGCCTGGGTTTGCCGCGTAGCCGAAGCCGCAGGTGCTGTTTGCGTCTTGCACCATGCTTTCGAGATTCTGTGGCGTTATCTCGCCAGCAAACGCGTAGGTGCCGCTGGCACCACCGGTGACCTGTAGATGCGACCCTGGGGCGATCGTCCAGTGTCTCGTGCCCGGAGCCGTCCCCGAGAAGAACGACGCGAAGTCCTGCCCGTTCGGCAGTACGCCGCACGAGACTGGCGTATCGCCACCACCTTCACCTGCCGCTATGGTCCACTCGACCAGACAGTCCTCCAAAGCGGGGCGGGCTGTGGATTCCGTGTCTACGAGATCCACGCACGCATACCCTCCCGTCTGGGGTGCCGAGTCTTCACGTGCAACACCGCTCATTTCGTTGGTGATCTCGAGCGAGGCACCACTTCCGAAGGTACTACTCCACGGCTTGACGTCCGCGAAGCTTTCACCGAACGCCACCGTGTGCTGCATGCCACTCGCGCATTTTCCGTATTCGGGGCACCCCGGAGCGCTGTCGTGTCCGTTCAGCCATAGCCCGTACGTGTTGTGGTAGGCCTGGCAGGCCGACGGCGGGCTCGAGTCGAGCCCTGTGCCGTCGGTCTCCTGATATTCGCCTAGCGGCGTAGGCGGCGAGAAGCCTGTGTAGGCAGACAGCGATTCGCTATCCGCGGTCGTTAGCAACGATTTCCACCAGGGAGTCACCGACGAGCCGGGACGGTAGTAGTTGCAGTAATCGCCGGGTTTTGCCGGCGGACTCATCTCCACGAACCCGGCGCCGCCACCGCCGATCACATGAGACTTCAGGTACCCCTTGCCGACTTCAGAGCAGGTGTAGGTCGCTACACCGGTATAAACGCAGCCCCCGCTGGACTTCGAGTAATACCATTTTTCGGTTTTACAGCCAGATCGTCCTTCAGCGCTGGCTCCGACGATGTGGCTAGACCAGTTGGCACCGCTCGCCCATTCCCAGTCGTGAACGGCGCCATCGGTCCCGATGTACATGATCTGCTCGCTGGCCGTCGACTCGTTGACCACCGACGGGCTGGTGTTGGGTGCCACTGTGTTCCCGCCTATGGGGTAGCCGTACCACGAAGACCCGCCATACCAAGCGATCTGATAGATGCCCCCTTCCGCATCAGTGATGTAGACGTCCTCTTTGCTCCAGGGGTCGTTCACCGCGGCGGGCGAGGTGTTTGGTCCCATCTTGGTGAACGGCAGGGGGTAGTTCCCCCAGGTACCGCCGTAGTTCGCGAGCTGATGGGCGTACCCGTCGACGTCGGAGAAATATATGGCCGGAGTGGTACCCCACGGATTGGCCACGATGCTTGGGCTGCTGTTCGACCGCACGTCGCCGCCGACGGACGGGTTCGACCATGTCCCTTCGCCGGCCCACACCCACTCGTGGATGGCGTTGTCGCTGCCCACGTACGCGATGTACTCCTGACCCGACTGGTTGGCCACCGCCGGGCTCGTGTTCGCGGCAACTGCCCCCCCGAGCGGGTACGCATACCAAGATTCACCGCCATACCAGGCAATCTGGTGGATCGCGTGGTCTTCGCCAACGAAGTAGATCACCTCTTTTCCCCACGGATCGTTGATGACGGCAGGCGTCGTATTGGGCGCCGCCTTACCAGCGAGCGTGAGTGCCTGGCTTTTCCATTTGCCGTTTTGTTCGTAGAGCTGATGAACGTATCCGTCAGTTCCAACGTAGTAGACGACCTCGGCACCCCACGGGTCGACGATCGGCTCCGGGCTTGAACCCGGAGCAACGCCTTCACCCAGGCTCTTGGGCTCCTGCCCCCACGCGCCGCTGGGGACCTTCGACTGGTACAGCGCGCCGTCATTCCCGAGCCAAAAGCCTTGCACTTCGGACGCACTGGATGACTCAGTGCTCGGACTCACAGATGCGGCGCTCAGGCATTTACTTGCAGCCGACGCAGACGCCGCGCTCAGCAGCAATATCGACACGGCCACCATGACCGAGATTACCGATCGGTGCAGCATGTGGCCGACCCTAACACCGCGGAGGAGTTTGGTCAACAGGAATATGTGCGGTAGCTGACAAGTAGCGCCGGCAGACCAGCCCCTCACCGTTTTGCTCGATCACGTGAGCCCGCAGCGAACCTTCGCGCGACCGACCAGCCCCTCAACCCAGCAGAAACTCCCCCCGCGCAACGATCACCGCCGAGCCACCTACTTCCACACGCTCGATCGAATCCTCGCTCCCGGCCGTGCGTGCGAGCAACACCGACGGACGCCCCACCTCCGCGCCCTGACGGATCTCGATCTCCTCTCCAAACCCAATTCGCCCATGGCGCGCCAGGTGCACGGCCAGTGGACCAGCCGCCGATCCCGTGGCGGGGTCCTCCGCCACACCCAAGCCGGGGGCAAATACCCGCGTCTTCCACCGCCCGTCCGAGCCGGCAAAGCAACTGACGCCAACTTCCCCCAGCGCGTTTAGCGCGCGCATGTCGGGCGCGAGCGCCACCACCGCGTCCTCGTCTGCGAGTTCCACCGACAGATGCGTGGGGCCGTTGACATATGCCTCGACCGGCAGGTTCGAGCGCTCCACGCCGAGCGCCGCCAGCAGCTCAGCCTCGCGCTCGTACGGGCCCCACGTGGGGATCGGCTGGCGCATCCAGCCACTGCTTACCCGCTCGGATACTGGCTGCAGAACCACTGGCACAGGTCCTGAACCCGTCTCAAGCGTCACCTGCGCGAGCCCGCGTTCACTTCCCACTACGATCGCGCTGCCG
>JBEKAM010000012.1:0-30391 GCA_050015915.1 Solirubrobacteraceae bacterium
GTCGATGTACGCGATCGTCGCGTCGATCACCTCGCGCAGGTTGTGCGGCGGGATGTTCGTCGCCATTCCCACCGCGATCCCCGAGGATCCGTTGACCAGCAGGTTCGGGAAGCGCGCCGGCAGCACCAGCGGTTCGCGGCGCGAGCCGTCGTAATTGGTTACGAAATCGACCGTGTCCATGTCGAGGTCGCGCAGCATCTCCGTGGCGATGCGCTCGAGACGGGCCTCGGTGTAGCGCATGGCAGCAGCCGGATCGTCATCCACCGACCCGAAGTTGCCCTGGCCGTCGACGAGCTCGTTGCGCATGGAGAACTCCTGGGCCATGCGGACGAGCGTGTCGTAGATGGCGGAGTCGCCGTGGGGGTGATAGTTGCCCATCACCTCACCGACGATCTTGGCGCACTTGGCGTAGGAGCGGGTGGGCCCGAGGCCAAGCTCGTTCATCGCGTAGAGCACGCGGCGATGGACGGGCTTGAGGCCGTCTCGGACGTCCGGCAGCGCACGCCCGACGATCACCGACATCGCGTAATCGAGATACGCGGTGCGCATCTCGTCCTCGAGCGCTCGCGGTTCGACGTTGCCGCCGCTGATCACATCAGCAGATGCCATTACTCACCTCCCGACTACACATCTAGGTTGGCCACGGTCCGTGCGTTGTCCTCGATAAATGCTCGCCTCGGCTCGACCTGGTCTCCCATGAGCATCGAGAAGACGCGGTCGGCGGCGAAGGCGTCCTCGAGCGTTACCTGCGCGAGTGTGCGGGTTGCCGGCGCCATCGTGGTTTCGCCGAGCTGCTCGGCGTTCATCTCGCCGAGGCCCTTGAAGCGCTGGAGTTTGGTTCCTTTCTGCACGACGGCCATAACCGCCGGGTGCAGTGCCTCGAAGGAGGGCGCCGTCTCGGTGGCGTCGCCAAGACGCACATCGAAGGCAGGGACGCCGGCGAGCTCGATCAGCTGCGCGTGGACACGGGCGAGCGAGCGGTACTCCTGCGAGTCGAACAGGCTGCGCTTGATGCGGTGGATGCGCGCAAAGCCCGTCTTCGCTTCGATGGCCTTGATGCGAAGCTCAACGGGGTCCGTCTCGATCAGCTCGGTGGTGTGGGTATCGCCATCGATGGTCGCGTGCTCGAGATGCTCGATCGCGGCCTCGGCGCTCAGCGCCTGCTCACCCAGCAGCGAGGACTCCTCGAGGAACTGAACGACGTCGTGGCCGTGAGTTGCGCGCAGCGACGAGGACCAGCCCTCGTACTGCTTGAGCAGACGGATGAACCGCTGCCAGCGAGCCTCGGTGAGCTTGAACTGGGTGCCGTGGCGGTCGAAGACGTCGATCTTCTCCCACTTGTCGGAGAGCAGGATCTCTTCGAGTTCGGAGTCCTTCTCGATGTAGCGCTCACGCGAGCCCTGCTTGAGCTTGTACAGCGGCGGCTTGGCGATGTAGACGTAGCCAGCCTTGATCAGCTCTTCCATCTCGCGGAAGAGCAGGGTGAGAACCAGCGTGCGAATGTGGGCGCCGTCAACATCCGCGTCTGTCATCAAAACAACCTTGTGGTAGCGCGCGTTCTCGATGTTGAACTCGTCGCGGACACCGGTGCCGATCGCGGTGATGAGCGCCTGCACCTCGGTGTTCTGCAGGACCTTGTCGATCCGCGACTTCTCCACGTTGAGGATCTTCCCTCGCAGCGGCAGCACCGCCTGGGTTTCGCGGTCGCGTCCCTGCTTGGCTGAGCCACCGGCGGAGTCACCCTCGACGACGAACAGCTCGGCGAGCGACGGATCCTTGATCGAGCAGTCGGCGAGCTTGCCGGGGAGCGTGGAGTTCTCGAGCGCCGACTTGCGCCTGGTCAGGTCGCGGGCCTTGCGCGCTGCCTCACGGGCACGCTGCGCCTGGACGGACTTCATGATCACAGCGCGTGCCTCGCTGGGGTTCTCCTCGAGGAACTCACCAAGGCCTGCGTTGACGATCGACTCGACGAAGCCGGCCATGCCGGGGTTGCCGAGCTTGGTCTTGGTCTGACCCTCGAACTGGGGGTCGCGGAGCTTGACGGAGATGACAGCGGTCAGGCCCTCACGCACGTCCTCACCGGTGAGGTTGTCCTCTTTGTCCTTGAGCAGGCTGTGGTCGCGCGCGTACTTGTTGAGCGTGCGCGTGAGCGCCGAGCGAAAGCCGCTCATGTGCGAGCCGCCCTCGCGCGTGTTGATGTTGTTGGCGAAGGAGTGGATCGAGTCCTGGTAAGAGGAGTTCCACTGCAGTGCTACCTCGGCAGCGCCTTCCTCGGACTCACCGGTAAAGAAGATGACCTTGCGGTGCACGGTCTCCTTGTTCTCGTTGAGATAGGAGACGAAGTCCTCGATCCCGCCCTCGTACTGGAACTGCGCGGAATGGCCCTCGCCGCGCTCGTCCACGATCGAGATCTTCAGCCCGCGGGTCAGGAAGGCGGTCTCGCGCAGGCGCTCCTCGAGCGTGGTGAAGTCGAAGTCGAGGGTCTCAAAGATGTCGGCGTCGGGGAGAAACGTGACGCTCGTGCCCGTGGAGGCACCCGGTGCGAGCTTCTCGCCCTGGGTCAGCTCCGTCTGCGGGGCACCGCGTGAGTACTCCTGAGAGAAAACGTGGCCGTCGCGACGGACCTCTACACGCAGCTGCTCAGACAGCGCGTTGACGACGGACACGCCGACGCCGTGCAGGCCGCCGGAGACCTTGTAGCCGCCGCCCTCGCCGAACTTGCCGCCGGAGTGCAGGACGGTGAGCACGACCTGCACGGCGGGCAAGCCCTCCTTGTCCATCTTGGCGACGGGAATGCCGCGCCCGTTGTCCACCTCTGTGACCGAGTTGTCCGGGTGGATCGTGACCGATACCTCGGTGCAAAAGCCGGCAAGCGCCTCGTCGACGGAGTTGTCGACCAACTCATATACGAGGTGATGCAGACCCATGACGCCCGTCGATCCGATGTACATACCGGGGCGCTTGCGAACGGCCTCAAGACCCTCGAGAACCGTGATGTCCTGCGCGTCGTAATCGGCCGAGCCGCCACCCATCGACGGGTCATTGACGCCGCCCTTACCCATGCTCTGTTCAGAGCTTTCGCTACCTGCCGCCAAATGACCCTCCGATGACGTGAGAACGCCCCGGATTCCGGGGCGCTAGGTCCACGGCTGGGGCGGTTTCGATGTAGTCACAAGGATAGCACGAGCGGCCCCTGGAGCGGCCCCGCAAGTGAGGCTAAATGCCTGCAAAATGCAGGGAATATGGGCGATGTACGCGCCGGCAGGCTCAACCGGTACGGCAACGCAGAGCGCTAATGCCGTCCACGCCGAGAGCAAGGTTGAGGCGGGCGATCAAATCGTCGGCCATCAAGTCGAGCTCCTGCGCCCACACCGCGGCATCACAGGTCACTGTAAGAACCCCGCCGTGCTCCGCGGTGGGACGGGCGCTGGCGGCGATCGCGGGGCCTGCCGCTTGCTCCCAAACCTCCTGAACACGAGCGAGAGTGCTCGCCGGCGCGAGAGTGCCGGTCAAGCTGTCCAGCGCGACTGAAAGTGGGCGTGGGGCGGTTCTACTCATGCTGCCATGGCCTCCTGCAGGATCGCACCGGGCGAGATGCGCAGCCGCGCTACGGAGGGATCGGTGGCACCGGGAACATGGGCGAGATCAGTGGTCGCGATCACGCTTTGGCCGCCGGAGCGCAGCTCGCGGGCAAGGAGCTCGCGGCGCTCGCTGTCGAGCTCGCTCATGACATCGTCGAGCAGCATCAGAGGCGTTTGCTGGCGCTCCTCGGCTAGCACGGCACGCTCGGCCAGCAGCAATGCCAGCAGCGCGAGCCGTTGTTCGCCCTGGGATCCATATACGCGCAGCTCGCGCCCGTCGCGCAGGATCGCGAGCTCGTCGCGGTGAGGTCCGTGTCCGGAGAAGCCACGCTCTAGATCGCCTGGTAGGCGCTCACGCAACTCGGCAAGGAACTCCTGCTCGTCCTCTGCACGCGAGCGGGGGCGATAGACCAGCGTCAGCTCACCACTACAGCCAAGCTGCTCAGCGCGGCCCACGAATGGCTCGCTTAGAAGATCAACCGCTGACGCGCGATGGGCACGAAGCTCCAGTGCCTTGACGGCCAGCTCGCGGTCCCAGGTGGCGAGCGTCGCCTGCGAGGCGCGTCCGGAGCGGATGCGACCGAGCAACGCGTTTCGCTGTGCGAGCACGCGTGAGTACTCCCGGCGAGTGTCTGCTCTCAGCGGCCAGATGCCGGCGACCACTTGGTCGAGGTGTGCTCGGCGGAGGGCAGGTGGTCCTTTGACGAGCTCCAGCCGGTCTGGCATGAAGACGCTCACCAGCGGTCTGATCTCGACGTCGAGCAGACGCTCGACTGGTGCCCCGTCAGCGGTCATCCGCTTGGCCGGCTGTGGACTGTCGGGGACGCTACCGAACCCTACGCTCAGCTCATGGGTGTCGCTGCCGTCGAGCAACCGAACCGAGACGCGTGCAGCCTTTGCGTCGAAGCGGACTAGCTCGCGCTCGTTACGAGTGCGCGGCGAGCGTCCCGTGCAGCCGTAATACACGGCCTCCAGCAGGTTTGACTTGCCGGCGCCGTTGGGCCCATACAGAATCGTCAGGCCGGGGCCGAGCGTTGCTTCCGCTCGCTCGTACGTGCGAAAGTCGCGCAGCTGCACGCTGGTGACGCGCACGGCCCCACCTTCAGACGTTGAGGCGGATCGGCATGATCAGGTACACGAAATCTCCCGTGTCAGGGGATTCGATCAGCCCCGGGCGCAGCGGGCTGATCAGCTTCAGCACCAGCTCCTCCGACTCGATGCTCTCGAGCCCATCCCGGAGAAACTCCGGGTTGAAGCCAATCTCAAACGGCTCGCCGGTGAAGGGAATCGGTATCGCCTCGCTGGCCTCGCCGACGTCCGGGGTTTGGGCAGAGACCGTGAGTGTGCCCTCGCTGAAGCTCAAGCGCAGCGGCGCGTTCTTCTGAGCAAGCAGGCTGATCCGGCGAACGACGTCGGTGAGCTCGGCGCTCGAGAGTCGCAGCTCGTGCTCGACGGACTCGGGGAGAAGCTGCCGGTAGTTCGGGAACTGGCCATCGATCAGACGGGAGGAGAGCACCACGTCACCGAGCTCGAAGATCGCCTGGTTCTGCCCGACGCTGACGGCGATGGAATCGCTCGGCGCCGCCTGGGCGATGCGCACAAGCTCCTGAAGCGCCCGGGCCGGAACGTTCGCCTCGAGGCTCCCCTGTAGCGGCGACTCCAGCGCGGTCTCCTTGACGCTGAGACGGTAGGAGTCAGTGGCGACCATGCGCAACTCCTGCCCAGAAGCGGACATCAGGATGCCGGTGAGAACGGGACGGGTCTCGTCTCGTGAGGCAGAGCGAGCGACGCGAGCAACCGTCTGCACGAAGGCATCCGCAGGGAGCGCCACGCGTGTCTCGGGTGAGGGCGAGGGTAGTGAGGGAAAGTCCTCGGATCGCAGGGTGCGCAGATGAAAGGTGGTCGGGCCGCAGATGAGCTCCACGTCCTGCTCAGCGCTTCTGAGCTCCATCGTGAGCTGCTGCGAGGGAAGCGAGCGGGCTACGTCGAGGAGGAGTCGAGCTGGCAGCACAACGGAGCCTGGGCGAATGGCCTCGGCGTTCAGGGGCACGCGCAGGCCAATCTCCATGTCTGTCGCCAGAAGCTCAGGTTGTGCGCCCTCGGGAGCGGAGATCATCACACCAGACAGTGCCTGTACGGCGCTACGCGCAGAAGCGACGCGTGTGGTTGTTTGCAGCTGGGCCAACAGCTCAGCGGCGGAAAGGGAAAGCTTCATCGATGAACTCTGCGATCTAGAGGAGTGTTAGTAGGGGCTGTGGGCATGTGAAGTGTGGCGTCTGCAAAGGAGGTTTGGGAGTGCTGCCTGTGCGTGGTGCTGTGGACGAAGCCTGAAAGTCTCTCAGGCTGAGCGGTCGAGGGTGTTGTTTAGATGGTGTGCGCCTTCTGGGTCGAGGCTCTTGCACAGGTTCTCCACAGCCTCGCGAGATGACTCGTCTGAGACTATCCGTGTGGAGGTGCGCCTCCATGCGTGGAGGACTGTTGTGTGATCTCGTCCTCCGAACTGTCGAGCGATGGCTGGCAGTGACTCGCTGGTGAGCTCGCGTGCGAGATACATGGCGACCTGGCGCGGCCAGGCGATGCGGGCTGTCCGTGCGGATGAAAGAAGCTCTTCGGAGGAGAGCCCGAAGTGTGCGCATGTGGCGCTCTGGATCTCTGCAACGGTGCGTTTGCTCTGGGCCGAAGAGACGCTGCGGGGGTAGAGGCTGTGGAGAACCTCTTGTGCGAGCTCGCCGGTGAGCGGTCTGCCGGTGAGCGAGCTGAAGGCGACGACGCGGATGAGGGCACCCTCGAGTGCGCGGACATTGGAGGAGACACGCTGGGCGATCGTGTCGAGGGCGGTTTCATCTGCTAGTTGAATGCGATCGTGCTGCACCCGCTTGCGTAGGATCGCAAGGCGAGTAGCGAGGTCTGGTGGCTGTACGTCGGCGACGAGGCCGGCCTCGAAGCGCTCGCGGAGACGGTCCTCCAGTGCCTGTAGGTCACGTGGCGGTCTATCGGAGCTGATGACGATCTGGCGGCCGCTGTCATGGAGGGCATTGAACGTATGGAAGAACTCCTCCTCAGTCTTGGTCTTACGCTCGAGGAACTGCACATCGTCGAGGAGTAGGACGTCGACGTCGCGAAAGCGGAGCTTGAAGGCCTCGGTCTGTCCGCCGCTGAGTGCTGCGAGGAACTCGTTGGTGAAGGCCTCGCCGGTGGTGCAGCGGACGGTGAGGTCCGGGTTGTGGCAGAGCAGAAGGTTTGCGATCGAGCTCAGCAGGTGGGTCTTGCCAACACCAGGCGGGCCGCAGAGGAAGAGCGGGTTGTAAGCCTGCGCTGGCATCTCCGCGACGGCTAGCGCTGCAGCGTGTGCGAGACGGTTGCAGTCGCCGATGACGAACTGGTCGAAGGTGAGCTTGGGATTGCCGAGTGGACCGGCTTGCGCGGACGACGGGACCCTGTTGCCAGGAGCGGGTAGCCCTTGTGGTGTTGTTGCTGCAGGAGTGCTCGTCGTGGATGCGCTCTGGGTTCGACGCGTTGCTTCGTCTCCGGCGACTAGCTCGACTGTGGCGCCGGCACCCAGCACCAGCTCGACACTCGCTTGAATCACTCTGCCGAAACGCTCGCTGATCCACCCGCATGCGTGAAGAGGTACCTGTAGGACGAGCCTCTCACCGACGAGCTCGATGGCGTTGAGCGGCTCGAGCCAGATTCGGTAGGTGGGCTCGTCGACTACGAGCGCGAGCTGGGTTTGCACCCGCGACCATATGTGCTCGAGCTCGTAATTCACGGCAGCGTCGATCCGCTCCTCTTTCAGAGACAGTGCTGATTTACATTCGTCGGGAGGCCCGAGGGCCCGGTCGGGCGACTATACCCAACGCCTTGAGATGCTCGGTGGGAGTGCCCGCATTTGGCGGGAAAAATCAGCTAGCGCCGTACGGTCCTATACTGCAAGCCGCAATGAAGCGCACCTATCAGCCGAAGAAGCGCAAGCGAGCCCGTGCTCACGGCTTCCGCGCGCGTATGGCCTCACGCGCAGGGCGGCTCACGCTGAAGCGTCGCCGTGACAAGGGGCGCAAGCGCCTGTCGGCCTGAGGTCGTGTTGGCGGGACGCGCGAAGCCGGGTCACCTGTCATGAAGCCGCGGTCGCCGGGGCGAGGGCGTCTATCGCGTAGCGCTGAGTTTGAGCGCGTTTATAGGCAGGGTCGATCGGTCGCGAACCGGCACCTCGTCCTTTACACGTTCCCGAACGGCTCGACGCAGCGCCCGCGCCTGGGCCTGTCGGTTTCGCGAAAGGTTGGGGGCGCGGTGCAGCGCAATAAGGTCAAGCGCCTGTTGCGCGAGGCGTTTGCGCAGACCGAGGGAGATCTGAAGCCGGACCAGGACGTCGTCGTGGTGGCGCGTCCACCCGCGGGCGAGCTCGCGGAGCGAGAGGGTTTGGCAGGGGTTGACGGCGCGCTACAGGAGCTGATCGCGAAGGCTGGCCTGCGTGAGGGATCCGCGGATGTGGTCGGAGCTACCGAAGGATGAGCGAGTCGGCGCAAAGCACAACCGCGACGCAGGGATGGACCGCGTCGAGGATTGCGAGGACGATCGCCGTGGCTCCCATAGCCTTTTACCAGCGTGTGATCTCGCCGGGTATCCCGCAGCGCTGCAAGTACGAGCCGACGTGCTCACGCTATGCGGTGGGGGCGATCCGGGAGTACGGCATACTTAGGGGCCTGGTGCTCGCGGGGTGGCGTCTGCTCAGGTGCAACCCGTGGAGCCTCGGCGGATACGATCCAGTGGAGGCCCAGCGAGTCTTCAGGGTTGCGAGTCACGCTGAGGGCCACGATCATTGCGGCTAAGCAGACAGCGGGCATATAAGTCCATGGCCCGCGGCCGTCGTAGCACCCGAGTCCTTCCCCACCCGCCCATAACCACCACCGCCGAGAGTCCCTAGCGCATGCCAATCCTCGCCAATGTGATCCAGGACGCCTTCTCGCCCCTGATCAGCTTGTTCGAAGCGATCATGGTCTTCATCCACGCGCATGTCGTGGGCGGCAGTTGGGGGCTTTCGATCGTCGGCCTGACGGTGCTCATCCGCGCGATTCTCGTGCCGCTGACATACAGGCAGCTGAAGTCGATGCAGGAGATGCAGCGGCTGGCTCCAGAACTGAACGCGCTGAAAGAGAAGTACAAGGAGGACAAACAGCGCCAGCAGCAGGAGATGATGAAGTTCTACAAGGAGAGAGGGATCAACCCCTTGGCGTCGTGCCTGCCGCTGCTCTTGCAGCTGCCGGTGTTCATCTCGCTCTTCTACATGCTGAGGACCGACCTCAAGAAGCACATCTGCGGCACGCAGCTCGTGTCCTACTACAACTCGCACGGTCACCTAGCGGTCACATACAAAGCCGCTTCGCACATCGCCACCGTCGCCAAGCTGCCCTCGAAGTACCTCGAAAGCACGGTCTGCAACACGGTCGCCCCACACTCAGCGAAATTCCTGTTCCTCCCCGACATCACGAGCAAGGCGACTGGGGTGGTGTTGGTCGTGTTGATCCTCCTCTACGTCGGCTCGCAGGTTGGTTCGACGCTGATCGCAACCGCCACTGCCGACCCCACGCAGCGCCGCATGATGTTGCTGCTACCGCTGATCTTCGTGATCATCCTGTACCGCTACCCAGCGGGGCTGCTGGTGTACTGGATCACCACGAACCTGTGGACGATTGGCCAGCAGTACCTGATCAAACGTCGTCTACCACCACCACCGCGGGTCGAGCGCTCTGCGGGGTCTGCCAATGGCAAGCCCAAAACATCATGGCGCGAGGCCGTCGCTGGGGTTACAGGGACTTCGACCGGTAGCGTGGTCGCCCCGGATGCAGCTGGTACGAGCAGCGGCGTCGCGAGCGGCCCGCCCCCGCCGCGATCTCCACGCAAGAAGAAGAAACGGTCGGGGAGAAGACGATGAGTGCTCGCGAGGACGACATGGACACGGACGACCTCGAGCCTGCGGAGGCTCTCGAGGAGCTGCTCGAGGAGATCATCGATGGTCTTGGCCTTGACGCGGAGATCGAGGTTGAGGAGCGGGATGGGGTGCTCAGTGGCCGTCTCGAAGGCGAGGATGTTGGTCTTTTCATCGGCCGCCACGGCCAGACGATCGATGCCGTTCAGCATCTAGCCCAGAGGATCATCTTTCCCGATGGCCCGTCTGCGGTACGGGTGGTGATCGATGCCAATGGCTACCGTGCGCGCCGCACCGAGGCTTTGCATGCCGCTGCCGATGATGCGGCGGAGGAGGCTTTGAGCTCGGGTGAACCAGTCGATATGGACCCGCTGCCGCCGTTCGAGCGTCGGATCGTCCACGAGTATCTGCGTGACCGCGGCGGTGTGGAGACCCACAGCGAGGGCAATGAGCCAGAGCGCTATCTGGTCATCACCCCGTCGACGGACTGAGCAGCGCACTCAACGGCAGAGCGTTTCACGTGAAATGGCAAGGGCTGACTTCTGGCCAGCAGAGCCGACTGATGAGCGTGCTCACGGTCTTGGAGACTGACGAGCATGCGCCAACAGCGATCCGCGCGCCCGAGCAGGCGCTGCAGGCGCATGTAGCTGACTCGCTGGTGGCGCTGGACGTCGAACAGGTATCGACGGCGGGGAGACTGGCTGACCTGGGTAGCGGCGTTGGCTTCCCTGGGTTGGCGCTGGCGGTTGCGTTGCCGACGGCAGAAGTAAGGCTGGTCGAGAGCCAGCGCCGTAAGTGCGAGTTCCTCGAGCGCGCGTGCGAAGCGGGGGCTGTCGAGAACACACAGGTGGTGTGCTCGCGGGCGGAGGAGTGGCAGGAGGGCATCGAGCTCAATGATGTGGTCGTCGCGCGGGCGCTCGCCCCACAGCCGGTTGTGCTCGAGTACGCGGCGCCACTGCTGCGGATGGGTGGCGTGCTGGTGGATTGGCGCGGACGCCGTGACGCGGCGTCAGAGGACGCCGCGCAGCGAGCAGCTGCAGTGCTCGGCCTGCACAGGCAAGAGGTTCGCAGGGTCTTCCCGTTTGAGCAGGCAACGGACCGCTACCTGCACGTGTTCGTCAAGGACGCCGCGACACCGGCAAGATTTCCGCGGCGGGCTGGGATGGCGCGTAAGCGCCCGCTGGCGAGCTGATGTCGGTGACAATCCGACGGGAAGGCCAACTTTCACGGTGATGAGCAGCCACGGGAATGCGATCGGCGCTAGCGTGCGGCGGATGGGCACGGTTTATGCGGTCGCCAACCAGAAGGGCGGGGTTGGTAAGACGACGACAGCGGTGAATGTGGCGGCGTGTATCGCGGAGGCCGGCTACAGCACGATGCTTGTGGATGTGGATCCGCAGGCGAATGCCTCAGTTGGGTTGGGCATAGCGCGGACACTCACCCCTGGCCTGTACGAGGTGCTGACGGGAGAGGTCAGCGCCAACGAGGCTCTGACCGACACTCCCATCGACGGCTTGAAGATCTTGCCGGCTGGACCGAACCTCGCCGGCGCGAACATCGAGCTTCCCCGTATGGACGGATACGAGCAACGCCTGCGGGAGTGCCTGGCATCGGTGAGGGACGACTTCCAATACATCCTGTTGGATTGTCCGCCGTCGCTCGGCCCACTCACGGTTGCCGCGCTTGTGGCAGCCGATCGGGTGATCGTCCCCGTGCAGACAGAGTACTTCGCGCTCGAGGGGCTGGCTGGGCTGCTGGAGACGCTGGCGTTGGTGCAGCGCGAGCTGAACCCACGGCTGACGGTCGCGGGGATGCTGCTGACGATGCACGACAGCCGCACGCGGTTGGGCCAGGACGTCGAGCGGGAAGTACGGGCGCACTTCCCGGATCTGGTGTTCGACACGGTTATCCCCAGGAACGTGCGCGTGGGAGAGGCGCCGAGCTACGGTCTACCGGTGACCCATCACGATCCCCATAGCGCGGGCGCTGAGGCGTATTTCGAGTTGGCAAAGGAGGTAGCTGCACGTGGCTAAGCCAAAACCAGGGATGGGCCGGGGACTGAGTGCGATTCTGTCGGTATCGGCCGAGGGCGCGAAGGACGGCGAGGAGGAGCTGCGGGAGCTACCGATCGAGCTGATCTCCCCAAATCCCAAGCAGCCCCGCCGGCGATTCGACGAGGAGTCGCTGCAAGCGCTGGCTGGGTCCCTCGGTGAGCGTGGCGTTCTGCAGCCGGTGCTTGTGCGCCCCAAGCCTGGCGGCACGTATGAGCTCGTCGCTGGCGAGCGGCGCTGGCGCGCCGCGCAGCTGGCGGGCTTGGAGCGGATCCCGGCGATCGTGCGCGAGCGCGAGGACGCGCAGGCGCTGGAAGTGGCCTTGATCGAGAACATGGCGCGCGAGGATCTCAACCCGATCGACGAGGCGCGCGCCTGCGCTGCGCTCGTGGAGGAGTTGGGGCTGACCCGCGAGGGCGTAGGCCGGCGGGTCGGGCGCAGCCGCGTGGCGGTCAGCAACCTCGTGCGGCTGCTCGATCTGCCCGACGAGGCGATCGAACTGCTCCAGCAGGGTGCGCTAAGCGAGGGTCACGGCCGGGCAGTGCTGCTTGCAGAGGACCACGCCGCACGCCGGTCACTGGCGCACGCGGCGGCGACCGAGGGATGGTCGGTGCGCGTCACCGAAGAGCGCGCACGTGAAAGCAACGCCAAGGCCATCGATGCACAGCAGACCGGCCGCACCAGCGCACCGCGAACCCATCCCGATCAGGAGCAGGCAGCCAAGGACATCGCAGCGGCGCTCGGCGGAGCGCTCGGCGCCGATGTGCAGGTCAAGCCCACGCGTGACGGTCGCTACAGCGCTCAGCTGTCGTTCTCGACGCCTGAGGAGGCGCTCGAGCTGGCGCGGCGCATACGGCCTCGCGTGGTCGCGTAGAGCCGTCTAGAATCGACAGCCGCGGGCGATTAGCTCAGTTGGTTAGAGCGCTTCTCTGATAAGGAAGAGGTCCCAGGTTCGAATCCTGGATCGCCCACTGGGCTTCTTGCTGCCTACATGGATAGTGCTTCGAGCGAGAGCACCTCGTGGCTAGGGCGCCGTCCGTGCTCGCACTCAAACGCATGAAGCGCAAGGGACACAGCGTGCCCATCGCCGAGTGCTTGCCCTTGCCACAGGAACTCAGTCCCCTCACCTTCGGTGACCTGGACTTCATAGCAGCGTCGCATTGCGACCTCCCTAGTAGTTTGTTGGACGCAAAATGGTCCTCCCGAGACCGGACGGCTGATGACGTCGCCGGATACGCCCGTGTCCCGGCTCGGCTAGCCGATGTCATCAACGAAGAAAGGCTCGCTCTCTGCCGCCAACTGCGGTAGCTTCGACGCTATGACGACAGCCGAGATTGTCGAGCACGCCGGCCGCCTTCTGGCCGCCGCAGCACCTGCCGAGTCGAAGGTGATCTTGTTTGGGTCGCATGGCCGTGGTGATGCGGGGGCTGACAGCGACTTCGACTTCCTTGTAATCGAGCCGTCTGTGGCGAGCAAGGCGAAGGAGATGGTGCGCTTGCGGAATGCGCTCGACCCTCTGAGGGTCGCTGCGGACGTCGTAGTGATCCCGCGCAAGTACGCGGAGGAATGGGGCGACGTTCCTGGGACGATGCTCTGACGGAGGGACGTGTCCTCGCCGAAACATGAGATCCGCGACCTTGCCGCGCGATTCGCACGCAAGGCCCACAGCGACGAGATCGCCCTCGACAGGCTTGCTGATGATCCCGACGTGCCGGGATGACCTCATCGGCTTTCACGCGCAGCAAGCGCTGGAGAAGCTACTGAAGGCGGCTCTTGCACACGCGGGCGTTGCGCCACCTCGGATTCACGACCTTGGTGAGTTGATCTCGCGCCTCGGAGATGCAGGCCTGACTCCACCCACGTCGGCTAGCGAGGCACGCGCTCTCGTGCCGTGGGCGGTCGAGTTCCGCTACGACGACATCCTCGACGAACAACTGGATCGCACAGCTGCCTGTGAGGCGGTTACGCAGGTCCGTGCCTGGGTTGATGGCCTGCTTGACGACGGAGATGCATGACTAGGCAGCGGTTCGGGCAGCAGGAGAGGTCTCAGCCCGCCCAGGACTGAGGCAGTCCCCCGAGTTGCATTCCCGTCTCCCACTGGCTAATGGGAGACGCCTGTTGTAGCGCTAGAGACCGTTCACTAGCGTCTCCTCCCGTCCCGCGCCTCCGGAGAAGTCGAACAATTGGGCACTGGGCATATATACCAATGGGTCGCCTTTCGCGCCAATATCAACAGGGGGTAGTCGCATGAAGCCACGAGCGCCACAGAAGCCAAAGCGCAGTCGAGTCCTTCGGGGTAGTCGTCATTGCGCCGTGGCACTCGTCGCGGTTGTGGCGCTCCTGCTCGTCCCGGCAGGTGCCAGCGCGGCTTCGCCGGTCCTCGAACTCGTAGCCCCCAGTCATAGCCTGCCTGTCCACTTCGCCGCTGAAGGCGAGACGGTGACAGCCGAGATGGCCGGCTTCAAAATCCTCGTGCACTGCACCGCCTCTCACGGCGAAGGTGAAATCACCGGCCCACGGTCAACCGAATCCAATTACTGGTTCACGGGGTGCGAAGCCGCTGGCGAAAAATGTAACTCCGAACGTGCTCCCGAAGGGGAAATCAAAACGGGTTCTATCGTCGGTGATCTCGTGTACATCGATCAAGCGAAAGGCGAAGTTGGGATCCTTCTAAACCCCAGTGGCGGCACGTACATCTCCTTCGAATGCGGGGCCGAATCTGCTCAAGGACAGGGTTCATTCCTCGCTCCCGTAAGCCCGATAGATCAAGAATCGACGTCGTTCACAGCGACGCTCAGCCAGGTAGACAGCGTGCAGACGCCTAATGAATACGAAAACGCAAAAGGCGAACGCGTCCAGGCAATCCCTACAGGCAGACGAAGCAGCAACCCGTTCGTGCCAACGGGGGTGGAATTGGCGATGACCGTCCACCCGACCGTCCCGGTAGAAATCAAGGCCGTCTCTGCCGAAGAAATAGAAGCCGAACAACATGAAAAAGAAGTTGCGGCCCTGCAGGCAACCCTGAAGGGCGAAGAAGGAGCCTTGACGAGTTACGAAGAACACGCCAAACAGGCTGCACAAGAAGCGAAAAAGCACGAGGAAGAAGCCTTGACGAGTTACGAAGAACACGCCAAACAGGCCGGGCAAGAAGCGAAAAAGCACGAAGAAGAAGCAAATGCCCAGATCGCCGCGGCGGTCAAGAAACAGCAGGAAGCGGAAGTTGCCACGAAGAAGGCCCAGGAAGAAGTGACCAAGCTCAAAGCGTCTCTGACGCGAGCCCAGTCGCTAGCACGGGCGCTGCGCCAGTGTGAGAAACAGCCGAAGAGCCAACGGGCTCGGTGTATGGCGGGCGCAGATAAACGCTACGGGGCGAAAGTGGCGAACAGAGGTCGGCGCAGGCGGCGCGTGGCTGGCTGAGTGAACGGTGTCCTCCTTGGTGCCGGCGGCTTGGCAACCGCCCGGCGCCAAGGAGGTCCGGATATGTACTGACTGACGAACGGACTAGGGCGTGCAGTCCGCCCGCGTACCTACGACACCACCTGCAGGACGAACGTAGCCGAGGCCATCTGGCGGTGTTTCTTGGTGTTGTCCCTCACCGTCACAGTGAACGTGACGGGGTGATCGCCCGGATCGGCCGTCGCCTTCAGTGCCCCCGACAACAGCCCCGAGCCCGACAACTTCAGACCACCGGGGAGCTTGCCTTCGGTCACCTTCCATTTGTAGGGCGTGGCGCCGCCCAATGCCTCGAGCTGATCGCTGTAGAACGTGTCGCGTTTCACACCCGGTAGCGACTTGGTCGTCACATGGAAGCCAAGCACCGTCAGCGTGAAGTGTTGGACGCTGTCAGCACCGACGCCGTTGCTTGCAGTGAACGTCACGTCGAAGGTGCCGGTCTGCGTGGGTGTGCCCGACAGGACCCCGTCTTTGAATTCCACGCCGCTGGGCAACGTCCCGCCCTCGGCAACCGTCGGCTGCGGCGTGCCCGTCGCTGTGATCGGGAAGCTGCTCTGCGCTCCCTTCGTGAACGTTGCCTCATCCGCTGAGGTGATCGCTGGGGCTGCGTCTACCGTGAGGGTGAAGCTCTGGGTAGAGAAGCCCACTTCGTTCCTGGCCGTGAAGCTGATCGAGAACGAGCCTTCCTCCGTCGGTGTACCCGACAGAGCTCCGTTCTTGAATTCAACACCGGTCGGCAGCGTGCCGCTCTCCGTAATCGCCGGGGCAGGAGTCCCAGTCGCGGTAACGGTGAAGCTGCCTTCGCTCCCCTTGGTGAACGTGGTGCTGTCTTTCGAGGTGATCGCCGGCGAGGAGTCCACTGTCAGCGTGAAGCTCTGTACGGCATCCGTGCCGACTCCATTGGCTGCCTTGAAGGTGATCTGATAGACGCCTTCTTCGGTCGGGGTCCCGGACAGAACGCCGTTCTTGAATTCCACTCCCGACGGCAGTGCCCCCGCCTCCGTGATGCTTGGTGTCGGGTTACCGGAGGCCGTGACGGTGAAGCTCCCTTCGCTGCCTACGCTGAACGTGGTGCTGCTTTCGGATGTGATCGCCGGGGCGGCGTCGACGGTGAGCGTGAAGCTCTGCACCGCGTTTGTGCCGACACCGTTGGTGGCGGTAAAGGTGATCGGGTAGCTGCCGGCTTCAGTCGCTGTCCCGGAGAGAACGTCCGTGACCGGGTTGAATTCAACGCCGTTGGGCAGCGCCCCGCTCTCTTTGATGGAGGGGGTAGGAGTGCCACTCGCGGTGACGGTGAAGCTGCCCACGCTTCCCTGCGTAAACGTGGTGCTGTCTTCAGAGGTGATCGCAGGCGCTTCGTCGCCAGTCTCACTCGTTGTCCCCGATGAGCCGGCGTAGTTCGCGTCACCCGAGTAGCTGGCGCTCACTTCGTCGCTGCCGGTGTGCGTGAGCCGCGTGTTGCACGTCGCGGTGTCGGGCGAGCTGAGGCTCAGCTGCTCGGCTTCGCATCCGGCAATCGGCCCGTAGCTGTCGGAGAATGAGACGGGGCCGGATGGCGTGCCCGCACCAGGCGCCACGGGTGCCACTGTTGCGGTGTAGCTGACAGCTTCCCCAACGACGCCTTTGCCTTCGTCGGAGGAGCTCACCGATGTCGTGGTGGCGACACCCGGCGAGGTCTGGGCATTCAGGTGCAGCGTGAGGATGTTGCGGTACAGCGCCGGGTCCTTGGCGCCGATCGTGTAGTGGTTCGTACCCGTGCCGAGCACCGTGCCGACACTGGTGATCGGTTTGGGCAGGCGATAGCCGCTGAAGACCATTGTCAGTGAGCCGCCAGGGTTCTGCACCACAGCTGGGCCGTACGCGCGGCCGGAGTAGTATGCGCTCACTCCCAGCGGTTCGTCTTTGCCTTCGCTGAGGGCTTTGTCTTGGTTCGCCGAGGCAGAGAACGTGTAGTCGGTGCTCACAACCACCTTCGGTACCGACCATTCCTTACCGTTGGTTGACGTCGTGTAGAAGATCTGATTGAACGCGTCGCTGTCGCCGTCGGTCGCCCATGCTCCCGACAGGAACATGCCGTAGCTGCCGTTGGGGTTGGTGATGATCGTGCCCCGCGAGCCGATGTAGCGCAGCTGCGTCGTGTCGGATTCTCCGGGAGCCAGGTTCGTCGGGCTGGTGTTCGACGGGCTCGACTGCTGGAATGGGTTTGAGAGGTCGTTGTAGGACCCGGTGTCGTTGCCCGTGCCAGAGGTGGAGCCGCTGATCTGCCCGAGATCGGTGAAGTTGATGCCGTTTTCCGTGTACGCCGCGCGCAGCACGGTGTAGTCCTCGTTGTTTGCAAACAGCTTCTGCGGGCCCTTCGACGAGGAGTTCTTCCCCTCGCCGATCTTTTCCAAAGTGGAGAGAGGTGCGATGGCCGCGTTTGGCCCGCCGACCCAGTTGCCTTCCTTGACAGACCCTGTGCCACCCGTGCAGCCCGTGAGGTTCTCGCTGCCGGCCGGCACGCCCGTTTGCGTTGCGGGCGTCACCCCGGTGCACGTCACTTCCTGGATCGGTGAGGTGACGGTGGTACCGAGATAGATTTTGAACGAGCCGGTGCTGGGCAGAGGCTCGCTCGGGTGTACCGACGGCGTGTAGTTGATCGTCGACGCGGGCAGAGCCACCGTCCCCGCTTTGAATGTCGAGCCACTGACTGAGCCGTTTGTGGTGCCGACGATGAAGTATGCCAGCAGCTTCTGCGTGTAGAGAACTACTGTCGAGTTCGCGGGGGCCCCAGGGTAAGAGGGAAGCGTGCCGACGATGCCATCGGGAGCCTTCAGGCCTGTGGTCACCTTGGCGTCCGTCGGCAGGATCGGGTCGGACGTGATCGCATCGCCCTGGTGTACGACCAGCGGCGAGCCGCTGGTGCTGGTGCAGTTCTCGATCTTCGTCGTCGGGTTCGCGTTGGACTGCGCGCAGTACACGGTCACGCCATCGATGTAGACGCGGTTGGGCGCATTTTCGTTGAAGATAAACGTCGTGAACGGGGAAACCACAGCGTTCCCGTTCAGAATTTTGAGCGCTTCCAGCCCGCCTTCGCCGTTGGTTTTGTTCGGCCCGGCCGGAACCGTGTAAGTGGCGCCTTTTTTGAGTTCTTTGGAGCCGACTTCTTCCGGGTTCGCCGTAGCGATTACCTGAACGAGATCGTCTTTCGGCTTGACGACGAGCGGCGCCGACCCGGCGACGGTGCAGCCTGTTAGCGCTGCCGGCCCTGTGCTCGTGCCGTTGCACGTGATCACCGATTTCCACGGTGAGGCGGCGCTGTAGTCCTCGTAGGGCCCGGCAACGATCTGCTCCGGCGAGCCTTCGCTGCCGAGTGTTGAGACGGGAATGTTCACGCCGCCGCTTGTGGGGACTTCGATTTCTTCTTCTGCGTAGGTGTTCGGATCGATTCCGACCGATTCGGTCGAGGGCAGCGACGCGAGCGGGTCCGAAGCGGCCGGTTCGACGTTGTGCACGAGCAGCCCCACGCCTTCGTAGTCGCCCGCGGGACGGTTGAGTGTGTACAGCTTGGCAGAGCCGCCGATTGACGCTACGTAGGGGTGCCCCTGGCCGTCGTCGTTGGTGTCAGCGGTGGGGCAGTAGCCCTGGTTCTGCTCGAGCGCCTCGCCCTTGCTGGTCCAGCTTTTGCCGTTGTCGGTTGAGCGCGCGACCGTGATCGCCTCGTCGGCGTCCTTCGGTCGGTAGTCGAAGTAGCCGGTCAGGGAGCCGTCGGGGTTACGCACGACGTCGGGGAAGTAGTAGGGGGAGAACGGCAGCGAGGTTCCCGCTGGCTGAGAGACGGGCGTGCCGGTCTCGGGGTTCGCGCCAAGGCTGGAGCAGTACCCGTCGAGCGGGCCGGGTGTCCCGGCGACGCCGCTCGGGTAGGGCACTGTGCCGGTACCCGGGTATACAGCGACGTTTGGCTCACTCACGCCGCCAAGCGTCGTTTCGGACCCGCCCGGAGTGAAAGTCGGAAGCAGGTCTGAGAGCGGGTAGGCTTCGCCCGCGCTTGGGTCGCCCTGGGAGGTGTTCCATGGCCCTCCGGACACCGTGTCCACTGTCGGCGTTTCCGGTGTGTAGGTGGTGAGGCCTTCTGACGCCGTCGCGGGTGCAACCGTGACTAGCGTTGCGACGCCTGTTCCGGCGAGCACGAAAACGGTGAACAGCAGGGCACTAACTCGACGCACGAGATCTCCGATCATCGACGGTGGACCCGCGCTTTCTACCAGCGCGACGCCGGGTCCTAGGTCGTCATAACCGGATGTTTACTTTGTAATCGCCGCCCCTAGCAGCCGTCCATGTATCGCTATGGCAAGGCCCCTGAGGCTCGCTTCGGGGCCGCTCGCCGCCGGCCTTCGACCGTAGCGGCAAGCAAATCTGCAGGGGTAAACCTCGCTCGGCTATTTGTCGAGATGGACGCAGATTCCACATGCACACAGGCGCCTGGGCACGATCAGCTCACGGGCGTGTTTGCGTGGATGCCTGGTGCAGACGAGATCGTCATGTCAGACAGCGAAACCCCCCAAGACAACCCCGAGCGTGACCTGGACCCGGGCTCCTATGCGAGCGAGCCGGGCAGTGCACCGCTACCGCACTTCGGCCCTCAGCCTGTCGTCGCTAACCCTTATCCGGTCGTTGCGCCCAGTCTTGACAATGGAGTTGCCGCTACGCCACCATCGAGCCCGAGCCGCAACGGCTTCAGTCGCGTAACGGCGCTGATCAGTGGCCGCAAGGCGCTGTGGACGGCAGTGGCGCTGTTGCTCATCGCCGCCGGCACGGTCGCGTCCTTGCTTGGCGCGCATTCGGTAGCGAACAGCGATGCGACCGAAGGCCGCTCGAACTTCCATCAGAGCTCCGCGGCCGTTGCGTCATCGCTCAAGCTCGCAATCCAGCGCGAGGAAGAGCTTGCTGTCAGTGCAAGTACGTTCTTCGCCAACAACCCCAAGGCGTCGCCCGCGGAATTCGCCAAGTGGGTGAAATGGGCACGTACGCTGCACCGCTTCCCAGAGCTCGACAACCTGGGGCTCTTGACACTCGTGCGCAAGGCACAACTACCTGCCTTCGATGCGCAGGTCGCCGGGCACTCCCTTAAACCGGCAACGACGACCACAGGGACTGTAGCGGCGGCGACGGGCACCGCAACAACGACTGCGAGCACTGCCGCTCTGGCTGCCGCGGTAGCCAAAGTGGTACCCGCGACGAACCATCACTACTACTGTCTCACGAGCGCTGAACTCGTCAGGAGCGCCGCCGTGAGCGCGCCGGCGGGCCTCGACTACTGCGCCCGCACACCGGCGCTGCTGTACGCAAGAGACGAAGGCCGTAGCCGCTATGCGCCGGTCTCAATTGGGCAAAACGAAGCGCTGAGCATTGAGACGCCTGTCTACAGGGGCAACGCTACGCCTGTCAGTGTCTTCGGTCGCACGGCCGCGTCGGTTGGCTGGCTGCGCGAGGTGCTGCTACCAGGCGTTGTCCTTACACAGGTGCTCAAGGGTCACCCCGCCATGGCTGCGCGCCTGAGCTACAACGCGGACGGCGCGAACGTCGAGTTCACGAGCGGCACCTCCCAGTCCGGCGGTCAAAGCGTCACAACCAGCCTGCACAATGGGTGGACGGTGACGAGCTATGCGTCTGCCGCCGGTGCGAGCGTGTTCTCGGACGGCGACGCACTCGTGCTGCTGATCGGCGGTATCGCGCTGAGCCTACTCGTAGGTGTGCTCGCATTTTTGCTCGGCTCCCCGGGCACACCCGCCGCGCCCGTGCAGGCCGACACACCCGAGCTTCCGCGCGACGATCTCCACGACGCCCTTACCGGTCTGCCCAACCGGCCGCTGATGATGGACCGGGCGGAGTGCATGCTCGCGCGCGCCGGCCGCCAGTCTGGACTGCTTGTGGGTGCGCTGTTCATCGACATCGACTGGTTCAAGGACGTCAACGAGAAGCTCGGACGCGACGCAGGCGACCAGCTACTCAAGAACGTCGCGGAACGCCTCGACGCAGTAGTTCGCGCTGGCGACACCGTAGGGCGACTGGGCGACGACGAGTTCGTGATCTTGGTCGAGTCAGCAGCCCGCGGCGCCCGTCTCGACGCACTCGCCCGCCGCGTGATCGAGGCCCTGCACAAGCCCTTTGAGCTCGAGGACTTCGGCCCGAATTTCTTCATGACGGCGAGCATCGGCCTCGCGTTCGGCCGCTACGCAAACCCCGACGATCTGCTGCGTGACGCGCAGCTGGCCCTACACGCCGCCAAGGCCGCCGGCAAGGATCGCTACACGTTGTTCAACGCGAACATGCGCTCCGTGATCGAGGGTCGTGGCGTGCTCGAGGTGGAGCTCAACGCGGCACTCGCAGACAGGCAGTTCTCGCTGCTCTACCAGCCGATCTACGACCTCAGCACAGGCAAGGTGGGAGGTCTCGAGGCGCGCATCCGCTGGGAGCACCCGAAGCGGGGCAATGTCCCGCCCGAGGACTTCATCCCGCTTGCGGAGGAAACGGGCCTGATCGTGCCGATCGGCCGCTGGGTAATGGAAGAGGCCTGCAACCAGGCCGCGGGATGGAATGTCGCGGGCCATAGGGTTGGTATCTCGGTGAAGGTATCGGCCGCCCAGCTGAACCGCGGCGGCTTCCCCACCGATGTCCTGCGCGCCCTGCAGCAGTCGGGGATCGAGCCCTCGTTGCTCACACTGGACATCGCCGAGGCCACCGTCATGAGCGATGTGAGTGCGGCTGTCGCCCGCCTGGAAGAGATCAAGCGTCTCGGCGTGCGGATCGCGATCGACGATTTCGGAGGCAGCGGCTATGCCCACCACGGGGACCTGCGGCGGCTGCCGATCGACTTCCTCAAGGTGGATCGCAGCTCGCTGGCCGCAGCGGAGGACGAGGATTACCGCAGCTGGCTGCTCGAGGCGATCCTGATCGTCGGCCGTGACCTGTCGCTCACAGTCGTCGCCAAGGGAATCGAGACCTACGAGCAGATGACCACCCTGCAGGCGATGGGATGCACGATGGCGCAAGGCCTGTTCATGGGCAAGCCCACCGAAGTGGACGGCGTCGACGGCTTGTTCGAGGTCGACCTCCCAGCAGCGGGCGCGACCGGCCAAGCGAGCTGAGATGACGGCACGACGCTCGAGCGTGGGGAACGCCGAGGCGCGCGCGCCGATGCCGCCGTCCGCGCTGATGGAGCATCCCCCGGAGGGGGTGGATCGCCTGGGTGAGGCACTCAAGGCACGGGCCGCGGATGTGCTCGAGCGGACTGTTGCAAGCACCGCCGTCGGCGGCGAAGTGGTCGATCAGCCCGTGCAGGAGCGCTTCGAACGGATTTGCACGAACTCCACGATCGCGGTTGCTCGCTGGATCGCAGGCGAGGGTCTCGAGGTCACAAACGACGCCGCCCGTGAAACGTCACGGATATTCGGCGAGCTCGCCGCCCACCGGGCGGCCTCATTGAACGAGGTGACCAGGCGCAGCTTGTGGTGGCGCAACGTGATGGCAGACGTCCTGCGTGAGAGTGCTGGAGAGCTGAAGGTCTCCGACGATGCGCTGGCGCAGGCGCTCAGCATGCTGCAGATGAGCCTCGAGTTCAGCCTCATCCGCGTATGTGAATCCTTCGAGAGTGAGCGTCAGCGGACCGACGAAGAGCTTGGCCGACGCGAGGAGGAGCTCGCGTTTCTCGCCACGCACGACCCGCTTACCGGTCTGCCGAACCGGACCCTGATACTCGATCGCGTCGAGCAGATGCTTGCGCGCTCTGCCCGCAACAAGACGCCAGTTGCGGCGCTGTTCATCGACGTTGACAACTTCAAGACCATCAACGACACGCTCGGGCATGGGGTCGGCGACGAACTTCTCCGCGCCGTCGCCGCTCGCCTCGAGGGAGTTGTGCGCCACGCCGACGCGCTTGGGCGCCTCGGCGGAGACGAGTTCGTGGTGATCGCCGAGGAGCTCTCGCTGGCGGCTGGCCCGGAGCTCGTCGCCGAGCGCCTACTGGAGGCGCTCAAGCACCCGTTCAAGCTCGGCGCGGAGGAAACGCGGTTGACCGTCACCGCCAGCATCGGCATTGCTGCAGGCGAGCGTGCCTGCGCCGAGGATCTGCTGCGCGACGCGGACATCGCCATGTACCGCGCCAAGTGGGATGGCAAGAACCGCTACGCAGTGTTCGAGAGCGGGATGCAGGACAAGGTCCAGAACCGCATGGAACTGGACATGGATCTCCGCGAAGCGCTCGAGAACGGTGAGTTCTTCCTTGCCTACCAGCCGACGCTGGATCTCAGCGACATGAAGCCCACGGGCGTCGAGGCGCTGATCCGCTGGCGCCACCCGGTGCGCGGCATCGTCCAGCCCGATGCGTTCATCCCCCTGCTCGAGGAGACAGGGCTGATCACGGAGGTCGGCAGGTGGGTGCTGCAGGAGGCCTGTCGTCAGGGTGCTGAGTGGCGTCAGGCCGGCTACCAGATCGTCATGGCCGTCAACGTGTCCGCTCGCCAGCTCGACTCCGACCAGCTGATCGTGGATATCGAAGAGGCACTCGGCGACGGTGGGCTGGACGCATCGGCGCTGACGATTGAGATCACCGAGACAACGCTCATGCGTAACGTCGTGGAGACCGCCCGGCGCCTTGCTGCCATCAAGGAGCTGGGGGTGCGCATCGCGATCGACGACTTCGGCACCGGCTACTCCTCGCTTGCCCACCTCCAGCAGTTTCCCGTCGATGCGCTCAAGATCGACCGCTCGTTCATCTCCGGGCTCAAACACAACAAGGAGGGCGAGACGCTGATCCGTACACTCGTGCAACTCGGCAAGGCACTTTCGATCGAGACGTTTGCCGAGGGCATCGAGCAGCACCAGGAGCTCTCCCTGCTCAGAGACGAGGACTGCGACAACGGACAAGGCTTCCTGTTCTCCCGCCCGCTCGACGTCGCCGGCACGGAAGCGTTCTTCAAGGAAACAGCCAAGCACGCCGCGGCTGCGCTCGCCCCACCTGCTGCCTAGCGTCACTCAGGCGGAGCCACTACTTGGCTTTGCCCTGCGGATGGATGGTCTCGCCGCGCGCCAGCATCGCCACGAAACGCTCAATGCGACGCGCGCGGGTGTCGCTGCGCTTGGCCTCGTGAATCCTGTAGAGCACCGCATACCTGTTTTGACCGCTGAGGCGCTCGAACATCGCCTTGGCGCGAGGCTCGCCCTCGAGCGCCGCGGTGAGATCCGCCGGCACCTCGATCGTTGCCTGACCTGCGTAGGCAGCATCCCAGCGTCCATCGTCCTTCGCCAGGGCGACCGCCTCGAGGCCCGCCGGGTGCATCAAGCCCTCAGCCTGTAGCCGCTCGACGAGACCGACATTGCGCTGTGACCACGAGCTGCGTGCCCGCCTGGGGGTGAACCGCTGGCGAAATGTGCGCTCGTCGCGGCGCCGCACCTGCCCGTCGATCCAGCCGTGACAAAGAGCCTCCTCGAGCGCCTCGTCGTAGGTCAGCCTGGTCGGCTCGATCACGTCCTTCTTGGCGAGCACGAGCCACACACCAGCTTGATCGTGATGGTGTCCGCCGAGCCAGGATCGCCAGCGGGCTCTGTCGGCGACGAGCAGCTCAGGAAGCTCATCAGGCATCCCGTCACATTTTGCCAACCACGGCGAGATACAGCCTGTCGCCTGCCTCCACACTTTGAGAGCGTCTTGGACTCGATCGCGCGCATGCACCCGTCATCGTGACACCCGGAGCGGCCCCATTGGCGAATCTCAGGTGAGCGGGCTAAGTAGTTACCCCTCTTTAGGAGCACGGCTTTACTCGGCAGGCAAGCCCGCTGCGCAAACGTAACCTCTCGAAATATGTATGGGCCAAAAAGTCCCAAGCAGGTGATCATCTGTGGCGGTGGTATCGCGGCAGTCGAGGCGCTGCTCGCGGTGCGGGCACTGTTGGCGGTCGGTATCGAGCTGCATCTGGTGGCACCCAACCGACAGTTCGTCTATCAGCCGCTGGCGGTCGCGGCCCCGTTCGGGCTCGCCGAGACGCATCTGTTCGAGCTCGCGGAGCTCTGCCACGAGCACGGCGCCACGCTGCACGAGGACGCGCTTGACAAGGTGGACGGCGACGGCCGCAGCGTGCTCCTGGCCAGTGGCGAGCAGCTTTCCTACGACGCGCTCGTGGTCGCTGTGGGCGCCTGGCGGCTCGAGTGGCTCGAGGGAGCGGTGCATTTCGGCGGTGCCGCGGACGTCAAGGCGTTTCGGGCGATGCTCGAGCGACTCGTCGCGGGCTCCGCTCAGCGACTGTGCTTCGTAAGCCCTGCTGCGCCCGGCTGGACATTGCCTCTCTACGAGCTGGCGCTGTTGACCGCATCGCATCTGGCGGACGCTGGCGTGATCGGCGCCGAGCTGACGGTCCTGACGCCGGAGGACGACTCGCTGGCTGTATTTGGGCCGGCGGCAGGCAGGATGTTGCGCGATCTGCTGGCGGACCGCGGAATTGCCCTCGAGACGGGCGTCCAAGCGCAGCGGATCGAGCGCGGCAAGCTTTCCCTGGACTCCGGCGGCGCGATCGAGGTAGAGCAGGTCCTCGCCCTTTCCCGGCTCGAGGGCCACATGCTGCCGGGGCTGCCCTGTGACGCAAACGGCTTCATCGCAGTCGACGAGCACAGCCGGGTGATCGGCTTCAGGGGCGTATACGCAGCCGGCGACGGGACGACCTTTCCCGTCAAGCAGGGAGGGATCGCCACACAGCAGGCTGATGCGGCGGCCGAAACGATCGCGGCGCAGTTCGGCGATGCGATAGTGCCGGAGCCGATGCGTCCGGAGCTGCGGGCGATGCTCCTCACGGGGATCGCCCCGGCATACCTGCGTGCGCAATTCGGCGACGCGGATGGGGACAGCTTCGAGCAAGCGGTCAACCCCCTATGGTGGCCGCCAGGAAAGGTCGCCGGACGCTATCTCGCGCCGTATCTGGCAGGGCACAATTCGCTCACGCGCGATCAAACGCTTGCCGATCTTCCGCCATCGACAGACGATCCGGGGAAGACCCGTGGGCTACACGACGAGGCTCGCGACCTAGCTTTGACCTTCGCTGATCTCGACAGCGACGATGGTCACTTCGACTCCGCCCTGCAATGGCTCGAGGTGGTCGAGCGACTCGACGGTGTGCTCCCCGCCGGATATATCGAGAAGCGGATGCGCTGGCAGCAGTCGCGACGCTGAAGCTCAGCACCTGCAATCGTCACAGCCATGTGCCGCCTGTTTGGCATGAGCGCCGGCAGCAAGCCCGCCAGGGCGACGTTCTGGCTGCTCGACGCTCCCGACAGCCTCTCTGTACAGAGCCATCGCGAGCCGGACGGCACGGGCCTGGGCTGGTTCGACGCCCAAGGCGCACCGCACGTCAGCAAGCAGGCGCACGCCGCCTACAGCGATCGCCGCTTCGCGCGCGAGGCACGCGAGCTGACCGCGACGACGTTTCTCGCTCACATCCGCTTTGCCTCCACGGGTGCACTCGAGCTGCGCAACACGCACCCGTTCGAGCAGCAAGGTCGGCTGTTCGCGCACAACGGCGTGATCGAGGATCTCCCGGCGCTCGATGCCCACCTCGGTGATGATCGTCACCTGGTCAAAGGCGACACGGACTCCGAGCGCTTCTTCGCTTTGATCACGCGCGAGATCGCAGCCTGCGATGGGAACGTCCCAGCGGGGATCGAGACCGCGTGTAGGTGGATCGCGGCGAACCTACCCGTGTTCGCCATGAACTTCCTGCTCGCGACTGTCGACGGGCTTTGGGCCGTGCGCTATCCAGCTACGCACCCGCTGTATCTATTTGAGCGTCCCGCCGGTGAGCCGCTGGAGCACTCGAGCAGCTTTGGCAGTCGCGTGCACTCCGAGGATGCGGTCGCCCAACCGCTCGTGGTTCTGGCAAGCGAGCGCATGGATGGCGACCCCGGCTGGCGGCTGCTCGAGCCGGGCCGGCTGGCGCACATCGACGATGCCCTGAAGGTCACCACGCACACGATCCTGCCGCATGCTCCCAAGCACCCGCTGACGATCGACGACCTCAACCCGACCGCCAAGAGCTCCCAGGCTAAACCCTGACGCGCTCGCCTTTGGGATCGAACAGCGGCTCATGGGTGACCATGCCTGCCACCCACTGCCCGAAGATGTCGACTTCGACGCTCGTGCCCAGCTCCACCTCGGCGGGCACGTACGCGTAGGCGATTGAGCGCTCGACGGTGTAGCCGTAACCGCCGCTGGTCACGCGCCCGAGCACTTCATCGCCGATACGCACCGGCTCGTTGCCGAGCGCCACCGACCGCGGGTCGTCGAGCGCGATGCAGCGCAGTCGCTTGGACGGCTTTGGGGCGGAGCCTTTCTCGCCCTCGCCGAGTCCCAGCGCGGGCGCGCCGATGAAGCCACCCTGCTTGCGCACGCAGAAGCCAAGGCCGGCCTCATATGGTGTCTCATCGGGGGTGATGTCGGCAGCCCACACGCGGTAGCCCTTCTCCAGGCGCAGCGAGTCGATCGCGCGGTAGCCGCCCGCCACGAGGCCATGCTGGCGCCCTGCCTGCCACAGCGTGCGCCACAGTCCGGCGCCATACTCGGTGGGGCAGTAAAGCTCCCAGCCGAGCTCGCCCACAAACGTCACCCGCAGGGCGCGCACGGGCACGTCGCCGATGGCGAGCTCGCGCATGTGCATGTAGGGGAACTCCAGCGGATCGTCGGTGAGCGGCGCGAGGATGTCACGCGCGCGTGGCCCCCACAGCGCAAAGCAAGCCCAGCGTGCGGTCACGTCGGTGCAGCGCACGCTGCCGTCATACGGTGCGTGGCGGGCGATCCAGCTGAGGTCGTGGTTGCCAAAGGCGGTGCCGGTGACGATCGAGAACAGCTCCTCCTCGACGCGTGTGACGGTGAAGTCGCACTCGATGCCGCCGCGGCGGTTGAGCATCTGGGTGTAGGTGATCGCGCCGACGTCGCGGGCGACGTCGTTGTCGCACAGGCGCGCCAGGAACTCGGCGGCGCCGGAGCCGGCGATCTCGAGCTTGCTAAACGAGGACTCATCGAACAGCCCTGCGTGCTCGCGAACGGCGCGGTGCTCGGCGCCGATGGCGGGCGACCAGTGCATCCCCGCCCACCCGCGGGGGCGCAGCGACTCATCGCCGTCGGCGGCGTTTGACTCATACCAGTTGACGCGCTCCCAGCCGGACTTCTCGCCGAACGCGGCGCGGTGCTCGGCGTGCCAGGGGTAGGCGCTCGAGGTACGCAGCGGGCGCCCGGCGAGGCGCTCGTGGCCGGGGTAGCGGATGTCGTAGTAGGTCTCATACACCTCCTTGGTGCGCTTGAGCGTGTAGCTGGGCGAGCGGAAGTGCGCGCCGAAGCGGCGGATGTCCATCTCCCACACGTCGATCGACGGCTCGCCTTCGAGTACCCACTCGGCCATCACCTTGCCGATGCCGCCGGCGCCAGCGAGGCCGTGGGCGCAGAAGCCGGCGGCCACGAAGAAGCCGCGCACGTCGCTCTCGCCGAGGCAGAACTCGTTATCGGGCGTGAACGCCTCCGGGCCGTTGATCAGCTTGGTGACGGTGATCTCGTCCATCACCGGCACACGCTTGCGGGAGTTGACGGCGATCTCCTCAAAGCGCGGCCAGTCCTCTTCGAGCAGGCGCCCGTTGAAGTCCTGTGGGATCGCATCCACCAGGTGCTCGTCCAGTGCCCACGGTGCGGAGTCGCGCTCGTAGCCGCCCATGATCAGCCCGCCGCCCTCCTCGCGGAAGTAGATCAGCAGGTCGGGGTCGCGCAGTGTGGGCAGGTGCTCGCCCGCCACGCGCTCACGGAATGGCTGCGTGACGAGGTACTCGTGCGCGAACGGAACGATCGGTACGCGCACGCCCGCGAGCCGTCCGATCTCGGCGGCGAACATGCCGCCGGCGTTGATCACGACCTCTGCCTCGATCGGCCCCCACTCGGTCTGCAGGCCACGGACTCGAGCGCCGGCCCCGCCGCGGTCGACGTCGATGCCGGTGACCCGGGTGTGGGTGAAGATGCGACAGCCGCCGGCCCGCGCGCCGTCGGCGAGCGCGGTGGTGAGCAGTGAGGGGTCGAGGTAGCCATCGCTTGGCAGATAGGAGGCACAGCGCACGCCGTCGGTGCTCATCAGCGGGAACAGCTCGTGTGCCTGCTCGGCGGAGATCAGCTGCAGCGGCAACCCGAACGTCTTCGCCCAGGCGACCTGGCGCAGCACCTCCTGCTCGCGCTCGGGGGTGCATGCGAGACGGATACCGCCGCACTGCACCCAGCCGCAGTCGAGCGTGCGGTAGAGCTCGACTGAGTCCATCATCATGCGCGTCAGCGACACACTCGATCTGAGTTGCCCGACGAGCCCGGCGGAGTGAAACGTGGAGCCGCTTGTCAGCTCGTTACGGTCGAGCAGCACGACGTCGCGCTCGCCCAGTTTGGCGAGGTGGTGGGCGATCGCGGTGCCGCCCACGCCGCCGCCGATGATGACCACGCGGGCGCGGTCGGGAAGCTCACGTGGCCTGACCATCGATCTCCTCCTGTGTGCTAGCGCCCGCGGTGGCGAGCCATTCCTCCAGCTGTGGCTGTTCGATGGCCGCGTCCATGCGCTCGAAGTGGGTACGCGCGTAGCGGTCGAAGTCGAAGGCCAACTCGGAGATCTCCGCCTGCACGACACCCCAAGCGGCCTCCCGTGCGTCGGAGAGGATCCGCATCAGCGAGAGCGTCGCCCGCCGGCCGTCCGTCACCGGCGCTCCGTGGTAAGCGCTCAGCAGGCGCTCATCGGTGTCCTCGTCGAAGTCGTTGTTGACGGACAGGTTGCCGAGGTCGAAGTAAGGGTGACCCATCCCTGCGTACTCCCAGTCGACGATCAGCATCCCGCCGCCCTGCGCACGGATGAAGTTGCTCGTGAGCAGGTCGTTGTGGCAGGGGCGGGGTTTGCTCAGTTCCACCGCTTCGGCGATCCGTGCTGCGACCGTGGCGGCGCGACCATATGCGGGCGGCGCTTGTACGCCGAGCTCGTGCACCCTGTCGGCGTACTCCTGCAGCAGGTCGGGGACCCAAAAGCGCGCGGGTAGCTTTACGGGCGAGTCGTGGAAGCTGCGCAGCGCCCACGCGATCTCCTGCACGTGCTCGGCGACCTCGCGTGGGATCATGGGCTCGCTGGCGATAAAGCGCGTCACCAGGCAGTCGTTGTATGCGGCGATCAGCTCCGGCGCGATGCCGAGCTCGGCAGCTGCGCTGGAAGCCAGGCGCTCAGCGTCGCGATCGATGCCGAGCAGCTTTGTGCCGGTGCCATGCACGCGCACGACGTAATCCTGCCCGCCGAGCGTCACTCGGAAGTTATGGTTGGTGATGCCACCGGACAGCGGCACTCGCTCGCCTGTGAGCA
>JBEKAM010000013.1:0-28391 GCA_050015915.1 Solirubrobacteraceae bacterium
ATGACCTGCCCGAGGCGATCGAGCTACCGGACGCTCAATTTGTGCTCGGCGTGCAGTGGCACCCCGAGGCCGACGTTGCAAGCTCGGTCGTCGGCGCGCTGATCGACGCCGCTGCCGCAGCACGGGTCTCCGAGTAGGGCCGGCGGCCGACATATACTCAGCGCCCAGTGCGGCTGTCGAAGGCGATCAGAGCAACCGCCTGGGGGATGGTGGTGGCTGGAGTCGCCGCGCCGCTCGTGCGCAAGCGGGTGAACGCTCCGCCGCTCATCGTGCAGAGCGTCGCGTTCGGCGCGCCCCTCGGGCTATGTATCGCGGTGCCCCGCTCACGCGGGCGTGACGTTGCCACGTGCGCGCTTCAGATGTGGGCCTATCTGGCTGCCTACAAGACGCCCCACGACAATCCCGACGCGCAGGCGGGACGCGTGCACGTCGACTACCCGATCGCCGTCGACCGCATGTTCGGGCTGGGGGAGCTACCCACCGTGCGCCTGCAACGCTCGTTGGCCGGTAGCGGCGCCACCGCCGCCGACTGGACGGCGCTCGATCGTGTGCTCGTGTGGGCCCATTGGAGCTGGTTTCTGATCCCGCACGGCTCGCTGCTCTACATCCTCGTGCGTCGGCCGGCGCGCTTCTCGCGCGCGGCGGTGTTCACCTACGCGGTGTTCGATATCGGCGCCAGCGTCTACTGGCTGCTTCCGACGGCGCCACCGTGGTACGCGGCCGCGATGGCCAACGAGCAAGGTGAGTCAGCACGTGCGGTCAGGCGCATGATGGTCGAGTACGGGGAGTTGTTCTGGAGAGACCGCTGGGGCTCGCTCTACAGTGTGTTCGGAGGCAATCCCTTGGCTGCGATGCCCTCTTTGCACTTCGCCACATCCGTGATGGCAGCGCTCCTCCTTGCCGAGGTGGGGCCGGTGGCGGGCGCGCTTGGGTTCGGATATGCGGCCACGCTCGGCTTTGCGCTGGTGTATCTCGGCGAGCACTACGTCGTAGATTTGATTGGGGGTGCGGCGCTGACTGCCGCGGTAAGGCGACTGGGCCCGCGGGCGGGGCCGGCGATCGCGAGTGTGGGCCGCGTGGTTGCACGGCTCGAGGGGCTGGCCCACGAGGTGGGATGAGGAGGGGGAGGTGAGAACGAGCGAGATGAGGCGAGAGGAGGAGCGTCAGGCGGTGGGGGAGCAGCAGGAGCGTGAGCTGTCTGGCGCCGAGACGCGCTCGACCCAGGAGGATATGCCGCGCGTGATCCTCACGCGGCGGCAGATCGTCGCGTTTGCGGTTTTCATCCTTGCGGGCGTCGGCTTCCTGTACTTCATCCTGCCCAACCTCGCTGGCGTGGGCAAGACGCTCGACCGCATCGAGGGCGGCAACAGCTGGTGGCTCGCCTTCGGCGTCGTGCTCGAGCTTTTGTCGTTCGCCGGCTATGTAGTGCTGTTCCGCTCGGTGCTAGCGCGCGGGCAGGAGCGGGTCGGCTGGATGGAGAGCTATGAGATCACCATGGCCGGTCTCGTTGCCACGCGCCTGTTTGCCGCCGCCGGAGCGGGTGGTGTGGCGCTCACCGCGTGGGCGCTACGGCGCTCTGGCATGGAGCCACGGCTGGTCGCCTGCCGGATGGTCGCCTTCATGGTGCTGCTGTACGTGATTTTCGCCGCCTCGCTGCTGCTCGACGGCATCGGCCTCGGGGTTGGGCTTTTCCCTGGGGGCGGCTCGTTTGCGATCACGATCGTCCCCGCGATCGTCGCCGCGGTCCTGTTCGCTGTTGCCGGTGCGATGGCGCTCCTGCCAGGAGACCTCGAGCGACGCCTGAACGGGTGGGCCAGCGGCTCCGGGCGTGCCGCCCATTGGGTTGCCCGCGCCGTGACTATCCCTGCCCTCGCTGCCAGCGGCGTACGCACAGCCATCGACTTGGTCCGTAGCCGCGACCCTGGTCTACTCGGCGCCATCGCCTGGTGGGGCTTTGACATCTCCGTACTGTGGGCGATGTTCCATGCGTTTGGCTCCGCGCCGCCGTTCACCGTCATCTGGATGTCGTACTTCATAGGGATGATCGGCAACCTGCTGCCGCTGCCTGGCGGCCTCGGGGGTGTCGAGGGAGCCTTGATCGGCGCGTTGGCCGCATTCGGAGTGCAACTCGACCTGGCAGTCGTCGCTGTGCTCTCATACCGCGCGATCTCCTTCTGGCTGCCTACCCTGCCAGGAGTGGTGGCGTACTTCCAGCTGCGTCGCACCGTGTCCCGCTGGCAGGACGAGCAGCCGGCGAAGAGTGCCGATGGCGGACGCACGGGAGTATCTGAGCCCGCGAGGGCGCTGCAGAGCTCGTAGGGTGGATGTGCTCGTGAGGGCGGCAGAGCCACTCAAAAGCCAGCCCAATTGCTATACTTTACAAAGTAAAGTGACCATGGAAAAGACCCGGGGTTAGACCAGGAGAAGAGATGAGCGACGTCGAGAACGTGATCATCATCGGCAGTGGACCTGCCGGCTACACCGCAGGCCTATACACGGCGCGCGCCAACCTGCGCCCGCTTGTGATCGAGGGTTTCGCGTGGGGAGGCCTGCTTCAGCAGACGACCGACGTGGAGAACTATCCCGGCTTCCCCGACGGCGTGATGGGCCCCGAGATGATGCAGAAGTTCCGTGACCAGGCTGAGCGTTTTGGCGCGCGCCTGTTGACCGAGCAGGTCGATCGCGTCGAGCTCTCAAGCGAGCCTGGCGGCGTGCACCGCGTGTGGGTGGGAGACACCGAGTACCAGGCCCGCACCGTCGTGCTGTCGATGGGCGCCGAGCACAAGAAGCTGGGTGTCGTCGGCGAGGAGGAGCTCTCCGGGCGCGGCGTCAGCTACTGCGCCACCTGCGACGCAGCATTCTTCCGTGACGCGCAGACGATCATCGTCGGCGGCGGTGACTCCGCCATGGAGGAGGCAATCTTCCTGTCGAAGTTCGCCTCGAAGGTCGCCATCGTGCATCGGCGCAACGAGTTCCGCGCCTCGAAGATCATGCTCGAGCGAGCTCGCGCGCAGTCGAACATCGAGTTCGTCACCCCATACACCGTCAAGCGGTTCGTCGCCGCCGAGCACGGCGCGCTCGGCCATGCTGAGCTGATCAACACGGAGACCGGCGAGGAGCGCGAGCTGCCCGTGTCCGGGGTCTTCATTGCGGTCGGCCATGAGCCGCAGTCAGAGCTCGTGCGCGGCCAGGTGGACGTCGACGAGAACGGCTACGTCGTCACCGAGGGAAAGTCCACCCGCACAAAGCTCCCCGGAGTGTTCGCCGCGGGAGACCTCGTCGATCACACCTATCGGCAGGCCATCACAGCCGCCGGCTCCGGCTGCCAGGCGGCGCTCGACGCCGAGTGGTACCTGCGTGACACGCCCGGCATCCCGATTCCCGAGGGCATGCCCCTCGGCGACCCGGCAGAAGCACAGTGGGAGCCCATGGGCGAGACTCAGTCGACTGTCTAGGTCTCGGCCGGCGCGCTGCGCCTGAACTCCGCCTGGCGCCACGGCAGGCGCCGGTGCAGCGCCGGTCGCTCGACGAACCGCCACAACAGGTCTGACGCGATCAGGGTAGCGGCGGTTACGCCCACGAGCAGCAGCAGGAAAGTTGTCTTCACGCCGTGGCTGTGGCCGAAGCGTGCGAGCACGTGCGTCATCAGTCCCAGGTGGATCAGGTAGATGCCATAGGAGCGCTCGCCGAGCCAGTGCATCACGCGGTTATCCAGAACACCCCAGCAGCCGCCCGTCGTCCACTGCAACAGCAGCGGCGCTGCCAACAGCGCACCGCAGCCGAGCGTAACGAGGATCTCACGTACGCCGTAGTTGTAGAACGGCAGCGATACGAACACGCCCAGCAGCGCCACGCACAACGCCAGCGCGCCCCACGCCCACATCCGCCCCGCGCGAGTGCCGCGCAGCTTCGGCGCGACGAACGGCTCCACCGCCGCCAACGCCACTCCTGGGATGAACGCGAACAGGTACTGCGCGATGTTGTACGTGAGCGCCAGCGGGTTGCCCTCTAGGTGCTTGAGGTAGAGGCTCACCACATACGCCACCGCGAGCGCGCTCAGCACGATCGCCAGCCGTTGAGCAGGCGTCTTTCCGATTCGTCGCTTCGTCATCACGAACGCCGCCGCGGCGATTGGGATGAGGATGTAGAACGCCACCTCCAGGTCCAGCGTCCACGCCTGGCCCATCACGTTGATCGCCGCCGTCGGGTGGTAGTTCTGCACGAAGGCGTAAACGGTCAGTAGACCCAAGACGCCGCCGTCGCCGCGGTCCCAGATCACGTAGATCGTCGTCACCACCCAGAACGCAGGGATGATCCGCAGTGCGCGGTTGCGGAAGTAGCGCGAGATCGACGGCAGTGGCGTGCCCAGCGTGTAAGTCGCCAGGAATGTGCGCGTGAGCAGATAGCCCGACAGCGCAAAGCAGATGTAGATGCCCGCGCGCATGTTCACGAACTCCGGCGCCAGCAAGCCGAAGATCGGCTTGAACTGGGCCGATGTGCCTTCGCCGCTCACAGAGCCTTTGCCGAGGCTCCAGATCAGCGTGGCGATGCCCGCGTGGAACACCAGCACGAATAGCGCCGCCAGCGCCCGTAGGCCATCCCCGGCGGTAAACCTACGCGGGACCGCGTCGCTGACCGTCACTGGCTCTGCGGCGATGTTGCTCATTGTCGATCCTTCGGCAGGCAAGCGCAGCTAGCTTAGCCTCAGTCCTCGTAGTCGAAGAAGCCCGAACCCGTCTCGCGTCCCAGCCGTCCCGCTGCTACCAGGCGGCGCAGCTCCGGTGCCGGGCGGTAGCGCTCCTCGCGGTACTCATCGCACAGTGCACCCAGCACCGTGAGCACGTGATCGAGGCCGATCGCGTCCGCCCACTCGAGCGGTCCCCGCGGGTGGCTCAGCCCGAGCACCATCCCCGTGTCGATGTCGCGCGCGTCGCCCACGCCCTCGCCCAGCGCAAACGCAGACTCGTTGATCAGCTGGCAGACGATCCTCCCGAGCACCAGACCCGGCGCGTCGCCAACCCACACCACATGCTTGCCAAGCGCTGTGAAGAAACGCTCCGCGCGGCCCGCCGCCACCGGTGAGGAGCTCTCGCTGCGGGTCAGCTCCACGAGGCCCGCGCGCTCCAGCGGACCAACCACATGGAAGCCGACGGCGCTACCGCCGGGGTCGAGCGCCGCCAGCGAGCCCCGCGCGCATAGCAGCACCCGCGCGCCCCCCTGCGGGTGCGGCAGGCCGCGACGGTCGGGCTGGCCCTCAGGCGCGCCCGAGCCACTCTGGTTGACTGGGCTCGCCTCGCAGTCGAGCACCAGCGACGGCAATACCCCGCCTTTGGGCGCATGCGGCGAGCGCACCTCATAGCCGGCCTGCTCAGCCGCTGCCCGCAGCTCCTCCGCGAGCACGCTCTCGCCCGCGATCACCACCACGCCCTCGCCGTCGTGGCCAGGGGCACCCGCCTGCAGCGGCTCGGGGTCCGGAGCACGGTGGGCGCTCGAGACCTGCGAGTAGTCGTAGTAGCCGCGGCCGCTCTTGCGCCCATACAGGCCCGCCGCGACATAGCGCGCCGCGATCATCGACGGTCGCCAGCGTGGCTCGCCAAAGCTCTGCTCGTAAAAGCTCTTTGAGATCTCAAAGCCCGTGTCCACGCCCACCAGATCCATCAGCTCAAACGGGCCCATGCGAAAGCCGCCCTCCATCCGGCAGATCCGGTCGATCGTCTGGAGATCGGCGATCTGCTCCTGCAGCAGCCGCAGCGCCTCAAGGCCAAACGGACGGTTGCAGCGGTTGACGATGAACCCCGGTCCGTCCTTCGCGACGATCACCGTCTTGCCCATCGCCTCGCCCGTCGCCCGCGCGATCGCCAGCGCCTCATCGGAGGACTCCACGCCCGCCACCACCTCCAGCAGGCGCATCAGCGGCGCGGGGTTGAAGAAGTGCATCCCCACCACTCGCTCGGGGTGCGTGGCGCCGGTTGCGATCGCCGTGACGAGCAGCGATGAGGTGTTCGTCGCGATCACACACTGCTCGCTGACGATCTCGCACAGCTTCCCGTACATCTCGTGCTTGAGCTCCAGGCGCTCAGGCGCCGCCTCGATCACCAGCTCGCAGTCCGCCAGCGCCGCCATATCGTCCACTGGCTGCAGGCTCTCGGCAGCAAGCTTTGCCTGCTCGTCTGTCAGCTTGCCCTTCTCCGCTTCCTTCGCCAGGCCGCGCCGCGCGTTCTCGACACCCTTCTGAAGCGCCTCCGGGAAGGGGTCGTAAAGCAGCGTGCGCGCACCCGAGCGCGCGGCCAGTTGGGCGATGCCGTTGCCCATCGTCCCTGCTCCCAGCACGCCGATGACTGACGCCGGCCTACCCACCCCGCCGGCGGAGCCGGCCTTCTCATCCTGCTGTACCTGCCCTAGATCGGACACGCGATTCGATCTCCGCCGCCGCTCAGGAGGGGACGAGCGCGTTGATCCCCGTCACCCCGCGCCCGATGATCAGTTTCTGGATCTGTGAGGTTCCCTCGTAGATCGTCGTCACGCGCGCATCGCGGAAGTAGCGCTCCACCGGGTGGTCATCCACGTAGCCCGCGCCGCCGTGCACCTGGATCGCCATGTTCGCGCATTCAAGCGACGCTTCCGTGGCGTGGAGCTTCGCGATCGACGTCTCAAGCGTGTTTGGGCGGCCCTTGTCCTTGAGGAAGCCGGCCCGCCACACCAACAGGCGCGAGGCCTCCGTCTTTACGACCATGTCCGCGATCATCGCCTGCACCAGCTGGAAGCTCGCGATCGGTTTGCCGAACTGCTCGCGCTCCTTCGCGTATTTCACCGACTCCTCCACACAGCCCTGGCAGATGCCCACGCAGCCGGACGCCACCGAGTAGCGACCCGAGTCGAGGTTCGACATCGCGATTTTGAAGCCATCGCCGACCCCGCCCAGCATGTCCTCGTCTGAGACCTCCACGTCTTCCAGCGAGATCGAGCCAGTGTCAGAGGCGTGCAGCCCCATCTTGTGCTCGATCGTCTGCGCTGAGTAGCCAGGCTGGTCGGTGTCCACCAAGAAGCACGCCACGCCCTTGTGGCCAAGCGCCGGGTCCGTTTGGGCGAAGATCAGCGCCAGCTTCGCGTAGTTGGCCATCGAGATCCACATCTTCGAGCCGTTGAGCACCCAGCCGCCGTCCGTCTTCTTCGCACGCGTCTTCTGGTTGGCCGCATCCGAGCCCGTGTCCGGCTCTGTCAGCCCGAAGCAGCCCAGCCACTCGCCCGAGCACAGCTTCGGGAGATACTTTTGCTTTTGCTCCTCCGTGCCGAACTTCACGATCCCCGAGCACACCAGCGAGGTCTGCACCGAGATCACCGTGCGTACTGAGGAGTCGCCGCGGCCGATCTCCTCCACCACCAGGCCGTAGCTGAAGTAGTCGAGGCCCGCCCCGCCGTACTCCTGGGGGACGATCGCGCCCAGGTAGCCCTGGTCGGCGACCTTCTTGACCATCTCCAGGTCGAAGTGGTGGTTGCGCGCGTTTTCGCGCGACTGCAGCACGATCTCTTTGTCCGTGAACTCGCGCGCCGTCTCCTTGATCAGGCGCTGCTCGTCGGTCAGGTCGAAGTCCATCCGTCTCCTATTCGGTAGTCAGCTTGGGGGTGCTCCAAGGCGCGTGGATGCGCCTTTCGATCTCCTCAGCTATGCCGTCGATCGGCAGTCGCTCCTGCTTCAGCGAGTCGCGATCGCGCAATGTGACAGTTTGGTCCTCGAGACTCATATGGTCGATCGTAATGCAGAACGGGGTTCCGATTTCATCCTGGCGGCGGTAGCGCTTGCCGATCGCGCCCCCCGCGTCGTACTCCGCCAGCACCCGCGAGCGCAGCGCGTGGTGCACCTCGCGCGCGAGCTTCGGCTGTCCGTCCTTGCCCACCAGCGGCAGCACCGCCGCCTTCACCGGCGCCAGACGCGGGTGCAGGCGCAGCACCGTGCGCATCTCGCCCTCGCCCGTGCCCTCGCGCTCCACCAGTTCCTCGTCGTAGGCGTCCACCAGGAACGCCAGCGTCGCGCGGTCCGCTCCCGCCGCCGGCTCGATCACGTGCGGCACGTAGCGCTGGCCGCTTGCCTGGTCGAAGTACTCGAGCTTCTCGCCAGAGAACTTCGCGTGCTGGGTCAGGTCGAAGTTGCCGCGGTTGGCGATCCCCTCGAGCTCAGACCAGCCGATCGGGAACAGGTATTCCACGTCGCTCGTGCCCGAGGAGTAGTGCGACAGCTCGTCCTGGTCGTGGGCTCTCAGGCGCAGATGGTTGGGGCGGATGCCCAGCTCGGTGTACCAGTGCTCGCGCTCTTTCAGCCAGTGCTCGAACCAATCCTGTGCCTCGCCGGGCGGCACGAAGAACTCCATCTCCATCTGCTCGAACTCACGCGTGCGGAAGATGAAGTTGCCCGGGGTGATCTCGTTGCGGAATGACTTGCCGACCTGCGCGATCCCAAACGGCGGTTTCTTGCGCGAGAACTGCAGCACGTTCTTGAAGTTGATGAAAATCCCCTGTGCCGTCTCCGGGCGCAGATACGCGATCGAGCCGGACTCCTTCACCGGGCCGATCGTCGTTTCGAACATCAGGTTGAAGTCGCGCGCGTCCGTCAGGTCGCACTCGTCCGTTTCGCCCGGGTGCTTCGACGGTTTGCGCCCGCACGGAAGCTCCTGCAGGTGATCGGCGCGAAAGCGCTGGCCGCACGTCTTGCAGTCCACCAGCGGATCGGTGAAGCCAGCAAGATGGCCTGACGCCTCCCACACCCTCGGGTGCTGCAGGATCGCCGAGTCGATCGCCACAATGTCGTCGCGCTCCTGCAGCATCGCGCGCCACCACTCGTTCTTGACGTTCGTCTTCAACAGCACGCCGTAGTGGCCGAAGTCGTATGTCGAACCGACGCCGCCGTAGATCTCAGACGACGGGAACACGAAGCCGCGGCGCTTACACAGCGCGACGATCTTCTCCATCGTCACAACGTCTGGCGTCAGTGGGGAGGTGGGGGTGGGCTCGGGCATGGGCGGGCAGCGGATGGTAGTCGAGCGGTGCGTAAGATCCCGCGCCGTGGCGCGCATCTTGATCGTGGCAGGGGGCTGCAGAGGCAGGCAGCTGGCCGCGGCGATGGTCGAGGAGGGCTATGCGGTGCGAATAACCACGCGCAGCGAGGACGGCCGTGGGGCGATCGAGGACGCGGGCGCCGAATGCTGGATCGGCACGCCCGATCGTCTCGCCACGCTGCGCGGCGCGCTGGACAACGTCACGATCCTCTGCTGGCTGCTCGGGTCAGCCGCGGGGTCCGCCGAGGAGCTGCAGGCGCTGCATACCTCGCGTTTGGAGTTCTTCTTCACGCAGGCGATCGACACCACCGTGCGGGGGATCGTCTACGAGGCGCGCGGCGCCTCGCCGGAGCTGCTGCGCGGGGGCGAAGCAATCGCACGCACGCTCGCCGAGCGCAACGAGATCCCGATGGCGTTCCTGGATTCCGATCCCGACGACCACTCTGGTTGGCTGGCCGATGCCAGCGCTGCCGTGCACTCGCTGCTGATCGGTGCATGATCGTCCACTTGAGTCAAGCCCAGGTAGCTTGTGTCCGATGTTGCGAGCATCATGGCTGGCGATCGCTCCCGATACGGCCTGTCGATGTCCGCTCTGGGCGCCGCTGCGCTTGCGTTTGCGGCATTCCTGCCGTGGTATCGGGTGAGCGCGGTCGTGCACGCCGGCGTCGGTTCCGCCGCGCCGCGGTCGCTGACGCTGATCAGCTCACACCAGGCGCTGCCTGTCATGCAGGCGTTCCTGCTCGTGCTCGTGGGGCTGGCAATGCTCGACGCGATGCTGCCCCTGTTGCGTACCAGCGGCCCCATCCCCGGCGGTGCCGGCGGCTCGGTCGTCCTGCTGGGGGCCCTGGCTGCGGCCTGCGCTCTCTACCGCATTCTCGATCCGCCCGCATTCGGCGGCGAAACCGTCGCCGTCTCGCTGCTCGCAGGCCCGTGGATCGCGCTGATGGCCTCTTTGCTGATGATGCTTGGCGGCATGTGGCCGCGCCACGTTGGCTCCATGGAGCCGGCCGCCCGCACGCTATCCTGGTAGGCAATCCCCCCAAAGCCGATCGGGATTGCAGGCTGTTTGCCTCCGCCGATTCTCGCAACGGCTATCTGTCGAGAAAGGAACACACACAAATGACGCTGCAACTTGGCGCAGAGGCCCCCGACTTCGAGGCTGACACCACCGAGGGCCACATCAAATTCCACGACTGGATCGGTGACTCCTGGGCGGTGCTGTTCTCGCACCCGAAGGACTTCACCCCGGTGTGCACAACGGAGCTCGGCTACATGGCCAAAGCCAAGCCCGACTTCGACTCGCGCAACGTGAAGATCATCGGCCTGTCAGTAGACAAACTCGACAACCACGAGGCGTGGGCGAAAGACATCGAGGAGACTCAGGGCACCGCCCCGAACTACCCGATCATCAGCGACAGCGACTACCACGTGTCAAAGCTCTACGGGATGCTGCCCGCGGACACCTCCGGCGACGTCGCCGGGCGCACACCTGCTGATAACCAGACCGTCCGCAACGTGTTCGTGATCGGGCCCGACAAGAAGGTCAAGCTGATCCTCGTCTACCCGATGACCACAGGACGCAACTTCGACGAGGTGCTGCGGGTGATCGACTCGCTGCAACTGACCGCCAACCACAAAGTCGCAACGCCCGTCAACTGGCAAAACGGTGACAAGGTCATCATCGCCGGCTCTGTCTCAAACGACCAGGCCAAAGAGATCTACCCTGACGGGTGGGAGGAGCCTAAGCCCTACATCCGGCTCGTGCCGCAGCCGAGTTGAGAAAAGCTCCGTAGCCCGTCGTCTGTGATTGGCGTCGGTTGGCCCCGCTAGGTCAGCGAAAGCTGGCCGGCGGGGCCGTCGCTGTTGAGGCGTTCGAACAGGTGCTGCAGGATCCTTGCCGTGGCGCCCCAGATGATGTTGCCGTTGACGATGTAGGCGTCTGTTTGGAAGGTGATTCCTCGGCGTTCGATGTTGGTGATCGTCTTGGCCGCGCGGACCTCCTCCAGCGGTAGCTCGAGTACCTCGTCCACCTCCTTCGCCGATAGCGTCCAGGCGGTGCCCGATGGGATCGTGGCTACGAACGGGTGGATCACGTAGTTCGTTGCGAATGTTGAGGTCGTGGGCAGGGTCCCCAGCAGGCTCGCGTGCGACCGGTTTAGGCCGATCTCCTCTTCTGCCTCGCGCAGCGCTGTGGCGCTCAGGTCGGCGTCCTCGGGGTCCTTGCGGCCGCCAGGGAACGAGATCTCACCGGCGTGGCGACGCAGGTCGGCGCGACGCTTCGTGAGGACTACGTGGGGCTCTGGTGTCTCGCCCGCGATGAACAGCGGCACGAGTACCGCCGCCTCGATCTGCCCGTCGGCCTGCTGCCGATCGTGGCCGGCGGAGGATGAGTCAGGTGGCCAGGTGAACGCGCTCAATGCGCTCCTGGAACATGACCTCACCGTCGAGCACACGGTGCACCGGGCACTTGGCGGCGATCACGCTCAGGCGTTCCACCTGCTCCTCGGGGAGGTTGTCAGGCAGGCGCGTCACAAGCTGAAACTTGGTCGGGCAGCCGCGCTCGGCGGGGGTGTACTCGACATCGACCTCCACGTGACCGATGTCCCAGCCCTTGCGGGCGGCATACATCTCCATCGTGATCGCCGTACAGGTTGCAAGGCTCACAGCGAGCAGCTCCTGGGGATCCGGGCCGGTGTCGTCTCCGCCCACGTGCAGCGGCTCGTCCACCGTCATCTGGTGGTCGCGTATCTGCACCGTGTGCTTAAAGGTCCCGCCGTCTCGCTTGGCGGAGGCCTTCATTCGTGTAAGCACTTGTGTCTGAGTCATTTAGAGCCCCTCAAATCACCACGTCCTAATCCTTATACAAGCATCATACTGCGACGTGCTCACTACTAGGCAAGCGGGTTGATCAGAAGACCGGTGAGCAACTTGGGGTAGAAGTAGGTTGACTTCGGGGGCATGTTCTCGCCCGCGGCTGCCACGTCTCGAACCTGCGCCACCGGCGTAGGCCGCATCAGAAAGGCGACTTCGTAGTCGCCCGAGCGCACCATCGCGAGCGCCTCAGCCGTGTCGCGCGCGTAGAACAAGCCGTTGAAATGGGCGATATCATCATCGCTGTAGCCAAGCGCGTTCTTCAGTACCAATGTCTCCAGCACGCCAGTATCGAGGTGGCGATACGCCTCTGAGTAGCCGGGAAGTGCCGCGTCTGCGATCGCCTGGTCCTTGAGCGTCAGCCGCAGCGCGCGCCCATCGCGACCGTCGAAATAGCCGAGATCCAGCGGCCCCTCGCCGGGCGAGGGCGTGATCTGCTCGAAGGGCACCTCGGAGATATCGAAGTCGCGTTCGATCGCCTGCTCGAGCGCTGCGCGGCTGGCGTCGGTGAGCTTGTTGATCAGGCGGTGGGTGGGGAAGACGGTCAGCCCCGGGTCCTCGAGCGCGACCAGGCACATGAGGATGTAGCGGTGCTCGCCCTCGCCGCCGATCTCCTCCGCGTAGGCGTGCATCGTCTCGTAGCGGTGGTGACCGTCCGCGATCAACAGCTCCGCATCACGGGTTGCTGCCTGCACTGCCGCGATCGCCTCGCCGTCGCCAACGCGCCACAGCTTGTGGACGGTGCCATCCGCGTCGGTGATGTCCGCCCATGGGGGCTGCTCGGTGGCTGGCTCGAGCGCCTTCCAGGCCGCGTCCGCCGGGTCTGAGTACAGCGAGAAGATGGGGGAGATGTTCGCGCGCGTGGCCCGCGTCAGGCGCAGCCGGTCCTCCTTGGGGCCGGGGTGGGTGCGCTCGTGCGGGCGCACGCGGCCAGGGCCGTAGTCCTCGATTCGCACCCTGCAGAAGAAGCCGCGGCGGGTGCGCGCGAGGCCGTCGGGGCCGGTGTAGTCCTGGGTGTGCGCCCAGATCGCCGGCTGCTCATCGCGCACGAGCGCGCTCTGGAGTTGCCATTGCTCGAACAGCGCGCTTGCCGCTGTGTACGGGTCGGGGTCGCCCTTCGGGAGGTCAACGGCAACTACGTTGAAGGGGGAGTGCGTGATCAGCTCCTCACGCTGGGTGGCGTCGATGACGTCGTAAGGGGGTGCAACCACCTGCGACAGGGGGCCTACAACGTCGGGGTTGTAGTGCAGGGCGCGCAGTGGTTGGACGTCGGCCATCGCCGGGCGGAGGCTACCAGCGGTGGGGCTGGGATTGTGATTGATGGGTCGTGTTGTTCTGCATGACGGGCCAGCATTCCGTCCCCGCCGGATGGGAACATATGTTCGTAATGGCGCATGCGGCTTATCTACGAGAGAAGGCGCGATCGATGCGAATCGAGCGCCAGTTCACCATCGACGAGCTTGCCGAGCGGCTCGCTCTGTCACGGAGCACCGTGTACTACTGGGTGAGGGATCTGCCGATCCCGGGGTCGGGGTCCGGCGGGGAGTGGCCGGAGGCGGAGCGGCTCAAGGGGAACCTCGCCATGCAGCGGAAGTACAGGCTGCTGCGGGAGGCTGCATATGAGCAGGGGATGGGGAATACGAGGGGCTTGCTGCCGACCCTACGTTTCGGGACTTCGTTTGCCTCTACATCGCGGAGGGGTACAAGCGGCGTCGCAGCACCGTCTCGATTTGCAACTCTGATCCAGCGATTATGCAGATGGCCACCCGCTGGATCCGGCGGCTTTCGAGCAAGGCGCCCAAAGGCGCGATCCAGTTTCACGCCGATCAGGATCTGAATGAGCTGCGTAGATTCTGGGGCGGCACCGTCGGAATGGAGCCGAGCGCGATCAGGTCGCAGCGCAAGTCGAACAGCAACCAGATGGCTGGCCGCACGTGGCGTTCGCGCCACGGCGTCCTGCAGGTCAGTGTGCATGACACGCTGTTTCGAATGCGGCTGCAAGCATGGATGGACCGGCTGCGCTCCGAATGGCAGTAGACTCGTCAGTGCGTCGGGGCGTGGCGCAGCCTGGTAGCGCGCATCGTTTGGGGCGATGAGGTCCCGAGTTCGAATCTCGGCGCCCCGATTGGTTAGAGAACCACGAACAGCAGCGAACACGGGCGAATATCCCCGAAAACGCTGGACATCGGGGGAGCGTGTTCGCTTGTGTTCGCGGCTGTTCGTGGGTCTGGGGACCGCAAATAGACCGCAGGGAGAGCGAAAAGGGACCGCAAAAGGACCGCAGCCGTCCGCGCGTGGATGCGCGAGAATCATGGCTGTGGGCGAGAGTCCTGAGATTGAGCTGGTGCGTCGGGTGTGGGATGCCTTGGCGCAGGACGGCCCGGAGGTCTTGGGCGAAGTGCTGGCGCCCGAGGCACAGTGGTACGGCGTGGAGGAAGGGCAGCTCTGCGACGGCCGCGAGGCAATCATCGACGTGATGAGTCGCAACCTCGCTGGCCGCTTGCGAGGCACGGTCGAGGAAACCGTCCAAGACGGGCCGCGTGTGCTCGTGGCGTTCCGTCCCGAGCAGCCGGGGCAGCTTGACCGTCCGGTGGACGACGGAATCGCTTACATGGTCGTGACGATCCGCGACGGGCACATAGTCGAGATGAAGGGGTGCGCCGATAGGCCCGCTGCTGTGAGCTACGCGCGAAGCGGCGGGTAGGCAGGGGCGGCATCGCCGCGTTACGCGACGACGTGCAGGCGGGGTGCCTCGGCGGTCGCGGCGTCTTGGCGTTCCTGATAGGCCGCCATAGCTTGCTGAGCGCGTGCGAGCGCGCGGCGCTGGCCTAGCTTGGTGTAGACGGTGGCGATGAGATAGCCGCCGTCGTCGTGCCCGACCATTTCTGCGACTGTCGCGGGGTCGAGGCCGAGCCCGCCGTCTGAGACGGGATCGACCATCCATTGAATCGCGCGGTGCTTTAGCTCGTAGAAGTCTTGGTCGGGCATCCCTGCGGCGGCGCGTACCGAGTGCCAGTGCGTGTGCCAGGTGCTCCTGAACATATAGCCGCCGCGTGGTGCGGGGAACACGATCTCGCCGTACTTCTCATGGACGACTTTTCCCATGCGCGGCATCCGTTCCAAGTGGGCGCGTAGGGCGGGGCTCATGACTATCCAGCGTCCGTCGTCGTCCTTCGGCCATGTGAGCTTGCCGGTGTCGAGGTCGATCTGGCGCCGTACATGGATCATGCTCTCGGCCATGTGGATGTCGGGGCGATGCAGTCCGAAGATTTCACCGGGACGCATCGCGGTCTCGCCCACAGCCAGGACGGTGCCCTCTAGTACGAGCCCGTAGTCGTCGGCGCGGCTTTCGCGTGCGCAGCGGCGTAGCCGCTCGTACTGCTCGTCGGTGATGATCTCGAAGTCGGGACGATCAACGCGGCGCTTGCGCTTGCTTGCGCCGAGGCGAGTGAACTGGTTGCGCGGGATGAGGTCACGGTCGAGTGCGTGATTGAAGAACTGTCGCACTGCCTGTTGGATGGTGGCGTTCTTCGGGCGCGTCCACGTCACGGCTTCATCCCGAGTGAAGCTGTCGAGGCGCCGGTCGTGAAACTCGCGCAGGAACGGTCGCAGCCCATCGCGTAGCCGTCGCACGGAGGAGTCGCGTCGTCCCGTCTCCTTCTGCGTCGCCTCCCCGTCCGGCCAAGTCATCGTGATCCGGCCGTTCTCGTGGAACGTGGCGCCCGCGAACTCAGCCACCGTTGGCGCGAGCCGCCGGGGTCCGTTATCGACTTCCTCGCGCAGTTCCGCTAGACATCGCTCCTCGGCTTTGCGGTAGTCCTCCATGTTGTCATGACTGCCGACCCACTTCTTGCGACCCTTGTACTTGACGTGCCCGACCCATTTGGGTTTGTGGCGTGAGCCCCGGTTAAACGGCATCAGGAGCCCTCCGGGGGACTAGAGGCGTACTGCTCGTGTAGCCATGCCTCGACCTCCGAGAGGATGTAGCGGTTCATGCCGCCCATCCGTAGATAGGGGAGGCCGAGCGGCTGCTGGGACTCAATCCAACGGCACGTGACTTGCAGGTGTTCGGCGAGCTGCTGCTTTGTGACCCAGCGCTCGCCTGCCTCGATGGCGGCCGTCATGTACGCGCCGTGTCGATACTCGTTCTGCTGACGCCAGTGGCCTGCGCTCGATGCCGACCGGAGAAGGGCCGGCGTGGATGCTGCTTGCCGTGTCCCGTGATTGTGCATCGCTTGCTTCGATCAGACCAGACCCGAGCCGTGATCTCAAGGCCCTGACAGAACGTCTCGATCGAGCCGCCAAAGTGCCAGACCTGCCGGCCATTGCCCGATCCCCGCGCGACAGCGGGCATCGTCAGGCTGCCTTCCGCGTTGGGACCGCCCTCGCTTTGGTTGCCGCCTGCTGAGGCTTGCGAAACACGAGCACGTCCTCGTGCGCGACGACGTGCGTGCGGTCGTCTTGCGCGCGGCGGCGGCGAGCGTGGAGCATTTGCCAAAACGATGGCCGCATGACCAGTTCGCTGTCGCGGATGGTCGCCAGCAGGCTAATGACGCGCTGCCAGTAGAGCAGGCCGACCTCTTCGCAGAGCGCGATGGTTTCACCCGAGAGGTTTCGCAGCGCGCCGCCACCTGCTGAGCGCATGTCCTTGGTCACGCATACGAGAAACCCGCCCGGCTTGAGCACCGCCGCGCACGCCTCATAGATGTCGGCCATCGCGGTCAGATATGCGCTCCCTCGTGCGTGGCCGAGGTTCCGGCGATCACGGCTGTAGTTCGTCGTGTCCGCTCGGCGCAACGGCTCCGGTCCACTGACCGGGTTTACGTCCGCGACCTCGCACGCATACGGCGGCGACATGAGGATCAGGTCGGCGGCGCCGACCCCAACACGCCGCGCTTGGCTTCCGGGGTCGCCAAGCAAACCGGGTGCCCGTAGGCTGAGTACTCGCGCCAGCTTTCGCGCGTCACCTTCCACCACGGCCGTCAGCGTGCGTGTGCGGCGATCCTTATGCGCGTGCTCGATGTTGGCGGCGGCGAGCTTGCTCCAGCGAGGCTCAAGCTCTACGCCGATGGCACGTCGCCCGAGGCCTATCGCCTCGACAAGCGTCGTGCCGATCCCGCACATGGGATCGACCACAAGCCCGCCTGGGTCGCTGTACGTTTCGATCGCCTTCCGTGCGAGTGCGGGAAGCATCTTGCCTGGGTGGCGGTTGGACTCTGGGAGGTAACGTCCGTATCGCTGCCATTGGCTCGTGCGCTGCGCGCACGGCCATACGGCAAGCGGGAGGTCAGCGGTCTTTCGTTCATGTCCAGTCAAATGTGTGGGCGTCGGTTGAGGACCCCTTGCATATAGAAAAGGTGTCTAAACCCGCCCTTGGGGTACAGCGATCCGCCAAAGAAGTATGAAAATCTCCGCGCGCCTGTCTGTCGCTGAGGCCCCGACGTTTCCAGAGCGTCGATAGCCGGGCTCCCCGGGTCTTAGCGGGCCGGTGTGCGGCCTTGGCGTTTGAGCCAGTCGAGTACGTCGGTGCGGTCCCATATCCGGGTGCCTTGCAGGACTCGCACGGGTGAGGGGAAGCCGTTTTGGGCTTCGGCGTCTTGGATGCTCTTGCGGGTTGCCCATCCCACTAGGGCGAGCACTTCGGCCGGTCCCAGCAAGTCCTCGGGGTCGATCGGCCGGTGCTTAGGTTGGGGCATTGAGATGATCGCGTGTCGTGCGCCGGGGAGCGTGCGCGACGTTCTGGGCGGCTGGCTCGACATTGGACAAGGCGCGCGCATCGTACCTGCTCCCTGTGGCGTTGGCTGGTCGGTAGTGGGTGCATGGCGAGCACGGTTAATCGGATGCACGCACGCACGCGACGTGAGCGGCAACGAGCAGGGCGACCGCCGCCTCGCGTGTGCGCTCGCCCGCTGTGGGCTCGGCGTCCAGGCTGATACCGGCAGTCGTGCGGTTAACGCATCGGCCATCGGGCGAGCGTGCGCACCAGTGCGAAGCTCCCAGCAGTCCCGGTGCCCCGTGTGTCGCTTCGTGGAAGAACACAAGGCCAACTCGGGCGCCGCTGCGATCGTGCACGTCGAACCAGCTAGGCTCGCCGCTGGCGTCGGTGCCGCCCTCGGCCACCAAGCTACAGCCCTCGCTCTCGTCGCGCTCGAACGGTGCGTCGTTTGCCTCTCTTGGTGTCTGCGCTTTCGGTGGAATGGCGGGCTCCGTGAGCGCTACGGCTGTGCGATAGAAGGCCGCCGCGACACTTGGGCTCGGCGCTGGCGTGCCCGTCTCGTCGTAGTCGTCATCCTCCGTCCAGACAATCTCGTTGTCCCACGCCTCGGCGCCGGGAAGGTACTCGTCCATGTGCAGGCTGATTACATGCTCGCCAACGTCTACGACCGTGCCCGCTGCGCCGACTGGCGCCAGATAGTGAGGGAAGCGCTCGACTGTGCGCGAGAGTTGAAACCGAGCGCCGGGCAGCGGCGGCGTCGCTGGATTTGTGCGCTGAGTGGGCATTAGATGGATTCCTTGTGTTGAGTGATTGCCGAGCGTGGAGCAGGGATGCAGCGGCCATCGGCGGCCAGGCGAAATACGCGCCCGTTCTCGAATTGCAGAACAGTGTCGGCGTCGAAGCGTGGGATATGGGCGATCAGTGGGCCGTTACGCTCGGCAAGCGCGGCGATGGCCTGTTCCTGGGCCTCGGTGTGTGCCGCGAGTGACGCGCGGTCAGCCTTGAAGTAGCGCCCGTCAATGCCAATGCGAACGATCGAGCCGTCCTCGAACCGGCAGACAACATCGCCGCTGGCGATCATGTTCCACGCCGTAAGCGAGCCACGATCCCTGCTCAGAGCAGTTAGGCAACGCACTTGCGCTTTGCTGCGTGCCGGGGCTGCCCATTGCTCGTCGCCAGTCTCGGCGAGAGTGACGAGCGCCCATCGCAGCGCCTCGTCGGTCCCCCACGTCCACCGGCCATCGTCGTGCGTCCAGCGTCCGCGCTCGTCGCGCTCGAATCCGGCGAGGCCGAGCAAGGCGCGGGCAACGGATAGCGTCACGCTCACGCTCACGTCGTCTGATGTGCGAGCGGTGGCGGTCATCGTGACGCCTCCGCTGTGAGTGCGGCAAGGCGGCGCCTTTGACGGCTGATGTTCCCCGAGAGATTGCGCAGCGTGTAACTCGGGAACCGGCCGCCGGGGCATTGCACGTCACCCCAAACACGGATGCTGCTGGCAAGCTCGCGTGCGAGCTTGGCTGGCAGCGTCGCGGGGTCCGCTGTTCCTTTGCGGCACGCGGCGTTGTATGCCTTGATCGTGTTTCGTTCACTTTCGAGCCCGGCGATCCTCTCGGTTAGTCGTGTGATCGCGTCGGCGTCGTCGGAGTTTGCTCGGCTGCCGCTTCGATGTTCTCGGCGCGGCTGGTGAACTCGCGCGCCTTGGTCGAGTGCTCGACGACTCGGCGCGTCCCGTTGGCGATGCGGTCGCGGTCGCGTTCGGCACGTCGTTGTGAGTGGTGCCCGAGCAGGATCGGCTGTCCCAAGGGGATAAGGCTTGCGAGCGTGCCCACCGATGCGGCGGCTTGGTTGGCGCGGGTCTCGCGTTTGGCTGCCCATTGGCGCAGTCGTTCGGCTCGGGCTTCTCTGCGTTCCCTGTAGGTTGGGCGTGTGTTGCTGGTGCTCGTCATTGCTGTGACTCCTCATCTTCGGCGCGTGTATCGAAGTCGCGCAGCCGCTCGACGGCCTGCGCCGTGGTCGGGTATTCCTCTGCGGTGACGAATCCCTGCGAGTTTTTAATTCCGATAAATCGGGCAACGCGCCAGGCATAGCCATTGATCGCCGCGTCGCCTGTGTTCTCGTCGGCGGCGCCGTGGCCGTTGATGATGTCGAGCGCGACGACGAGCGCTAGATCGTTGGCGCCCTGATACTTGCCGGGCCGCGCGGCGCAAGCGTCGGCGTCGAACGTCTCCGGTTCGAGACTGCGAGCGGTCTCGATCACTTGCTCGCGGTCTGTCTCGCTCGGGAACAGTGGCCGCTCGGTGTAGCCGTCGGGCATCCGCTCGGTGGCCTGAGCGTCGGCCTTCGCTTCGACCGCGCGGCGCATCGACGTGATGTCGGGCAGCGCTCCGGGCACAAAGATAGTTACGCGCTGCATTGGTAGCCGACGGCGGGCTCGCAATGCGTCGGCCACGGCCATAGATAGTGAGTCGGGCGCCCCGACGACTGTAAGTGACGGGATGCCGGGCCGAAGGTCAACCTCGATCATGGTGTGGCGCTCGGTGTTTGTTGGTGGTGTCATGGCTGTGTTGTCTCCTTAGATCGCTCTTGCCAGCTCCTGGGCGTGGCTTGATGCGACGCGGGTTGCGCTCGCGCGGTCGTCCCATTCGTCGTACTCCTCAGTCAGCCCCGGGCCGTCCGGGATTGGGTGATAGCGGCATGTGTGCCATTTGCGTCCACAGCGAGTCGCTTCCGCGAGAACGATCCGCAGGTCGGTGTGTTCGTAGACGATGGTGTACGCGGTCCGGCGCACTGTCAGGCCGTGGTCGTGTTCCTCGGCGAGGTCGTCTAGTGCCCATTGCAGCGCCTCGTCTGTCTGCCACGCCCAGCGTCCGTCCTCGTGCCTCCATCGGTCGCGCTCGTCCTTAGTGAATCCGGCGCGCTCCAACAGTGCGTAGGCGACGGGTAGCGTTACATCAACTGAAATGGTGTCCATGTTCCGGTCCTTTTGTGTATCGCTTACCATGACACTCACTATAAACGATCGTTTAGTCACTTTCAAGGGGAAAGCTCTAAGATTCACTAAAGATTTGCCGTGCTACTTGGCGGTGTTCGCGTCGGCGGCGGTGGCAATTTCAAGCGCGGAGCGCGGGGCGGACTTACTCCATACGGCGACCGTGACGGGCGCCCCGGTGCCGGCTGTGGCTTCGCTTGCGGCACGGGCACGCGCCGGGGTCGGCACGGCCACGATGACGAGAGGATGCGAGCCGCTGAGCGCGCTTCGCGGAATCGCCTTGGCGTAGCGGATCGCCTTGTCGCGTAGCTGGCTGGCGGGCTCGGTCGCTCGGTCAAGCTCAAGCAGTATGTGAAGCGGCGCGCGATTGGGGAGCGTCAGGACGCCGTAACCGTCCGGCCATACACTGCCGCTAAATAGCCCGTGGCTGGTGCGCTCGCCATACCACTCCGAGAGTGCGCCCCCGGCGGCTGTGGCTTCGGCCGCGAGCCGTGCGAAAAACTCGTTTATCTCTATCAGGTGGCGCAGCTTCGCCGAGTCAGCGATCGAGAGCGCGGTCGCGTGGCGCCATTTCAGCTCGCGGCGCTCGATGCCATTTTGCTCGGCTACGACATACGCGCCGGCCTCATCGAGTATCCAGTGGTGCGGGGTGCTGCCGGCGCCGCGCGGCCACGGCGGACGGAAACGGTCGAGCACCCGCAGCGCATAGAGAGCGTCAAGGCGAGCGCGCGTCGTCCTCATGCCTGTGAAGTGCAACAGTTGAAGCTGCTCAGTGGTCAGCGCGTGGTGTTCGTAGCAGTCCAGCGCGATTTGCCGGTCGCGGTCGGTAAGCCGCGATCCGAGGCTGACGACGTGCGTGAGCGTGACTCTTGCTGGACGAGCGCGCGATTTCACTGGACAACGTGCCGTTGTCGGCTGCACCAGAAATCCCCGTTTGCAGCGATTTTCACGGAAATAGCACCTCCGATGTTAATGGGAGGGCAAATCGGAGGGCAGGCCGGCGAGCAGAGCACGGGATAGATCACCCGCCTGTGGGGGTGTTGTGCTTGTGACGGGGACGACGTTGGAGTGGTTTCGTTGAGTGCTGCTGCGAGGCTGGCTCGTCGGCTTGCTCGTGTGCGCTGGCGGCGCGGCGAGTGAGGATCGCCCTTACCGTCTCTGCGCGTCCTTCCTCAGCGGCGGGCAGGTTCTCGGTGGTGAGCGTGAATGGCCGGCTTGGCTGGCCGTTGTGGCAGAGACGCACGGCGGCCGTGTAGAGGGGGAGGTTGGCGAGGTCATACTCGGATAGCTCGGGCTCTACCTCGGGCTCCAGATGGTGTGCGTCCTCTTGGCTGAGCTGGAAATAGACCTTTGTGCGGGCGTTCGCGTCGATCCCGGCGCGGACCTCGGGCGTGAGCTGCGCTAGGTGCTGGTGAGCGAGGCAGAACGACAGGCGGTAGCCACGGGCCTCCGCGAGCACGTCAGGTATCGGGGTCGGAAGGTTGAGGTAGTTGTGGACCTCATCGACCAGCAGGGCGCAGTCGCGGCGCTGCTCAGGTTTCAGCACGGCTCGCGCGAGCGCGGCCTGCCACGCTCGCGCGACGATCATCGAGCCGAGGAGCCGGCTCGTGTCCTCCCCGAGCGTGCCCTTCGGTAGACGCGCGAGCAGCAGTCGCCCTTGGTTCAGGCAGCGGGGAATATCGAGCGTCGTCTTTGTGTGACCGACGATCGCACGGACCGGCCGGCGCAGCAGGAACGCCCGGAGCTTGTTCTGTAGTGGCCCGATGTTCTGTGCGCGTTGTGACTCTGAGAGCCCTTGATACCAGTCCCAGAACGGGCCGAGCCCAATCGGGTCATCTATCTGCGCGATCAGCTGCGCTCGCCAATCGGCGTCACTCAAAAGGCGTGGAACATCGGTGAGTGTTGCGGTTGGGACGGTCGCGGTTAGCGTCAAAAGGGTGGAGCGGAAGATGTCATCCGTTCGCGGGCCCCAGTCCCGCTCGAACACGCGCCGGAAAATGCTCACGAGCTGATCGACGCCGAGGTCACGATCGGGGTTATCCAGCAGGTTCAGCGTCAGCGGCGCCGCCTCGGATGGGTCGAGGAGGTCAACCCGCTCCTCCTCGCCAGCCGGGATGCGCGCGAGAATGTCATCGACCAAATCGCCTTTCGGGTCGATCACGACGGCGCCTCTGCGCTCGCGGAAGTCAGCGAGCGCGAGCTGCGCAAGCAGCGTGGACTTACCGACACCGGTCGGTCCGAGGACGTGAATGTGCTGGCGTGCATCCACGACCGCTAGAGCGACCTTGCGGCCGTTTGAGCTGACGCCGAGCGGCTTCTCGCCACCGGCCAGTCCGGGCGGCGAGGAAATCTCCCTCGCGCTGGCACGCACGAGCCCCGGGATCGCCATGTCGGCGGGCAGATGCGCGAGCGCCGCAAGCTCGGGTGTGCTCACGGTGAACGCGCGGCGCCCCAGCCACCTATAGCTGAGCTTCGCTTGTGCCCGGCGCACGCCACGACGACGCAGCCCGACTCTGCCCTCATACGGCGCGAACCCGCCCACCACAGCATTGAGTCGCCCGGCCGGCGCTGCGTGCGACGGGCCACACACCGCGACACGGATTAGGCAGCGGTAAAGCGGCTGTGCGCTCTTGTCCAGCACGTCGCGCACATCCGGGGGGATCGTCGGGTCAAGCGTCGTCGTCGGCCGCGATGGCGGGCGGGGGCTCAAGACCTCCAGCACACGAGCCGCGCGGCCGGTCGGGACGCCCGCGCGTAGACGGCGTGCTGCTGAGCGCAGCCGGCTTCGCTCGCGGCCGGTCGCGGGCCGCGCGAGGATTTGCACCAACGCGCGCTGCCCGCCTTCCATGCCGGAGAGCTGCCCGAGGATCACGCGCAGCGGATCGGGGTCCATGCTGCTATCCAGCGCAAACCAATCCCGCCCCGCGATCACAAGCTCCGAGGCGACTGTCGTCTTGCTTGGGTTGGGCTCGTCGGCTGGCTCGATCGTGGTACTCGCGCCCGGCCACGCGGCTGTTATGGCCCGCACGATCAGGCTGGCCGGGATCACGCTCGGCACCCACAGCCGGAACACGGTCCCTGCCTCGCTTGCGGATATCTCCCACGCAAGATGCGGCTGGCCGGCAAACAACCGCGTGACGTTCGGGCGCAACAGGTCGTGAAGCGCCGACCAAAGCAACAGGGCACCCTGCGGCTTTACCTCGGGTGGAACACCGATCCGCACGAGTCGCGCCCCGGCTGCCAGGCGCCGTCCGCGCACACGACCGATGAGGACACGCGCCACGCCGATACCAGCCAAGAGCAGTAGGAGGATCGGCCCGACGCGCTCAGCAACCGGCAACGCATGGTGCGCGAGCGCCGGCAGTTCGCGCAGTGGCCGGTTCGGTTCGACCAGCCAGCTTTCAACACGGCGCGTAGCGGGACGGGGGTGGTGTCTCATTGCGTCTGTTTCGCGGTCGGGCGGGTCGCGCCGAGGTAACGATCTTCACCCCAGGCAGCACCGACAGTGGTGGGGAACGGCTCGGTACGAACGACGGTCCCTGGGTGCGGCGCGTCGACCATCTCCCCCGAGCGCACGACGATCCCGACGTGTGAGACTTCACTGGTGCTCGCGCCGAAGAAAACGAGGTCGCCGGGCTCAAGCTGCGCGCCGGCTGGTAGCTGCGGCCCGGCGTCCCACTGTTCTTGGGCGGTGCGCGGGAGGCTGATACCGGCAGCGCGGTAGGCGGCTTGCACGAGCCCGGAGCAGTCATAGCCGCTGGAGCTCTCCCCGCCCCAGACATACGGCACGCCGAGCTGGCCCAGCGCGAACGACAAAGCCGTGCCAGCCGCGCCGCTCGCCTGCGGCGCGATCGGTGCGGCTTCGTGTTCGTAGGTGGAGGCCCACCGCAGAACCGTTTCGACGTATTCCTGGGAGTGGTTGTAGGCGAAGATCGCACGGCGGATTTCCTGTGGCGCACCGTTCGCCTTCAGGTAGTGTGCGGCGGTGAAGATCGCATCGGCCGCGTTCCAACGATCAGGCGCCCCGCCGTTGACGCTTACGCCGTACTGCGCCCAGGTGGAGGCAAGGAACTGCATCGGGCCGCCAGCGCCGGCGTAGTTGACCGCGCCCTCCTTGGTGCAGGCAGGGTCGGGGTCTTGCCCGTCGTCGCACTCCACCTTCCCGATCCCGGCCAGTACCTCCCACGGGACGCCGTACTTCGTGCCGGCTGCCTGGAAAAGCTGGAGGTATTCCGGTGGGATTCCTGCGACCTGTTCCGGGGTGCCCTGCCCGACGCTGACGCCAGCGCCTCCGCCGAGAACACCGATCGCCGCGCCGAGGAACAGCACCGGCAGCAGCAGCACGAGGCTGCATGAGCTAAGGACGGCGCGCTTCACGCAGCCCGCGCTAGCTCTGCGGGGTCGCTCGTGACAAGCTCGTGCTCGGCGGGGCTCGCCGTCACCCTCAGCGGGATTCGCTGCTCGTCGGTGAGCAGCAGCCCGTGGCCGACAGGGCAGCTCAAAAGGTAGGCGCGCTCCCCGGCCGTGAGCGCGAACGCTTGCGCTACCCGGTCGATCGCCTGTGGTGACTGACGCATGAGCTTGTGCTGCGTCGCGTTGTTGACTACGGCCTGCCCGAGTGGTGAGTCGAGTAGGTCGCCGGGGTCTTGGGTGATCGTCGTTAGCCCCGTCCAGCGCTTACGCGCCTTCTTTGCGAGCCTGAATAGGAAGCGGGCGCCCGGTGCCTCGCGTGTCGCGCTCGGTGTCTCGCGCATGAGGTCCCACGCCTCATCGACCAGCACGACGCGACGACGCAATGGACCCTCAAGCAAGCGCCAAATCGCGTCGAGCGTCAGCATCAACGCGGGCGCGCGCATCCGCTCAGGCAGGCCGCGCAGGGAGAAGCAGACAAGATGACTGTCGGGCTGCACCGACGTTGGCCTGTCAAACAACGAGGAGTGCGAGCCCGTCGCAAACGGTGACAAGCGCTCGGCGAGTCGCTTCCCGGTTTCGCTCTCAGCTTCCAACGCGCCCACTAGGTCAGCGAGCAGCGGCGCCGGCCGGCGGTGCGTGTCCGGGTCCGACGTGATCCCGGCCGCTTGATATGCGGCACGAGCACTACGGTCGAGCACCGCCAGCTCGCCGCCATCGAGGCCGCCGGCCAGCAGTTCGATGAGATCAGCAAGGAACAGAATCCGCTCGTCAAGCACCCGCGATCCCTCACTCGACGCGGGAAGATCAAGCGGATTCAGCGCGACGCTGCGCGCGCCGGTCAAAGGGAGGTAGGCACCGCCGACCGCCTCACACAAAGGCTCGTACTCGCCCTCAGGGTCGAGGATGAACACCTGCACGCCCCGATAGAGCAGCCGCAGCGCTTCCAGCTTGCCGTCGTAGCTCTTTCCAGCGCCGCTGTATGCCAAAAGGACGCTGTTGAAGTTCGCCCGCGCGAAGCGGTCCACAAGTACCGGGGCGCCGCTATCGGTGACGCCGTAGAGAACGCCGTCCTCAAGCGGCGGGTCGGCGCTAGCGAACGGGAACCCGGCCGCCAGCGCTTCGGTATCGAACGTGCGCAGCAGCCGCAGCCTGTCGCTGCCGAGCGGCAGCGTCGAAAGCCAACCATCCAGCGGACGGAACGTTGCCGGTACGACGTGCAAAAGGATCGAAGCGCACAGCGCCTTGACGCGCTCCGTGCGCTCCTGTAGCGCCTCCCTGGTGGGCGCAGTGACTGACAGGTACAGGCCGGTGCGGAACAGGCGGCTTTCGCCTCGGGCGAGTGCGCTTGCCAGCTCGTCTGCGTCCTCGGCGGCAGCGGCGAGCATCGGGTCCGACAGGCGGCCACGGTCAGCGTCGATGCGACGCGAGGACTCAAGCCGTGCCCGCTGGCGGCGCAGCCGGTCAGCCGCAACGGCCGGTGCGACCGGCCCGACGTGCAATGTGAGATCGAGATCGCCGGCAGCCTTGAGCAACGGCGCGAGCCAGCCCTGCGTTACCTCGCGCGGGTAGCCGACGACAGCGAGGCTACGCTGCCACACATTCCCGGTGAGCAAACAGTCACGCTCGACCTGCACGGCAGCGGGCGCCGGCAATTGCCCTCCTTGAGCGAACCGGCCCGTCCTCAGATTGACGCAAGGGACATTCAGCATCGGTGGATCACCCCGTCGAGCGCGGAGCCGGCCGGTGGGCCGGGTGGTTCGAGTGCGCCGAGCAACAGCGCGGCAGCGTGCTTGCCGTCGAGCGGCTGCAACGTGACGCCGGCGCCGCGCAGCAGATTCTCCGTCTCGCTAGCGCGCCGCTCGAGATCACTTCGCGCGGCCTCACGCTCGCGGGCGCGGCTGCTGAGCACGAGCACGATTTGCCTGCGACGCAGCCCTTCACCCTCAGCCGCGAGCCCGGACAGAAACTCCGCATAGGTGAGCGCGCAGCGCCGCAGCGCCGGATGGGGAAGCCCCGGTGCGGCCTGCTCGATCACGCTCGCGCGCTCAGCGAGATCGACCGGTTCTGAGCGCACGGTTATCGCGGCCGGCTCGACCAGACTGTTCAGCCACTTGCCATAGGCCTCAGCCAAGGCGGCCTGCTCCTCGCTGCTGCGAAGCGCCCAGCTGGTCCCGCTCGCCGCCAATAGCAGCGCGCGAGTGCCGTCGGCCAACTCCACGACGCCGCTTGCGAGGATCGCCTTCACCGGCACCCGTAGCAGCGACACGGCCGGTTGTGCAGGCGCGGCTGGCAGCTTCGCGGGCAGGCCATCGGGTGCCGCGATGCGCCGCTGGGATTGCGTGACGTGGCGAGCAGCCGCGAGCGCGAGCCGGTCGCCCGTGAGCCCATCCAGGCGTCCCAGCGCGAGCGCCACCCCGAGCAGCCCCGGGGGCGCGGCCAGGAACACCGCCACGGGCATCGGCACGAGCGAGCCCGCCGCCGCGAAGATCGCGTAACACACGAGCGCGGTCACGACGAGAATCGCAAGCTGGCGGGCGGTGAGCCCCCACGCCAAACGATCCTCTATCTCCACGTCGGCAGGTAGCCGGATGCGCCGCTCGCTCACAGCACACCCCCGAGCGCACCCCGGATGACGCGGTAGGCCACATATGTCTTTGCCAAGCGGGCTGTGTCCGAGCGCTGGCGCGGCGTGAGCGCAAGCTCCTTCGCCCAGAACGGGATCCGCAAAAGGACGTAGAACAGGCACAGCACGATCAATAGGTCCACCAGCCCGCCGCCCGTTCCGATACCAAGGACACTGCCCTGCCCGGACGCGAAAAAGACGTGTACCGCGCCCGCGAGCACCATCGCCTGGGCGACCTGCACCCCGAGCGCGGCGAGAATCATTCGCCACCAAAGCCGCGCGAGCCCTTCGGTCTGGGGGAGCCCGTGCGCGAGCAAGCAAATCGGCGCGGCGCCGACGAGGAACACGATCCCTGCCGCTCTCACGAGATACAGCACGAGTAGCCCGACGGCCAGTAGTGCGCACGCCAAGCCGAGCAGCACGAGGAATATCCCGCCGTTAGCGATTGCGCCGAGGACCAACCCCTCAAGCGTGTGCCCGGCCTGTTCTGGGTTCACGCCGTTGCCGAGCAGCGCGTCAGACAGGACGTTGGCGATGGCGACCATCTGGCCGCAGATGGCAAGGCTCGCGTTCGCTGCGATAGCCGCGATCAGCAGCCGGGGGAGGAGGTCCTTCAGTGCGTAGCTGCTCTGCAACGTCTCGTGAGTCATCACGAGCGCGCCCGCCGCCACCACCACGAGCACGAACACGGTATCCGCGACCCCGAGCGATAGCTGCCAGTAGGAGCGG
>JBEKAM010000014.1:0-7338 GCA_050015915.1 Solirubrobacteraceae bacterium
CGAAGCTTTCATCGGCAAATGGAAGTGACTCTTCGATGTTGCCCTCAATGACATTCCTGCCGAGCTCGGTCGCGATCCGGACCGCATCCACGGAGCCATCGATACCGGTGTAATCGCGAAAAAACTCGGCCAGCCAGCCGATACCGCAACCAATGTCCAGGAGCTCCGCGTTCGGCGGGAAGTGGCGCGTGACGTCGGCCCAGTAGCCAGGGTACCTATGCCACTGGTAGTAGTCCGCCGTGTAGACCGCTTGCTCACTCATAGCCCTGGCATCAAGCTACCAGCGGCATGCGAACGAGCGCGGGGCATGGGAAAAATGCCCTATTTCAGGGCAAATCGGCGCCTATCTATGTTTCTGTTCCTCCGCTGTTGACCGTGACGCTAGGCGCGATTGCCTCGTGCGATCTTGCGAAGGTCGATCGTTTCGTCAAACAGCTTGGCGTCGACGCCTTCCTCGAGGGCAACCTCGCGCAGCGGCCGCCCACTGTCGGTGGCCTTCTTGACGATCGCGGCGCCCTTGTCGTAGCCGATAGCGCTGTTGAGCGCAGTGGCGACCGCGAGGGTGCCACCGGCGGAGGCTGCGGTGCCTGCCTTGTTTACCTCGATACCGTCGACGCATTTCTCGGCGAACGCGCGGGAGGCGGCGGACAACAGGCGCAGTGATTGCAGCAGGTTGCGCGCGATCAGCGGGATGCGAACGTTCAGCTCGAACTGGCCCTGCATACCGCCGACGGTAATGGCGGTGTCGTTGCCGATCACCTGGGCGCTGACCTGCAGCACGACCTCTGGCATCACGGGGTTGACCTTGCCGGGCATGATCGAGGAGCCCTTCTGCAGCTCGGGCAGGAATATCTCGCCGATCCCGGTGCGCGGGCCGGAGCCCATCAGCGCGAGGTCGTTGGCGATCTTCGTCAGCGACACAGCGATCACCTTCAGCGCACCGGATAGCTCCACGAGCGCATCGCGGTTGGCCTGCGCCTCGAACGGATCGAGCGGCGGCGCGATCTGCTTGAGGCCGGATTCCCTCTTCAGGCGTGCGCGGACCTTCTCGGCGAAGCGGGGGTGGGTGTTCAGGCCGGTGCCGGTGGCGGTGCCGCCGAGGGGTATCTGCCCGACGTGCACGAGCGCGGATTGCACGCGCTGCTGTGCGAGCGTCATCTGGGCGGCGTAGCCGGCGAACTCCTGACCGAGAGTGACGGGAACGGCGTCCATCAGGTGGGTGCGTCCGGCCTTGACGACGTTGTTGAAGCTCTTGGCCTTCTTCGCGAAGGAGCGCTCGAGCTGTTTGAGCGCCGGCAGCAGCTCGTTCTGGGCGACGTCCAGGGCGGCCAAATGTACGGCCGATGGGAACACGTCGTTGGAGGACTGGCCCATGTTGACGTGGTCGTTGGGATGGACGCCATCGCCAGCGAGCTTGCCGATGACCTCGTTGGCGTTCATGTTGGTGGACGTGCCCGAGCCGGTTTGGAAGACGTCGATGGGGAACTGCTGGTCGTGCTTGCCGGCGGCGATCTCCGCGGCTGCTTTCTCGATGCGGGTGGCACTGCGCTTGGACAGCAGTCCCAGCTCGCCGTTGACCATGGCGGCGGCGCCCTTGATCCGGGCCAGCCAGTGGATGACGGAGACGGGAACGGTCTCCCCGGAGATCGGGAAGTTCTCCACTGCCTTGGCGGTCTCCCCGCCCCACAGCTGCTGATCGGGCATCGATTCTCCTGTTCTGCCTGTATCGGCGTGGTGAGTCGTCTCGAGCGGAACGCCGTATGACCATCTCCATAGACGCCCTCGAAACAACATATATATCGACACGGCCGTTCGGCCTGACGGTTGCGACGCTGCGCTGCCCCCTGGCACGCGTGCCGGTTCAGCGCTCTGACCTGCAGCCTCGCCACGCTTTTCGCGGTGACGGCGCCACTACACCGACGGCCTGGGACCCCTACCCGCAGAACGCGGCCAGCTCCCGTGCGAGCCCGACAGGATCGTCGTAGGCCATGAGGAAACCGGTGCTCTCGAGCACCCGCAGCTGCGCATTGGGCAGCCTCGCCAGCGCCTCCTCGGCAGCGGCAAGCGGATGCAGGCGATCCTGGTCGGCCCACAGCAGCAACACGGGCATGTCAAGGCGCGGATACTGCTCGAGCAACTGCACCTGAGCTCCCCGGGGCCAGCTGCGCGCGCACTTGGCCCATGAACGAGCGAGACTGGAGTTGCCAGGCACGTCGGCGAAGGCGTGGCGGAAGAGGTCCGCGGCCGCTGGGTTGGCGCGCGCGGACAGACGCATGCCTCGCTCCGGGGTGAACAGGGCTCCGGCGCCGTAGGAGAGCAGCCGGTCCAAGCCCGGGATGGCCGCCACCCTGGCGGTGAGCTGCCAGGCGCCGCGAACCCATGCGTGGGGTGGCGTGAGGTGCATGCGGTTGGGCATCAGCACCAGCCGCGCCGGCCGCACGCGCCCGCTGACCGTCGCGTGCATCAGGATCTCGGCACCGGCGCCGTGGCCGGCGAGCAGTGGCCGTGGGCCGAGCACCTCGGCGGCAAATCCGCTGAGCACCTCCGCAAACCAGTCCAGCGTATATGGGTGGCGCGGGCGGTCCTCGGAGTCGCCGTGAAGGGGCAGATCGGGGAGCACCACTCGAAAGCGATCGACAAGCCCCTCCACGGCAGGCTCCCACTCCTTGTGGGAGAGAAGCCCCGAGTGCACGAGCGCAAGCGGCGGCCCGGCGCCCAGCTCGCGGTAGGCGACGCGGGCACCGTCGGGGTGGTGGTACAGGCGCAGTCTCATGCAGCCCCATCGTAGGCAGCCTCGGCGCGCAGACGGATGTGGAAGCTAGTGCGAGCCTCTGCGTGAGCGCGGAAGCTGCTCGATGAGCTCGTGTGGAACTGCACGGAGCACAAGCAGGGCGGCGATGTAGATAGCCAGTGCGAGCAGCGGCCTGGCTACGCTCGGCAGGCCCACGGGCAATAGCATCAATGAGCCGAGCGCCGCTGCCAGAACGACGCGCGGCACAGCGGCCAGGGAGATCTGCGGCCGGGCCCCCGCGCGCACGACCGCGACCGCGAGCATGGCGGTGTAGAGCACCTCGACGACGGTCGTGGCGCTGGCCGCCCCAAGAGCGCCATAGCGTGAGGCCAGCACGCCGGTGAAGGCGCCGCTGAGCAGCAGCACTGTCAGGTTGATGAGCAGCACCTCGCGGTAGCGGCCGAGGCTGAGCAGCGCGTAGGCGAACATCGCTCCCATGAAGGTGAATGTGAGAGCGATTCCCTGCATCCGCAGCACGATCGCCGCTGGACCGAATTTCGTGCCGGCGATCACGGCGACGATGAACGTGGCACCGGTGACAAGCGCGAGACCGACGGCGAGACCCAGGAGCAGGCACACATCGAACGTGCGCCCGAGTGCGTAGTCCAGGCGCCCGCGGTCATCGCGAGCGGCTCTTGCGAAGATCGGCAGCGTCGAGCCCACGACCAGCTGGGGAACGATGAACAGAACTTCGATGATGCGGAAGGATGCTGCGTAATACCCGGTCTGCTGACCGCTTGCGACATGCGACATGATCAGGATCGCTAGGCGGAAGTAGATGACCCCGACGGCGGCTGCCAGCGAGTAGGGAAGCGTGCGGCGCAGCAGCGAGCGCCAGACGTCACGGTCAAACGATGGCAGCAGCGGCATCGAGCGACGGATCAAGAACGCGCTCAGGACAGCGGCGGCGGCGCCCGCGGGGATCGTGGCGGCCCAGAATGGCAGCAGCGGCGCGCCGGCAAGCACGAGCACGACGATCACGACCGTTGTGCCGACCTGTCTCACGAGTTCCACGACCGTTACCCACCCCAACTGCAGCCGCGCCATGAGCGGTAGCAAATAGGTGATTTGGACGGTCACAAGCACGATCCCGCCACCGGCGACGACGGTCCCGAGGACCAGCGTGGAGGAGTATCCGCTGAGGCAGGCAAATACGAACGCGCCCATGACCCCGACGAGGATGAGCACGAGGCGCAGGCCGGAGAGGCTTTGGAAGAAGCTCTGAGCGCGCGCGGCGGGAATCGTGCTCAATTCGCGCACGCCGATGGCGGCGAGGCCCGCTTCGGTGACCTGGGCGGCCAGGGCGACCAGCGAGAGCACTGTCACGTAGTGGCCCACCGCCACCACGCCCAGATGGCGCAAGAGCAGCGCGGAGGAGAGAACGCTGACGGCGACGCCGGCGATGTACCCCGCTATCCGCAGAGCGCCACCGCGGATAGCGGCGCCACCCGCATCGGTTGTGTCAAGCAGATCGGGCGCGGCAAAGGCAGGCTGCTCGGAGACAGGCGTCACGACATGCCAGCCACGAGGGGTGCGCTCACAGGCAGAGCGAGGGCGAGAGCAGAAGGCGCAGGGCGGACCCTAGCTCACTGCCAGTGACCTGTCGCGAGAGAGGATGCGAACCTCTGGCATCGGCACTATGAACTGCCCGCCACGATCGAGGAACTCGCTCTCACGCTCGAGGAACTCATCCATGAAATGCCACGGCAGCGCCAGGTAGTAATCGGGTTTCAGATCCCTGGACATCTCCTCGCTAATGATGGGAATCCGTGTGCCGATGGTTTCCGACCCTTGCTTGTCCGGGTTACGGTCGGCGGCATAGGGGACGAGCGTGTTGTCGATGCCCGCGTACTGCAGGATTGTGTTGCCCTTTGTGGAGGCGCCATATATGTGAATCGTCTTGCCCTCCTCGGTCAGCCGGCGGCATGTGGCGAGCAGGCTCTCGCGCACCTGCTGCGCGGCAGCCGCGAAGCGCTCGTATGGCTCAGCTGCATCGAGGGCCATCTCGAACTCGCGCACGCGCAGGCCTTGCAGCACCAAGGCATCCTCTTCCTTCGGCGCGAAGGAAGAGGCGCGACGAATGAACAACCGCACGGAGCCGCCATTGATGTCGTTTAGTGAGGCACGGACGACCCGCAGTCCGGCCTCGGCGAGCAGCCGCTCGATCACGGCGAGCGAGTAGTACTCGAGGTGCTCGTGAACGATCGCATCGAACTGGTTCATGGCGAGCATGGTGGGCAGGTAATGCAGCTCCATCGCCCATACGCCGTCGTCAGCCAGCGCGCGAGCCACGTCCTCGACGAACGCACCCGGGTACTCGAGATCGTAGAACATGGCAATGCTCGTGATGATCCGTGCGCGCCGGTCGGCGTGACGCTCGCGCAGGTGCTCATAGGAGTAGAAGTCCCGCACCACGTCATAGCCCTTCTCGACGGCGTAGCGACCCACGTCGGAGGGGTCGAAGCCCATGTACTTGAGGTTCGATGCGCGGTATCCGTCGAGCAGAGTGCCGTCGTTACAGCCGATGTCGACGACGAGGTCACCGGGGTGCAGTCCACCGACGAGCGCCTCAGCCTGTTCGGCGATGCTGTGCAGGTTTCGTGTCATCGTCTGGTTGACACCGCTGCGATACCAGTAGGAGCGATACAGGATCGATCCGGGAACGGTGTGGCGCAGCTGCACCAGACCGCAGCCCTCCTGGTTGCTGGTCATGTCACAGCGCACCAATTCAAGCGGCACGCGTCTCGCGACCGGCTGCTCCCCTCCCGGCTCCGCGAACGCCCCAGCGATGTACTGTTCGCCGAGCGACAGCACGGGCACGAGCTCTGGAGATCCACACACACGGCAGGTGGTGCGGGTTGTCAGGCTTGTACGTGGTAGCAGCACGGGCGGGAAGCTAGCAGCGAGATTCGCCGCGATCGGGTATTAGGTAAGCGGCCAGGCAACAAGCCTGATTTTCCACACACATACCTCGCTTTTTCGTTTCCGACTCACCCATGCTCGACGTCACGCGTCGCATCACGGCTGCTGTATCTCCATGAGGAAGGCCTCGGCCTCGGCCAGAGCAGACGGCGAGCCGATCTCGTAGAAGCGCTCGGTCGCGAGATAGCCGCACAGCTCTCCGCGCCGCGCCAGTGTGGAATACAGCACCGCAAGGTCGCTCTCGTCGCTGGCGACGCACGCGAGTGTGCTGGCGCTGAGACCCCCGAGGCCGTAGTCGATCCAGTGCATCTCGGGCGTCGGCGAGTGCTTGTCGTGCGCGATCACTCGCCCCCGCCCGTAGAGAACGTTCGAGGTGTCCCAGCGACCTTCGTTGCGGTAGACAGCCATCAGTGCTGGTAGGCCGCTCTCACGCCAGGCGCGGCTGGCGGCTTGGTAGTCCACGCGCAGGTAGCAATCTCCGTAGAGGACCAGGAAGCGCTCGGGAAGGATCTCGAGCGCACGCCGGATGGCATTGAGCGTGCCGTCGGGGCGCCCATGGCTGTAGGTAATGCGCACGCCAAACTGAGACCTGCCGATGCGCGACTCGATCTTGTCCCCCTGGTAGCCGATACAGATAACCGCCTCTCGCGCTCCGTGGTTTGCAAGAAGACGGAGCTGGTGGATCAGGAAGGGCTCCCCGGCAACATCCAGCAATGGCTTGGGTACGTCGCGCACCAGCTCGCCGAGGCGGGTGCCGAGACCACCTGCGAGGATGCACACGGGCGGCAGCGGCTCGGCGTGCATCTCAGCGACCGCCCCAGTCCAGGCCCCGGTCGCGGGGAACCACTCGACGCAGGGTGTATACATCGGACTCGAGGTCCGCCCGGCGTTCGGGCAGCTCCGGCCACGGGTCCCAGATTGCACTCAAAAGCTTGCCGGTGATGCCATCGCTTGCGGAGGAGCCGAGGAAGACCGCGAGCTTCGCTCCCTCCTGAAGCGGTACTCCACCGCTGCGCTGCTGCTCCAGCGCCTGCTCGTAGAAGTCCTCGCCGACGGCCTCGGGGCCAGCGCCCAGAACCTCGTCCAGCATTCGCGTATTGAGAGGACCCGGGGCAATCGAGTTGACGTCGACTCGGCTCTCGCGCAGTTCCTCCGCCAGCGTCTCAGCGAAGCGCACGACCGCCGCCTTGGACGCCGCGTAAGCGCTGAGCCCTGGAAGCGGACTGGTGGCGCCACCGCCGGAGAGCTGGACGATCTTCCCGTAGCCGCGTTCGGTGAAGTGGGCCAGCAGCTCACGGGCTGGGAGCACCGACCCCAGGAGGTTGATCTCGACTGCTCTCCTCCACTCCGACCAGTCGGTTTGAGCGAGTCCTCCCTTTGGGCCGTACACACCTGCGTTGGAAACGAGGATCGTGAGCTCTCCCAAGCCGGTCAAGGCGAGCTCCACGAGCCTGCTTACGTCCTCAGGTTGAGACACGTCAGCCACGCACCCCAGTACCTTCTGCTCTGGCCCGGCCTGCTCATTCAGCTCGTCGAGCGCTCGCTCCAGTGCGATGGAATCGCGCGCGCAGATACAGACGCCCGTCGCGCCCGCCTGCAGGTAGGTCCTCGCGATCTCCAGTCCC
>JBEKAM010000014.1:7347-51681 GCA_050015915.1 Solirubrobacteraceae bacterium
GGTGATCAACGCTGTGCGACCGGCCAGCGGAGCAGTCACTCGCGATCCTCGCTACCGGGCATGGGAGCACCGCTGACGGTTGCTCCTGTGGGCGTTGCTCCGACGCTCGTCGCGGACGCTCTGCGCGCGTGGATCTCGAGTGGCGTGCCGACCCGCACGTAGCGCACCTGTGGATAGGGCGCCAGCGCAACGCGGAGCACGCCCGCAGGGTCGACGATCTGCGCGAGGGCAAGCACAGACAGGAGATCTTCGACCGGTACCTGCAGATAGTCTGGCCAGGCCGTGCACACGACGAGCACTTCGGCCCCGGTAGCTGCCTCCAGTGGGCTTGAGCACAGCTCGACGTTGTCCGCGAGATCATCGGGCAGCGCCCTGACCGCGGGGTCATGGGCCCGTATCGTCGCTCCGGCCGTGGCCAGCCAGCGGCACAACTCGATCGCGCTCGAGCGGCGCAGCGTGTCGGTGCCGGGCTTATAGGTGAGCCCCCAGACAGCGACGGTCCGGCCGGCAAGAGCATCGTCTTCGTCCGCAAGCAGCTCGAGCAACTTGCGACGAGTCCAGTGCTTATGTGCGGTGTTGCCGTCAGCCACGCCGGCGAAGACATGGGCAGGTAGCCCGCGATGCTTGGCCAAGCCGCGCAGGAAGCCGATGTCGCGGGCGAGGGTGCCTCCGGCGAACGCCTCTCCCGGCCCCAGATATGCGCGCGGCCCGATGCGCTGCTCGCTCTTGAGGCCGCGGGAGACCTCCTCGGCATCGGCACCAACGGACTCGCAGATCTCGGCAATCTCGTTGATGAACGCAACAGATGTGGCGAGGAAGCCGTTTAGCGCGTGCTTGGTCATCTCCGCTGACTCCACTCGCATCCATTGCACCTGGTCGCTGAACGGTGCGAGCAGCTCGGCCAGCTCTGTGCGGTCCCCCTCGCTGCGCACGCCAGCCACGATTCGGTCGCGTGCCTTGAAGGATTCCAGGGCGCGGCCGAGGCGCAGATTCTCGGGCACGCAAGCGAAGCGCAGGCCGCGGTCACCCCGCTGTTGGGCGCATAGTGTCTGCAACCTGGCGATGCTGCCGACTGGCAGCTGCGATGAGACGACGACGAGCGAGTCCTCCGGCAGCGCTGCGAGCAGCTCCTGCGCCTGTGCCAGCACCCACTCCACGTCAGCGTTGTCGTCGTCGTCGACTGGCGTGTCGAAGGTGACCCATGCACGGCGTGCGCCGGCGAGGGCCCCGGGATCGCAGGTGAAGTCGAGGCGGGACGCGTTGCGCTCGATCAACCACTGGAGACCCGGCTCGGAGACAGGGGGATGTCCGGCCAAAAGCTCGTGGATGACCGCGGGGTCGGGGTCGATGCCGATGACCTGGCTGCCGGCGTCGGCCAGACAGGCGGCGGTTACGCACCCCAGGTGCCATAGGCCAACGACAGCGATCGGCTCGTTTCGATGCACTCGGGCGGGTTGCATCAGACTCTCGTTCCCTATCTGAGGCTCTCGACGGAGCGCATCTGGGCGTAGGGGCTGGCGGCGTAGGCGGCCTCCACCTGCTCCCAGGCATCGCGGGCAGATCGCAGATCACCGAGCAGTACCCGATCGTCGTCTGCGACGACTGCCTCGGCGAAGTGCTCCCATTCGGCTCGCCAGGTGTGGTCGACGTCGGGGTAGTTGATTTCCTCAAGCGCTGGCGGACCGAGCTGTGGTCCCATCCGATATATCCGTAGCCGCTGTGGCCCGTATGAGCCCACGAGCCCATCCACTTGCAGCTTTGCGGTAACGCAGTAGATCTCCAGCGAGAAGACGTTCTTCCACTCCGTCCAGCTCACGTGGAGCATCGCCCAAGGGTCGGTGCGCGAGCCTGCCTCGCCGAGTAGCAGGGCAGCGTTGTCGTCCACCTCGGCGTCCCAAAACTGTGTGCGCAGCAGCGCTGAGTGCAGCGGCAGCGGACCGGCAATCCAGTTGCTGAGATCGAGCAGGTGCATTCCCTGGTCGACCAGCTCGCCGCCGCCTGATCGCTGTGGTTGTACGCGCCACTCGCGGTCATACCCCGGGCGTCCGCCATGCCCATAGTGAGCGCGCAGGTACATCAACTCGCCGTGGCGGCCGGAGTGGACTTCTTCGACGGCGCGGGCGATCCCCGGATGGAAGCGATGATTCAGGCCCACCTTGACCAGGCATCCACTGGCGCTCTGGCACTCGATCAGGCGATCGATCTGCGCCGTAGAGATAGCTGCTGGCTTCTCCACGAGGACGTGTGCGCCGGACATGATCGCCAACTCGGCGAGCGCTGCCAGCTGGTCGTGGACGGTGGCCACAACCACGACGTCGGGCTCCATCGCGAGCAGCTCCTGCGTGTTTGCACACGCCCTGCAGCCGTGCTTGCGTGCGAGCTCAGCGGCAGCCGCTGTGTTTGGATCGCAGCAGCCGACCAGGACATCATTGGGGGCGAGCGCATCGGCGCGCTTTGCGCCGATGCGCCCGCAGCCGACCATCCCCACGCTGAGGCCCCGCCGGCTCATGCGTACTCGCTCGCATAAGCGCCGCTGAAGTCGAAGTCAAACGCCAGCTCGGGCGCGCTCATCGCTGCCATCGCTCTCCTGGTGTCCTCGGGTCGACTGGTGTAGACGAGCAGGAAGCCACCGCCGCCCGCGCCCACGAGCTTGCCGCCGATGACGCCGTTGCGACGGGCGAGTGCGTAGAGGCCATCGATGCGCTCGTCGCTCATCCCGGGCGAGCGGCGGCGCTTGTGTTCCCAATGCTCGTGCATCAGCTCGGCGTACTCCTCGAGGCGGCCGCCCCTCAACAGCTCGCGGCTGAGGAGACCGAGCTCCTTGGTGCGGTGGAGGTTCTCGAGCATCTGCTCGTCACCCTCCTTGGAGCGTTTGTCCTGATCGGCCAGCATGTGTGAGGCGGCGCGTGCCTCGCCCGTGTAGAACAGCAGCAGTTGGTCGCGCATGCGCCTGAGCGCGGTCGCCTCGAGCTCGAGCGATTCGACCTGGACACTGCCGTCGGGCGCGAATGTGTAGGCGCAGATTCCGCCGTGCGCGGCGACGTAGGCGTCCTGCTTGCCGACCGGCTCACCGAGGACGTCTATCTCGATCTTGCATGCAGCCTCTGCCAGGTCTCCCGGGGTGATCGCGGTGCGCCGCGCGCGAGCCAGGCCCTTGAGCAGGCAGACGGTGTAGGCACCCGAGGAGCCCATGCCGGTTCCGGCGGGAACATCAGCGACGGAAGCGATCTCCAGGGGGTTGCCGCACCAGTGACGCAACAGGGTCTCGCGCAGGATCGGGTGGCGGATCTGGCTGATCTCCTCGACCTCCTCGAGTTCCGTGTACTTCATGCGGTAGCGGCGCTGAAATGTGGTGTGGGTGAGCATGTAGGCGTACTTGTCTATTGCCCCGGAGACGAGGAAGCCGCCGTACTGGCTGTAGTAGGAGGGCAGGTCTGTGCCGCCGCCGCCGAGCGAGATCCGCAGCGGCGCGCGAGAGAAGATCACGCTCATCCCCACCACCCCCAGCTCATGACAGCGCGCGCTCCATGGCCTGATCGCACCAGGCGTACTCGTTGGCCTCGAACCACTCCAATGTGCGGATGACGGACTGGCCGATGGTGAGCTGCGGTCGCCAGTCGAGCGCATGTATGCGCTTTGTGTCCAGACGGATCAACGGGCTGTCGCCGATCCAGCCGCGCCGCCCGCCGGTGTGCTCGATCTCGGGCGATAGCCCCAAATGCTTGGTGATCAGCGCGATCGACTCATCGACGAGGAGCGTTTCGTCGGTGCCGAGGTTGTAGATGTGTGCACCCGGGTCTGCCTCGTGATGAACGGCGGCCAGCAAGATTGCGCTGACGCAGTCCTGTACGTACATGTAGGACTTCTCCTGGCGACCGTCGCCCAGGACTCGTAGGCTCCCCGGGTCGCGCTTCAGCGCGCGGTAGAAGTCGAACACGTGGCCGTGCGTGTAGCGCTCGCCGAGAACTGAGACGAAGCGACAGATCACGCCTGTGAACCCATACCCGGCTGCGTACGCGCCGATGAGGCCCTCGCCGGCGAGCTTGGACGCGGCGTAAAGGGAGGTCTGGATCGGGAATGGAGCATCCTCGGGCGTGGGGAAGACCTCGGGCTCGCCGTAGACGGAGCCGGTGGAGGAGAACACGATCTGCTTGACGCCTTGTGCACGCATCGCCTCGAGGACGTTCGACGTTGCGATCGTGTTCTGCTCGAGATCGCGCCGCGGATGCTCCAGCCCACGACGCAGATCGGCGTTGGCCTGTAGGTGAAAGACCCAGTCGCAACCCGCGACGGCGTCTTCGACAGCCGCCATGTCGAGCACGTCACCATCGATCAGCTTCGCGATGCCAGCCGCGCCAGCCTGCTCGAGGAACTCGCGCCGCCCGGTGCTGAAGTCATCGACGATCGACACCTCCACGCCTTGCGCGATCAGTCGGTCAGCGAGGTTGCTGCCGATGAATCCAGCCCCTCCGGTGATGCAGGCTCGCTTCACAGGGTGAACCCCGCCGCGAGCGCGTCGTCGTGGAACATGCGAACGGTCTCCAGCGAGAACTGCTCGAGGCTCTTACCGAGGCCGTCGAGCTTCTTGAGTAGATCGTGGGTGATGGTGATGATGTGACAACCGACTTCGTTTGCCTGCACGAGGTTGAGAATCTCGCGCGGCGAGGCCCAGATCAGTTCCGAGCGGGGAGCTTGGGCCATGATCTCCAGCGAGCGTGCGATGATTGGGACAGGATCTACCCCGGCGTCGGCTATGCGTCCAGCAAAGACTGAGATATACGACGGTGCGCCGTCGGCGACAGCAGCGGCGATCAGCTCTACCTGCGCGGTGGTGAACAGTGCCGTCACATTCACCTTTATGCCCTCCTCGGAGAGCTGCCGCGCTAGCGGTGCCATCGACTCCCCGGTGGTAGCGGTGACGGGGATCTTTACGTAGACGTTGTCCCCCCATGACGCAATCGCGCGCGCTTGGCGCCTCATTTCGTCAGCATCGTCGGCAAATACCTCGAAGGAGATTGGGTGCTTGGTGACTCGCTCGAGTAGCTCTCGAGCGAACTGTGCATAGTCAGTGAGACCCACCTTGCGCATCAGCGTAGGGTTGGTTGTGAACCCCGTGATGCGTGGATTGGCGGCGAGGGCAAGGATGCCGTCCAGGTCCGCTCCATCTGCGAATATTCGTGTAGAAATTTGATCAAGCATGATGATCTCTCACTTGAGCGCCACGATAACGAGATCGGCTTTTCGCGAGCGTCTCTGATCGTGTAGATGTCAGTCGCCGCACTCCGTCGGCGAGACTGTCAGCTACCAGGTCGGCACTAACAGCCTGCAAACGCTTGTGAACACTGGCCGGATTGCGAATCAGCAGCGTCCTGCAGCCCGCTGCTCTTCCTGCTTCGACATCTGCATCGGTGTCTCCGACCATCCACGAGCTGGCTAGATCGAGGCCCAGCGAGCCGGCCGCGTCGAGCAGCATGCCGGGGGCCGGCTTACGACAGAAGCACATCTCGGAAAGACTCGCCACGACCCCATCCTCGTGATGCAGGCACAAACGCCAGGCGGCAAAAGTCACACCTTCGAGAGCAAGCAGCTCGATTAGCCTTTTGTGTACATCCAGCAGGCGCCTGACAGAGACTCTTCCCTTTGCTGCTGCGGGCTGATTGGAAACGCACACCAACACGTACCCCGCTTCCATGAGATGCAGAGCGGCTGCGGCAGCCCCCGGTATGAGATGCACCTGCTCAACGGCAAGCGGTGACTCCCAGAGGCCGGAGACCTCGTCGGGGACGAGCTCGTTGAGCACACCGTCTCGATCGAGGAATGCCGCTGCTCTCACGGCTGCTCGGCTGTTGCGAGCGATTCCCAGTGCCCCTGCTTGACGGCCAGCTCTGGGTGCGAGACGAGCGCGTGCCAGACCACTGCCTGTAAGGACTCGACCAGCGGCGTGCGCAGTGCCGCCGGGGGCTCGATCACAACGGCCACATCGGCGAGCTCGGCAAGCGTGCCCCCCGGTGCTCCGACGACGCCGTAGAGCGATGCGCCAACCGCGCGCGCGGCTTCCATCGCCCGCACGAGGTTGACAGACACGTTGTGCTCACGCGATCCGCCACCGACCGAGAAGACGAGCAGCGCGTCGCGCTCCGATAGCCGTGAGACCTCGAGCCATGCGCTGAACGTTGTCTCCCAGCCGTCGTCGTTCGTGCGGGCGGTGAGCTCTGAGACATTGTCCGTGGGCGCATAGCTCTCCAGAGCACAGAGCTTGCGAAAGTCGTTGACCGCGTGCGACGCGTGACCGGCCCCGCCGCCGACGCCGAGGATGAATAGCCGGCCTTGGCGTTTGCGCACGCCGGCGAGCTCGCGGGCCATGGCGTCCAGCTGCCCGGGATCGATCGCCGCCGCCAAGTCAGCCGCGGCAGCCATATAGGTGACACTGTGGTCAATTTCACTCATGCTGCGGCCGTCCTCGCTCCCACCTCGTGGTTGATTCGCCGGATCATAAGTCACCTTCGCCGAAATATCCCTATATAGGGCCGATTGTCTCCAACTTATTTGCGCGCCCCACCCAGGAATCACGCCAGTACCGCACCGTTAATCTGGTCATTGGGCTTTGATTTCCACACTGTTCTTGAATTGCGCGCAGCGCGGTTTAGACTCGCCCCCCATGACACCGAGTGGTGACCGCCGCCCAGCCGACGCGCGCCTCGCGCCGGAGCCGGCTTACGCCTCCGGTGGCACCCTCGGCCACGAGCGCACTGGCGCCCGGCGGGACGTGAGCGCCCGGATGAGTCGGACCCAGCGAGACCTCCCGACTTTCGTCTGGCTGGTCCCGCTTGCGATCGCCGCCGCTTACGTAGTTTTGTTTCTGATACGACTGCCGCACAACATCACGGCGCTTTCCTGGGACAGCGACTATGCGTCAGAGTTCACTATCCCGGAAACGCTGGTTCACACGGGGACGAGTGGGAACTTGGTGATCGCTTCGAGCGGCCAGTGGGTTGGGCTTTGGTTCGGCCTGCTCACGGCGAGCCTACCGCTGCACCGCGAGCTCTGGGGCGCTGCGCCTACGATCTTGTTTCTGCTCACGGCGCTAACGGTTGGGTGGTCGGTGTCGCAGCTGGCCGGCCGCCGCGCCGCCACGCTCGCGGTGCTCATGGGCTTCGTAACCTCGCCGCTGGCGCTGGCCTTCTTTATGGCGCCGGCCCACATCACCGTCTACCTGTGCACGGCGCTGGCAGGTGCGTATCTGATCTGGCTTGCGCGTGGGCAGGGGCGGCGGCGACTTGCCGCGTTTGCGGTGCCGCCGCTCGCTGGCGTGGCGGTGGGTACGTGCCTGTCGTCGGATCTCCTCATCGCCGCGACCGTGCTGATCCCACTGTCTCTGACGGCGATCCTCGCGGGCTTGCGACGTGACAGACGCTCGCGACTAGTGGCCCTTTCCGCCCTTACCACCGTGGTGGTGGCGATCCCGGTGGCGAAGCTCACGACGTCGATCATGACCTCGCTTGGCTTTCACACGTTGGAAACGCCGGATCAGGTGGCACCGCTTTCGGAACTACCGCAGCGAGCGAGGCTCCTGTTCAAGGGCCTGAAGGAGCTTTTCAACGGCTATCTCGGCCCCGAATCTCCTGGCACGCTCCACACTGAGCTGGGCTTTGCCAGCACCGTCGTGATGTCGCTCGCGCTCCTGACGCTGCTCGTTCTTGGAGCACTGACCGTCGCGCGGTTTGCCTGGTCGGGCCTGCGCAGGAGCAGCGGGCAGAGCCCCACCCAATTGGCCCGCTCGCTCCACATCGTCTACTGGGTCAGCTCTGGCGCGGTCGCTTGCGGCGCATTCTGGCTGGCTGGCGATACAGGCGGCGGCACGAACCTGCATGAATCGTATTACGGCACGGTCATCTTCTCGGTGGCGGCGGTCATCCCGCTGCTGCTGTCGACGGGCTTGCTTTCACGCTGGCTAATCGCGGCTGGTGCAGCGGTCTTGTTCGCCGGCAGCCTGGTGGGTTTGGCGGGCGCCAACTTGAATACTCACCAGTGGGTGACGAACAGCGAGTCGGCGGTTCTGAAGATTGCCGAGGCAGATCACGTGACGGTCGGCTACGGGGGTTATCTACAGGCCTCCAGCTTGACGTGGAATACCGATAACCGCATCGAGGTGCGACCGCTAATGGAATGCCCGAACCCGCAGGGTGCAACCATCTGCCCGTTCTACATGGCGAGCGTCCCATCGTGGTACATACCTCGCCAGCGTGAGACGTTTCTATTGACCAGTAGTGAAGAAGTCTGGCTCAGGGGCCTACCGAGTGGCCTGGGCAAACCGCTGGCGGCCTACACCTTCGGGCCGGTTCGCATGTACATATATCCCTACGACATCGCCTCGCGCCTTGGCCCTCAGCCGGACTGACAACATAAGCAACGTTACGGAGGGCGCTCCGCGCGTTCGTTGGGCCGCGCTCGCGCGAGGTGCAAAGGTGCCCATGATCGCGTGGGCGATCCCGCTGGCGATCGCTGCCGTCTACGTGATCGTGTTTCTGATCAAGCTTTCGCACAACCTCACAGCACTCGGCTGGGAAAGCGACTACAGCTCAGGCTACTTGCAGGCGGAAACAGTGGCCAAAACCGGGTCGGGCGGGGAGACGATCATGGCTTCGGCGGGTCAATGGGTGCCGCTGTGGTTCGGCCTGCTGACGGCCAGCCTGCCGTTGCACCGCGAGCTCTGGACGATTGCACCAACGCTCCTGTTCCTCGGCACCGCGCTGACGGTGGGATGGTCGGTAGCGCAGGTGGCCAACCGCCGCGCGGCGGTGCTCGCCGTGCTGCTCGGCACCATCGCCTCGCCCCTGGCGTTGGCGTTCTTCATGGCGCCGGCACACAACATGGTTTATCCGTGCACGGCTCTGCTCGGGGCATACCTCATCTGGCTCACGCGCGGAGAGGGGCGACGGCGCCTCACCACCTTGGCCGTTCCCCCCCTGCTTGGGGTCGTGATTGGAGTGTGCATATCGTCGGATCTACTGGTAGCAGCCACCGCTGCGATTCCACTAGCCATCACGGCGGTTGTGGCTGGCGTGCGGAGTGACCGGCTCGCGAGACGCGTGTCGCTTTCGGCACTCACGACCGCTGTGGTGGCGGCTCCGAGCACCCTGCTTACATCGCACACAATGAGGTCTCTCGGCTTCTATACGCTGCCGACGCCGTTCAAGATTGCTCCGCTCGCGGAACTCCCACGCCGAGCGGAGCTCTTGTTCAAGGGCCTGAAGATGCTGTTCAACGGCTATCTCGGCACCGAAAGGCCAGGCACGTTGCACACCGAGCTCGGCATCGCCAGCGATGTGGTGATGTCAGCGGCGGTAATCGCGCTGCTCGTCCTCGGCACTCGTGCGACGGTCAGGTTGATCTTCTCGAGTTCGCGCGAGCGTCGCGAGCGCACACCGGCAGAGCTGGCCCGCTCGCTTCACGTCAGCTACTGGACGATCTCCGCTGCGACCATCTGCGGCGCCTACTGGATCGCCGGCGAAGGCCCCACGACGACCCACGAATCGTATTACGGAACGGTGATCTTCTCCGTGGCCGCGGTGGTCCCGTTGCTGCTGTCCACCGGGATCGCGACGCGCTTGCTGATCGCGGCGGGCGCGTCGATCTTCTTCACTGCGAGCCTGGTCGGGCTGACAAACGACTACATCGGTCTGGCCGCATACCTGGAGCGTAGCTCCGCGGACGTGACGAAGATCGCCAGGGCATACCACCTCGAGTACGGATATAGCACCTGGGTGGACGCCTCGGCACTGACCTGGGAGACCCACGAACGCGTGGTTGTCAGACCGGTGATCGCATGTGAAAATCCAGGTGGCGCAAGCGTCTGCCCCGGCTTTGAGGACATCGTTCCATCGTGGTATCGGCCGCGGCAGCGCCACACTTTCCTGCTGATAGAAAACAATGGGGTGGATCTCAGCGCGTTGCCGGAAGGCCTGGGCAAGCCACTGGCGGCTTACGCGTTCGAATCGATGCGTATGTACATCTACCCTTACGACATCGCCTCGCGGCTGGGTCCTCCGTCGGTGTGAAAGATTCGGCCGCGAAACACGATGAAGTTGATGCCCGCGACGGTGAGCATCGTCATCAGGTATACGACCTCCACCGGGAGATCCAGCAGGCCCGGCAGCTGTGAAGTCGAGAGGGCGGTAACAGCGTACTGGCTGCTACACACGCACAGGTACCGGGCCGCCTGATGGTGTACCGCCAGGGCGAACCGCTCGTGGTGTCTCCAGACGAACAGACGCTGGAGGGTGAAGTGGAGGGCGACGCTGACGACGAAGCCCGTCGCCAAGGCGATCTGGAAGGGCACGGAGAACGCATCGTGAAGCAGGGTGGTGACCGCCACATATAGGAGTGCCACGGCGATGCCGGCGATGGCGAAGCGCACACCCTGGCCGGCGAGACCCCACTCGGGCGAGCGGATGTCGCGCAGGAACGCCCGCGCGAGTTGCAATCTGCTGCTCGCGGTAACTGCGCTCACGCCTGTGTGTCCCACCCGTGGCGAGACTCGATGATGTACTTCGGTCGATTGCGCGATTCGTCATAGATCCGTCCGACGTACTCGCCGATCACCCCGAGTGAGAGCAGCTGGATCCCGCTGAACAACGACATGACGATCACGATCGTCGGGTTTCCGACGGGGAAGGAGGCGCCGCCTAGCTTGAGGCCCAGGTAGACGATGGCCAGTGTGAAGGCCAGCCCTGACAGCACCAGGCCGGTAAGGGAGATGAGCTGCAGCGGATAGCGGGAGAATCCGACGATGCCATTCAGGCCGATCAGCAGCGACCCGAGGAAGCGGTTGTACTTGGTCTTGCCGGCGGCCCGGGGATCGCGATCGTAGAGCACGCTGACCTGACGAAATCCGACGAGCCCGACCAGGCCGCGCAGGAACCCGTGGCCCTCCTTCAAGGACACCACGTTGTCGACGACTCGGCGACTCATCAGCCGGAAATCGCCCGTGTTGGGGGGGATATCGACATCGGCGATGCGCCTGATCACACGATATCCGACATGGGAGACGACCCGCTTTGGGAGCGTCTCCCCCGCCCTGGTTCGCCGCTGGGCGTACACGACGTCGTAGCCCTCGCGCCAGCGCTCGATCATCTCGGGGATCAGCTCGGGAGGGTCCTGGAGATCGCAGTCGACGACCACCACACCGTCGCCGCTCGCGGCCTCTAGTCCCGCGATGGTGGCCATCGGCTGGCCGAAGCGCCTCGAGAAGCGCAGCATCTTCACACGTGGATCCTGCTCACATAGCTCGAGGATCAGCTCCTCCGTGCGATCGGTGCACGGATCGACGCTGAAGATCAGCTCCCAGTCCAGGTCGAGCTCATCCAGGACGCTGCAGAGGCGTCCGTACATGCGCCTGACGTTGTCCTGCTCGTTATATGCGGGAACGACGATGCTGAGCAAGCGCCTGGCCGAGCTTTTCACCAGGCGCGCGCTCGCTCCCGTCACATCGGGCGCCTGTTGCACCGGGCTGGCTGTGCGCTCGATGGTGCTCACGGGCTATACCCAGGGTGCTCGAGAGGCTGGGGCCAGGGGCTCCGAGCGCCAGCTTTTTGCCGTCCATGATCAGCATCGCGCGCTGCGCAGCTCACGGCGGTTCGGGGCATGCATAAGTTGGCTAACGCGCAGGCGTCTTCCATCGCGACCACGTTACAGAACGCTTCTTGCGCGATTGCACCAGATCTCTTGACGATGTGGCGCGTGCGGCGTGCTGGGACGCTCAGCTGCAACAGGTAGGGAGCAATCGCCAGCAATCGCCATGAAAACCCATCCGCCGCTTCACTCCCAGGCGCATGGCAAGCCCGAGCCAGTCCTGCCGTGAGATCGGCACGGATGTCTCTGATCTCACAGTTACTTCCCGGGCAGGCAATCCCCCCGGTTTTGTCTCCGACCAGTCGCCTTCGATCCTGACTGCAAAAGGCTGACTGACGCACGCGATCTCAGGTCGCGTCCCGGTGCCAGGAGATGATCGGCTGCTCGGGCCACACGCCAGTCTTGACTTTGCCGGTGCCTTCATCGATAGTCGCTTGCACCCCTTGCCGAGATTCCCCGGGGTGAGAGCATCGGTGAATTTGCGAGCAATGAGACACGCCTCAGCGCAAGGTCTGAAGCTACGGTGGCTGGCGCTCGCTCGTGACGACAAGCTGGCGCTGGCGGGAATCGTGTCCCTCACCGCTGGGGCTGTCGGGGTGCGGACATGGTTCATGGTCGGCTACCCCACGGCTTTCGTCGGATTCTCGGACTCCGGCCTGTACCTGCTGGCGGCCGCCAACAACATCTTCCGCGACGCGCAGCGCCCCGCCGGCTATCCGTTCTTCCTGAGACTCGTGCACCATCTCAGCAACAGCTTGCTGTTCACGATTGGTGTCCAGCACGCGCTGGGCATAGCTACCGGGCTGCTGCTCTACATGGCCCTGCGGCGCACCACGGCCCCTGCCTGGCTCGGCCTCCTCCCCGCCGCGGTCGTGTTCTTCGGCGGCACGGGACTGTTTCTCGAGCACTCTCTACTGGGCGACTCGCTCTTCGCCTTCCTGCAGGCTGTGGGGGTGTACGCGGTGATCCGTGCGCTGTATGACGACCGCGTGCGCTGGCCGCTGCTCGCGGGGATCGCGACCGGAATTGCGTTCTGGGATAGGACGGTGGCGCTGTCGAGCGCCATCCTCATCCCGCTCGTGCTGCTGTGCGCCGCCCCGGGCGGCATCCGCCGCAGGCTGCTCAACGCCCTCACGGTGTCACTCACCGCGATGGTGCTGATCGGCTTCTATGTGGGAGCTCAGTACTACTTCACCGGCTACCTGGGCTATGAGCGTCAGAGTGCCTGGAACCTGTACGGGCGCGTGGCCACCTTCGTCGACTGCTCCAACTTCACACCACCACACGGCACCGATTTTCTGTGCCCGCCGGAACCCGTCAACCACCGCCAGTCCCAGGACTATTATCAATATGGGGAAACCGCGCCCGCGGTCGAGCGCTTCGGCCCTCCCTCCGGCGCCCCCATCTCCGCAAACGCGCTGCTCCAGAAGTTCAGCATCGCGGCAATCGAGCATGAGCCTGTGGCGTATGCCGCGGCGATCGCGCGCGGACTGGGCCGTTATGTCTTCCCGCGGGCCGGAGAAGGGTCTACGCCGGCGGGCCTGGCCGAATCGTCGTTCCAAGCAGGCCGCTCACGCGAAGTTCAGCCGCAGGCCTCCGCCCTCTATCCGCACAGCCCAACCTACCTCCCCACCAGCCAGGCTCGGGCCCTGGCGACATATGAGAGCGATACCCGCGTCGAAGGCCCGCTGCTCGTCCTGCTATTGCTGGCAGCGATCGTCGGCCCCTTGTTCCTGGCCTCTCGCGTGCGGTGGGCAGCCATCTTCTTTACGCTCACGGCGCTCTGCTCCATCACCTTTGCGGTTGCCGGCAACGGCTACGACGCACGCTTTGCGTACCCCACCTTCGGGCCGCTCGCCGCCGGGGCCGCACTGGGCGCATGGGGCATTTGGTCGTTCTTCGCCAGCGCGTTGGCTAACGCCCGTCGCCGCGAACAGAGAGAGACACCTTCATCGAAGTGCACGCACCGGCCCGATGGGCGAGCCGGGGCCAGTCTCTGAGCGCCTGGGCGCAGGATCATGGCACTTGGCTACGGTCAGCAGAGCGACCACTGGGTATCGCGACTCGATTGGCTTCAGCTTGTCATTAACTGGTATCCAGCTGCTGATAGGCTTCGCCTTGTGAGTGGGTTATCTAGCATCGTACTGAGACCCAGTGGGGGCCGGAGTGTGATCCTCGAGCAGCTGTCCGTCCCTCCACGCGCCGCCGGGCTGCCTTACTTGGACGACAGCTTCAGGTGAGCTGAGATGGGCGCGATGCCGATCCTCGACGATGGAGTCCAGCTGCTCACACCGGAGCACGACGTCGAGAGCCCTGAGCTGTCGATCGTGATCCCCACCCTCAACGAGCAACTGACTGTCAGTGAATTTGTGCACTGGTGCCACGAAGGCCTGGCGGAGGCGGGCATAAGCGGCGAGATCCTGATTGCGGACAGCTCTACGGATGCGACGGCGGAGCGCGCGTTGGAGGCAGGAGCGCGCGTGTTGCGCGTCCCTGTGCGCGGCATCGGTGTCGCCTATCGCGAAGCGATTCTCTACGCACGAGGCCGCTATATCCTGATGGGTGACGCGGATTGCACTTACGACTTCAGGCACCTCAAGCCGTTCGTCGATAGCTTCCATGACGGCTACAAGTTCGTAATGGGCTCGCGCTGGAAAGGCTCGATCGAGCCGGGGGCGATGCCTGCGCTGCATCGCTACTTTGGTACCCCGGTGACGACCTGGATTCTCAACCGTCTGTACTCGACTCACTTCAGCGACATGCACTGCGGTATGCGAGGGATGACACGGGACGAGCTCGTGGCGATGGATCTCGCGTCCGATTCGTGGGATTACACGACCGAGATGATGGCCAAGGCAGTCCACATGGGACGGCCCACCACTGAGGTGCCGGTGCCTTTGTTGAAGGACCGGACGGGCCGGGTCAGCCACCACAAGCGGGTGGGCTGGTCCTCGCCGTGGCAGGCCGCGTGGATCAACATGCGCGCGATGCTCATCTATGGACCGGACTTCTTTCTTCTCAGACCTGGGCTGGCGATCTTGCTCCTCGGCTTGGTGATCTCCCTCCCACTCAGCCTGGGCCCGATCACGATCGGCCCGATCAGGTTTGCGCTGTACTGGATGCTGTTCGGCACGACCCTTACCATTGCCGGACTACAGGCGTTTCTCCTCGGCTGCATCGCACAGGTGTTCTTCGACTACCGCGGGCGCGCGACGCGGCGGTGGCTGACGGTCTTCTCCTATACGCGCAGCGTGCTGACGGCGGCAGCGATCGGCCTCGGCGGATTGGCCTGCACCGTGCCTCTCGTCGTGTATTACATTTCCCATCACGAGCAGCTGACGCTGCACGCTGCTACACAGGATCGGCTTGGAGTGATAGGGCTGATGCTGATCGGCATCGGCTTCTCGCTGTTCAGCTCCACGCTGGTGCTGCACGCGGCCGCGATCGCGTCGCGGCGCTCGCTCCAGCGCTGGGGGGCTCACACCTAGTATGGATCCGACGCTACGGTGGCGCCGGCTAGCTCGCGGTGAGAAAGTGGCGCTAGCGGGGATTGTGGCTCTTACCGTTGGCGCCATCGGCGTGCGGGCGTGGTTCATGATCGGCTACCCGACGGCGTTCGTGGGGTTCCCGGATGCGGGCCTGTATCTGCTGGCAGCTGACTTCGACATCTTCCTGGAAGCCCAGCGCCCAGCCGGCTATCCGTTCTTCCTGCGGCTTGTACACCATCTCAGCAGTAATTTGCTGTTTACGATTGGCGTCCAGCATGTGCTGGGCATAGCGACTGGCCTGCTGCTCTACAGGGCCCTACGCCGGACAGGCGCTCCGCCCTGGCTTGGGCTGCTGCCTGCCGCGGTTGTGTTCTTTGGCGGCACAGGGATCTTTCTGGAGCACTCGATAATGGGAGACTCGCTGTTTGCCTTCCTGCAGGCCGTGGCCGTCTATGCGGCCATCAGGGCACTGTACGACGATCGCCTTCGGTGGTCCCTACTTGCGGGGATAGCGATCGGGCTCGCGTTCTGGGATCGGACGGTGGCGATATCGAGCGCCATCCTCATACCAATCGTGCTGCTGTGCGCTGCTCCGGGTGGGATGCGTCGCAGGGTGATCAACGCTTTCACCGTGGCGATCGCGGTGGTGGGCCTGATCGCGTTCTATGTTGGATCCCAGGACTACTTCACCGGATATCTTGGCTATGAGCGTCAGAGTGCATGGGACTTGTATGGACGTGTAGCGACATTTGTCGACTGCTCCGCGTTCAAGCCGCCGAGTGGCACCGCCTTTCTGTGTCCCACTGAACCAGTGGGACACCGCAAGTCGCAGGCGTACTACCAAGACGGGGCGAACGCGCCGGCGGCGAAGCGCTTCGGCACCCCCACCTATGCTCCGCTATACGCAAACGCGCTGCTCCAAGAATTCAGTATCGCGGCAATCGAGCACGAGCCCGTGGGATATGCGAAGGCGATCGTGGACGGTCTCGGTCGTTATGTGTTTCCGCGGGGCGGGGAAGGATATACACCGCAGGATCTGCGCGAAGCATTGCTGGAAGAAGCCCGCGCGAAGGTAGTTCAGGTAGCAGCAGATGTTCTCTATCCACACAGTCGCACCTACCTGCGAACCAGCGAAGCTCATGCACTGTCGACATATTACGCCGATACTCAGATCGAAGGGCCGTTTCTCGTGCTACTACTGGTGGCCGCGATTGTGGGGCCATTCTTTCTCACCGCTCGCATACGGTGGGCGGCGATCGTGTTCACGCTCACGGCACTCTTCTCGATTGTCCTTGCGGTAGCCGGGAACGGGTACGACGCGCGCTATGCATACCCTACCTACGGACCGTTGGCCGCCGGAGCGGCACTCGGCGCATGGGGGATAGTGTCGTTCCTCGCCGGCGTGATCCGGCGCCGCAGATCCAGATCTGACGCCCACAGCGAGCAAGGCCTTTCAGTTGCCGCTTTGGAGTGACAGGTGCTTGACGAGCAGCAGCTGCTCGGAAGCTGGAACTGTGACCTTGTTACCGCCGCCCTCGACCGCGAGCGGGGTCAGGGTGAGATGATTCGAGCCGGGGCGGAGGCTCACGGGGATCTGCACGGGTTCACCGCCGGAGCTCACGTGGTAGATCGAGCTCGTGCCTCCCGGGCCTCGCACCGCCATCACGGCTGGATAGGAAGCGGGTTCGGGCGCCGTTTTCACGAGCTTCATCGTGCGTACGCTCGCCAGTAGCTCCGCCTCACGAGCGTCTGGCGAGATTATGGTGAGGCTCTCCGGTTCGCCCACCTCGAGCAGCGGCAGATGCTTGGCGGCGACTTCCGCAAGCACCGGGTGCCCCTCCACCGCCACGATCGCTCTCGACAGGGGCGAGCCGATTTCCTGCAGCAGCTGCCAGGTTCCCGGGTGGTCGAGGGCAAGCAGGTTGTAGTAGCCGGTGAAGCTGATCGCCAGGCCGCCGACACAGCTCCACACAGCCAGCAGGCCTCCCCCAGCCCGCACCATGCGCCGAGACCAGCCACTGGCGTCCTGCGCTACGGCGAGCCACGCGGCCAGAGCACCGATCAGGAAGAGCGTTGTAAAGTCGACCTCGTAGCGCTCGGTGGTGGAGAAGAACACATAGGAGAGGAAGAGAACCCCGGCCATACCGGCTGCGGCCAACGCCAACAGCGGCGCGGCGAGCCATTCAAGCGAGGTCGGGCGACGGCGCCAGATCCACGGCAGGGCGACGAGGAATACGACGATCGGCGCCATTGGCAGCAGCCCACCGGTCTGTTCGATCGCCCCCGGATATAGCCCCGGCAGGCTTCCGGGATATGAGAGCGGCGGCGGCGTGAGGAAGATGAACGGGAATACCACGGCACCTCGGGGCGGGGACGCCCAGTAGAACCAGAGCCCGGGTGGCACATAGCTGAGCCGCTCGAAATGCGCGGCATATTGGTTGACGCCGGCGAGCTGGTAGTGGGTGCCGTTTTCCAGTGGGCTGCCGAAGCGCACCTGGTTATAAGCGAGCAGCAACAGGGCACACGTGCCGAGTGGCGCCGCCAGCGAGATCAGCAGGCCGCGGCGAGGCCGGACCTTGCGCAGCGAGAGGAAGACGAGCACGAGCAGCACCGCGGTGAAAGCGAGCGTGGGCCGGGATCCGATGGCCAGACCGAAGCACAGGCTCATCAGCGCGAGCCGCCGCAGCGACGCCTGCCGCCTGGCCAGCGCGGACATCGCGAGCCAGATGGCGGCCATGACAAAGCAGTAGCCACCGCAGATCTCCTCCTCGTAGATGGCCGGGCGACGAAGCACGAATGGCACGGTCGAGGCCAGTGCCAGGGTGAGTGCCGCTAGCACGCACATCCACAGCGGGACCTCACCGATCTGGCGCAGGATCGCCCTGAGTGTCGCGAGGGCAAAGCCGAGTCCGGCTATGGCAAAGATCGAGACGGTGAGGCTGGCGGTGGGTGCGAAGCCAAGCAGGTGCATTGGCACCAGCAGCACGACGGCGGGTGCCGGGCCCCAGGTGAGGAACAGCTTGCGGTGAAACAGTGAGAAATCGTGAATGCCGAGGTTGAGGACCGACGTGAGGCCTTGGAAGGCGACGTTCCTTTCGGGGTTGTAAGGATCTCGTAGCGCGAGCAGGCCAGCGGGGGGCCGGCCGACAGAGAGGCGCAGGTGAAGAAACGCATCGGCCAGCTGGTTGTAGGGATCCGCCTCTCCTCCATGAAGAGACAGGGGGACCGTTGTGCCTGTGGTCCACAGGTAGAACGCAGCCGCAAGCACGAACACGGCACACAAAGCCATGGTGACCCGATCCAGCGCTATCTCGCGCAAGGCGGACGGCGCATTTGACAAGCCGCGAAGAAGGGTCACCGGTCCTCCGTGTCGATAAGCAAGTCCCGCATTCAGCTGGCATCCACGAACTCGTCGAAGCTAACCGAAAACGGGCCAAATAACAGCTTTAGTCCGTTTATTGGGACCGAATGTCTCCGACCTGCTGCGGCCTTCGTGCGCCATAGGCGGGCACAGGCGCGGCGATGGCTCCTCGCGACCGACTGGAGCGACCAAACCGGAGGTGAGAGCGGGCAGCCGGCGAGAGACCGCTGAAAGGAGCCGGTGAGGACGGGCCTGCCAGAATGGGCGCGCATGACGGCCCCTGCCCGACATCCGCTGATCCCCGCCCGCCAAGTCGATCCCCAGCAGGATCTCCCCGGACTGGAGCTGGATGTCCTGGAGCGCTGGCGCGAGCGCGACGTGTTCGCCCAGTCGCTGCGTCAGCGGGAGGGAGCGAAGCAGTGGGTCTTCTACGAGGGCCCGCCGACGGCGAACGGCCCGCCGGGCTCCCATCACGTGCTCTCCCGCGTGTTCAAGGACATCTACCCCCGCTTTCAGACGATGCGGGGCTATCGGGTAGCGCGCAAGGGCGGCTGGGACTGCCACGGGCTGCCGGTGGAGATCGCGGTGGAACAGCAGCTGGGCATCCACCACAAGTCGGAGATCGAGGAGTACGGCATTGCGAGGTTCAACGCGAAGTGCCGCGAGTCGGTGTTTACGTTCCTGGAGGAGTGGGACCGGCTGACGGAGCGGATCGGCTTCTGGATCGACCTGGAGAACGCGTACAGGACGCTGGATGAGACGTACATCGAGTCGGTGTGGTGGGCCCTGGCGCAGATAGATGCGCGGGGACTGTTGTATGAGGGCCGCAAGGTGGTGCCGTACTGCCCGCGGTGTGAGACGACGCTGTCCTCGCACGAGGTGGCGCAGGGCTACAGGGATGTGGTCGACCCGAGCGTGTTCCTGAAGCTCCCGGTGGCCGACGGCGAGGAGCAGCTGCTGGTGTGGACGACGACACCGTGGACGCTGCCGGGAAACGTGGCGGTGGCGGTGTCGCCGACGGCCATGTACGTGAAGGCGCGTGTTGACGGTGATCTATTTGTAGTAGCCGAGGCGCGCCTTGAGGCTGTGTTGGGCGAGAGCGCAGTGGTGGAAGATCGCTTCACTGGGGATGAGCTTGTGGCGCGATATGGCTCCTATCGGGGACCGATCTTCGCGGCGCCGGACCGCGAGCCGGGCCCCCTTCCGATCCTGACGGACGAGTTCGTGACGACGGAGGACGGCACGGGGATCGTGCACCTGGCGCCGGCGTTTGGCGAGGACGATTACCGCGTGGCGGGGGCATCTCCCCTGGTCCCGTTCGACCCGACGCGGGCGGACACGCTGTACAACCCGGTGAAGCCTGACGGCACGTATGACGCGCGCACGCACGACCGCAACGGCAACTCGTATGAGGGCCGCTTCGTGAAGGACCAGGAGCTGACGAAGGAGCTGATCGAGGACATCCAGGCGCGTGGCCTGCTGCTGCGGGTGCAGGACTATGAGCACTCCTACCCTCATTGCTGGCGATGCGGCACGCCGCTGCTGTATTACGCGAAACCGTCGTGGTACATCGCGACATCGAAGCTGCGCGATCGGCTGCTGGCTGCGAACGAGACGGTGAACTGGCATCCGCCGCACGTAAAGCATGGGCGCTTTGGCGACTGGCTGAAGAACAACGTCGACTGGGCGCTTTCGCGCGAGCGCTACTGGGGCACGCCGCTACCGGCGTGGCGTTGCGCGAGCGGGCACGTGCACGTGGTTGGCTCATTCGCGGAGCTGGAGGAGCGCTCGGGCGAGCAGCTGGACGATCACCACCGCCCGTATGTGGATGACCTGTCGTTCCCGTGCCCCCACACTGCAGATGGCGGCGGCGAGTGCGGCGAGCGGATGAAACGGGTGCCTGAGGTGATCGACGTGTGGTTCGACTCGGGCGCGATGCCGTTCGCCCAGCACCACTTCCCGTTCGAGCACCAAGAGATCTTTGAGCAGAGCTTCCCGGCGGACTTCATCTGCGAGGCGCAGGACCAGACGCGCGGCTGGTTCTACTCGCTGCTGGCGGTGGCGACGCTTACGGGCGTGGGCGCGGACGCGAACGGTGATTCCGGGGCGGGGGCGATGAGTCCATACAAGAACGTGGTTTGCCTGGGTCTGATCCTGGATGAGGACGGCCAGAAGATGTCGAAGTCGAAAGGCAACACGGTGGAGCCGTGGCAGGTGCTGGACAGCTACGGCGCGGATGCGTTCCGCTGGTACTTCTTCACGTCCAAGCAGCCGTGGGATGGCTATCGCTTCTCGGCGGAGACGATCGGCGAAGGCGTGCGCCTGTTCCTGAAGCAGCTGTGGTCTACGTACTACTTCTATGTGCTGTATGCGCAAGCGTCGGCGGGCGAGCTGAGCGACGCGACAGCGAGCGACCCCGGCACGACATCACAAGCGGGGAGATCCAGCTCGAGCAGCGAGGCGGACGCGGATCTCGACCGCTGGGCACTGTCGCGCACTGCGGCGACGGCGGCGCTTGTGACGGAGCGCTTGGACGCGTACGACGCGACGACGGCGGGCAGGGCGATCGCGGGCCTGGTTGACGAGCTGTCGAACTGGTACGTGCGCCGCTCACGCAGGCGCTTCTGGGATGGCGATACCTCGGCATTTGAGACCCTCCGCACGTGCCTCTTGACGGTGTCGAGGCTGCTGGCGCCGTTTTGCCCGTTCATCGCGGATGAGATCTACGACAACCTGGACGGCGAGCTTGCGAGCGTGCACCTGTGCGACTTCCCGACGGGCGCGGAGCTGGGCCCTCGGGACGAGGAGCTCGAGCGGGCGATGGCGCTTGCGCGGGAGACGGTGCGCCTCGGTCTGGGCGCGCGCGGCCAGGCGAAGATCAAGGTACGCCAGCCACTGGGCGAGGCGGTAGTGGTGGCGGACGGCCGCGAGCGGGAAGCGATCGAACGCCTGACGGACATCGTGCGTGAGGAGCTGAACGTGCGGGCGGTGCGCTTCGTGGCGGCTGCGGACGAGCTGGGTAGCTATGAGATCAAGCCGAACTACCGCACGCTGGGCCCGCTGTTTGGCAAGGAGATGCCGCTGGTGGCAGAGGCGATCGCGGCGCTCGACCCCGCACACGTGGCGGCAACGCTGCGAGACGGCGGCCAGGTTGGCATCTCGGTGGGTGACCGCGAGCACACGCTCACGGCTGAGGACCTGCTGATGAGCATGCGCGCACCGGATGGCTACAGCGTGGAGCGCGAGGGCGCGCACGCAGTGGCGCTGGACCTGACGATCGACGAGGACCTCCGCCGCGACGGCCGCGCCCGGGAGATCGTGCACGCGGTGCAGAGCGCGCGCAAGAGCGCGGGCCTACAGGTGGAGGACCGCATCGAGCTGGCGCTCACCGGCGACCCGACGCTGATGGAGGCCGCCGAAGCCCACCGCGACTACCTCGCCGGCGAGACGCTGGCGGTCGAGCTGAGCCCAGGTGAGGCGGCCACCCAAGCCAACTCGATGGACTACACGGAGCAGACGGAGATCGACGGCGTACCGCTAACGATCGCTCTACGACGCGCTACGCAGCTGTAAGTGCTGGCTCCAGCTCCGCCTCAAGCTTCTTCTTGGGGTAGGCCCCAACAACCGTCTTGACGGGCTGCCCGGCCTTGAAGAGGATCATGGTCGGGATCGAGAGCACCTGGAAGCGGGCGGCGGTCTGCGGGTTCTCGTCGATGTCGAGCTTGACGATCCGTAGGTCGGGGCGCTCTGAGGCGATCTCCTCGAGCACGGGGGCGACGACGCGGCAGGGACCGCACCAGGGCGCCCAGAAGTCGACGAGCACGGGGCCATCGGCCTCGAGCACCTCGGCGTCGAAGTTGTTGTCGGTGATCTGGGTGAGGGTGCCTGCCATGTCGGTCTCCTTGGTCGCTTACCCCTCACTATACAAAATGAAGGAAGGGTCGCCGGCTTTGTGCGCACGCCGGATATCGTGTGCGTCATGCTTCCGCTCGCCTCAGCCAGCGGGCCGGCGATCATCGGCGTGGTGGTGGTGGCCGCGGGGTTGTTCCTGGCCTGGCTGCTACGCACCGAGACGGGGTCCGATGCCCCGGACGATCCGCCAGCTGGCGGTGAGCAGAACAGTCAGCCGACCGTAACCAGCCAGCCTTCGGAGTAGCGCACGATCGGCGGGTGAATGTGCGTGAGCGTGGTGAACAGATGCGGCGAGACATACACCTCGATGAGCGCTGCCAGGACGACCATTGGCACGGCGATGGCGACGGTGACGAAGGTGGCGGCCAGCAGCTGATCCCACTCGCCTTTGCGGCTGGCGATGATCCAGGCGGCCAGCGGGAGGAACAGGGCAGTCAGCTCGAGGACGGCATGGGGAAGTACGCCCAACAGCAAGAGCGCAGGCGAGACGCCGAGGAAGTGGGATACGCCGGCAAGCGTGTGACCGATGACGTATGCCTGCAGGCTCAGCGAGAAGACGGTGGCACCGATCACGAACGCGATTGCCAGACGCGCGCCATGTTCGTGCACCCAGCGCGAGATGCCGCTCTTCTGGCTCGCCTGTAGCGGCAGCGAGCTGCCGGCGATGAAGCCGGCCATGCACGCCATCGCGTGCAGCGCAAGCACGAGCAGGTTGCTCCACACGATGCGCAGCACTTCCCCCACATCGCCCACCGCGAACGGCGAGCGCAGCGTGAGAACCTGCTGGTAGCCGCGGTCGAGCCAGGCGATCAGTAGCACCGCCGTGAGCAAGCACACGGCGGCGAGGAGCGAGCCGGCGAGCCAGCGGCCGACTACGGCAAACGGGGTGCGCTGCCAGGCGCGCAAGGTGGCGCGGGTCTGGCGCATGCCGTGGGCGAACGCGTACGCTGAGGCGTCCATCCCCGATTCATCGGCTGAGAGGGCTTGCTACCTGAAGCGAAGCAGCGGCACCAGCCACATCGCCTCAGCTGCGATCCGCCAGGACATCTTGCTCGTGCCCTGTTGGCGGTCGCGAAACACGATCGGCACCTCGACGACACGAAAGCCCGCCTGGACGGCGCGGTAGGTGAGCTCCACCTGGAAGGCGTAGCCCTGGGAGCGAACGCCGTCGAAGTGGATCGCCTCGAGCACCTCACGGCGAAAGCACTTGAAGCCGCCGGTGAGATCGCGCACGTGCAGGCCGAGCACGAGGCGCGCGTATGTGGAGCCGCCCTCGCTGATGAAGCGCCTAAGCAGTCCCCAGTCGACAACGCCGCCACCGGGCACATAGCGCGAGCCGAGGGCGAGGTCAGCGCCGTCGTAGACAGCCTGCAGTAGTCGTGCGAGGTCAGCAGGGTCGTGGGAGAAGTCGGAGTCCATCTCCATCACATAGCCGGCGCCTTGGTCGAGCGCGTGGCGGAACCCAGCGAGGTACGCCGGCCCAATGCCGTTCTTCTCGGTGCGGTGCAGCACGTGCATCCAGTCGTGTTCGCCTGACAGGCGATCTGCCAGCTGGCCGGTGCCGTCGGGGGAGCCGTCGTCGACGACGAGGATGTTGTACCCGTCGGGTGCAGTGCTCTCGAGTGCCTTGCTGGCGACGTTTACGATCGCCTCCAGGTTCTCGATCTCGTTGTACGTGGGGAGTATCAGCCAGGGCTCGCCGGACATGCGCTGGCGTACCCTAGACGCTGGGGAGGGTGAAGTTCGCCGCGCCCGGCCGGGTTCGGGCTGGACAGGGTGTGGAGGCGAGCAAGTCGGAAACGAAACAGCCCGCATATTCGCCCGCCGATGCGCGAGATATCCGCGCGGATACCGGCAGTGCATGCAGCGGGCGACGAGATGCCGGGGCCCGCTCGTATGCCGCTGGTAGCTTCGGTTCGTGCCTGAGCCCGACAGGAGTTCCTACGACGCGAAGCTTCGCGACAGGGTCTGGCTGATCGATAGCTGGCTGCCGAGCAGTGTGGGCAGCCTGCTGGACGCGGGATGCGCTCGAGGTGAGGCGATGAGGGTCTACGCACGAAGGGCGAGATACACCGTCGGGATCGAGCTCGACCCCGAGGAGGTTGCGGCGGGACGCAAGGCCGATCCGACGCTGGAGCTGAAGCAGGCATCGTGCGAAGCAATACCGTTTCCCGATCACAGCTTCGACGCTGTCGTGTGTGCTGACGTGATCGAGCACGTGGGCAACGAGGTGCGGGTCCTGGCCGAGCTCAGACGGGTCCTGGCTCCCGGAGGGTTTCTCATCCTCACGACGCCTCATCGCGGCTGGTTCGATTTGCTCGATCCGGTCAACTACCCGCGACGGATCGCGCCCATGCTTTGGCGTCTGTCACCACGCCTCTACAGCGCTATCGAGAAGCGTACGCAAGATCTGGCACCCGAGGGCCGGCCGGGACCGGCGCGCCAGGTCCAGCATCGCCACTACCGAGTGCAGGACCTCGAAGCTTTGCTGGAGCGCGCGGGATGGGACCTCGACAAAGCGGTCGAGCGAGTCTTCAGGGGAGGCGGACTGCTATATGTGCTGTGGTCCAACGTCGTCTATTTCAGCTCGCTGGGTCTTCGGCGTTATCCACGTCTACACCGGCTGGTTCTCGAATCGGGCGGTCAGCTTGCGGATCTCGACTACCGCATCAGCTGGGGTAGGGCCTCGTTCAACCTCGCCGTGCTCGTTCGGCGGCACTGAGCGGAGCTCGCGATGAGCTAGTGACCTGAGTCGGAGACACCGACGCGGATCTTGCGCCAGCGTGGACGCCGGGCGACTCGACATACGATCGCAGAGGCCGTCGAGCCAAGAACCTATCGGTACTGTGCGGCCGTGCCCTCCGTGCTTCTCGTGCGTGGCCCGTTCTTTAGGCCCTACGAACTTCGATCTTGGTTGGAATTGCCGGAGCGCTATCAGCTCTCGGTCCTGCTCACCAGCGAGGTCTCGTCTCAGCTCAGAGCTGACCGCTTTCCCTACCTGGAGGGTATGCACGTCGTGCCGGCGCGAACGCTGCGTGAACTGCTGCCACACGGCCCGATCGGCGATCTCGCCGCGATGGCGGTGGGCGAGAGATATCTGACGGCCAAGGAGGCCTTCGCCCGCGCGGACGTCGTACACGTCTTCGAGCTGAGCTGGTGGTTTACCGCCCAAGCGGCACGACAACGACGCCGGCATGGGTTTCGCCTCGTGCAGTCCGCAGGTGAGACGCTGCCGTTGATGACGGCCTACCGCAACCGCCATACACGGCGCTTTCGCAAGCAGGCTCTCGCGGGTACCGACCATTTCCTGGCGGTTACCGAGCGCGCGGCGCTCGTCCTGCAGCTCGAGGGGGTCCCCCCGGAGCGGATCACGTTGTGCCCGCCGGGCATCGACGCCGCACGCTTTCGTACCCCACAGCCCACGAAGCCTCCCACGGTGCATACGATCGTCTCGCCGGGGCGGCTCGTGTGGGAGAAGGGGCATCACGATGTCATCCGCGCGCTTGCGCTGCTGCATCGCGGCATCGTCCGCACGCCCGCCGGCGAGATCGTCCGCCCCCGCTTGCGCATCGTCGGTTCGGGTCAAGAGGAGTCTCGTCTGCGCGAGCACGCGGCCGACCTCGGGCTGAGTGACGCGGTGGAGATCCACAGCGTCGCCCACGAGGAGATGCCGGCCGTGTTTGCCGAGGCCTCGGCCATGGTGCTGGCCAGCTCCGCGTCGACGTCAGCTCAGCTATACCCATACGGCAAGCCACATGCCTTCTGGGAGGAGCAGTTCGGTCTCGTGCTCGCCGAGGCGATGACGGCGGGGCTGGCGATCGTCACCACGACGAGCGGAGCGATCCCCGAGGTCGTGCGGGACACCCCCGTCGAACTCGTCGCGGCGGGCGACTGGCCGGCCATCGCGCGGGCGCTGGCCGTGGGCCCGCTCGCCCGCCCGCCCGGAACCCGTGTCAGCTACCCGGAGACGATCGTGCGGCGATATTCGGCGAGCGCGCATGCCGAGCGACTGGCCGGCGTCTACGACCGGGTGCTGGCAGCCTGAAGCACGGGCCGCGTCCCCCTACCCTGATGGTTAGTGGCCGAACACACGCTGTCCAACGGGGCGATTGCCGACGCGCTCGAGGAACTGGGCGATCTGTACGAGCTGGATGGCGCGATCGTCCACCGCGTGCTTGCTTATCGGACGGCCGCGAAGGCCGTGCGGGAGGCGTCGGTTTCAGTAGCTGCACTGGCGCGGGAGGGCCGTGCGAGTGATCTGCCCGGGATCGGCAAGACGCTGCAGGAGAAGATCTTGGCGCTCGTGCAGACGGGCTCGATCCCGGCGACTGAGCGGCTGCGGGCGAAGTTCCCGCCGGGGCTGATCGCGATCACGCGCCTGCCCGGCCTCGGCCCCAAGCGCGCGCGGCTGCTGCATTCGGAGCTCGGTATCGACACGCTACCGGCGCTGCGCGATGCGGCACTGGCCCAACGCTTGCGCACGGTGCGGGGGCTCGGCCCCAAGCTCGAGGAAAGTGTGCTGGCGGCCCTGGACGAGCTGGACGCGAACCCCGCAGCGCAGAGCTCCGCGCGCGTTGTGCTGCCACGGGCGCTTGAGATCGGCGAGGAGCTGCTTGCCGGCCTGAGGGCGCTGACGGACGACGGCGAGCACATCCAGCTCGCGGGCTCGATCCGCCGCCAGGCGGACTCGGTGAAGGACATCGACATCATCGCCACGACCACGAGGGTGGATGGGCATCACATCCTCGCCAAGAGCCTGTCGAAACTGGGGCAGATCGAGCGGGTGAGCTCTGCGGGCAAGGCTGGGGCGAAGGCCCGCACGCACTCTGGCATGGGGGTCGACCTGCGGATCGCGGCGCCTGCCCAGTTGGGCAACCTGCTGCAGCACTTCACCGGCTCGGGCGCGCACAACGCGGCGCTACGGGAAGCGGCGGTGCGCGTGGGCCTTCACGTGTCCGAGTACGGCATCCTCGACGACGCCACCGGCAAGACCATTACGTGCGAGACCGAGCACGACGTCTACGAGCGCCTCGGCCTCTCCTATATAGATCCTGAGCTGCGCGAGAACCGCGGCGAGCTCGAGGCCGCCCGCGGCGGCACGCTGCCGAGGCTGATCGAGTTGGCGGACATCCGCGGCGATCTGCACAGCCACACGATCGCATCGGATGGACATGACACGATCGAGGAGATGGCGCTGGCGGCGCGCGAGCGCGGCTATGAGTACCTGGCGATCACCGACCACTCGGCCAGCCACGGGTTCGGCAACGACGTCTCGCCAGAGCAGCTGCGCCGCCAGATCGAGCTGATCCGCGAGGCGAATGCGCGCGTGCAGGGCATCGAGCTGCTGGCGGGCAGCGAGGTCAACATCTTGCCGGATGGCTCGCTCGACTACGAGGATGAGCTGCTGGGCGAGCTGGACTGGATCGTGGCCAGCGTGCACACATCGTTTGGCATGTCCGAGCAGAGGATGACCGAGCGGATGATCGCGGCGATCGAGCACCCGCTAGCCAACCCCGACCGGCGCGACCTCTCGGACGTGAACGCGCGTGCCGCGGCTCGAGCGGGTGTGACGCTCGTGATCGACTCCGACGCGCACCGCACGGGCACGCTTGAGAACATCCGCTGGGGAGTGGCCACGGCACGCCGCGCGTGGCTCACCGCGGCGCAGGTCGCCAACACGCGTCCGTGGCCCACGCTTGCGCGGCAACGCAGGCGCCAGGCCGAGCAGCAACGCTGAGGCAGTTCGCCTCGGCGGATCATCTAACGCCGCCGATGTCGTAGTACTGCAGGTGACGCGCAGGGCAGTAGAGCGCCAGCTTATGAGCGGCGCTGTCGTAGCGCACCACCCAAACGCCGGTTCCGTCGCTCAGACGCGCACAGGTCGCGGGGCCGTGGGGGGCGATCGCTTCGTGAACCAGCGTGGCGACGCTCGGCGAGCTGCTGAATTCGGGGGTATTCGTAAGCACTGGCGCGAGACCGGCTATCTGCGCCAGTGGGATCAGCCCGGCGCTGGAGAAGTCTTTGAGCTCACTCTGCTCAGCGCTCCACGCGATGGTGCGAACGCCTTCGCGGTGTAGTTCTTCGAGCAGCCCCGGCACGTCTCCGTCGCGTATCGGGGCGGATGCGAGAAAGCCGTTTGGTGAATACAGGACGATCTGGTCGGGAGCCTGCTCGGTTTCGGGCAGCGGGCTTGCAAGCGCCAGTTTGACTTCTCGGCCGAGCCCGAGGTTGATCGCGAGCGTATTCGCCGTTACAGCACACGCCAGCACGAGGATCCCGACCACACGCGCCTTGCGTGGCACGCACGCGATCCAACCTGCGCCGAGGACCGCCAGGTAGCCGAGCAGTGGCATTCCGTAACGGATGTCGTGGTGAATGGTGACGAACGTGATGACAAACCACGCACCAATCCCCCCTGCCAAGAACTCGAGCCGTGCAGCGTGCCCGCGCGGGTTGCGTATTACCGTGACGGTCGTCCAGACTGCGCCGGTGACCATGAGGATGAACAGCGGTGCAAACAGCTGAGAGTTGAGTACGCTCCAGAAGTACCACAGGAGATTGTCGGCGGAGAACCTCGCGGGGATGTTGCCAGCGGGTGTACCGCCACCGGAGCTTGCAAGTTCGAGCATTTCCTTCAGCTCAGATGAGTGAGCGATGTACCACGGCAGGCCGAACACGAGCGCAACAACGGTGAAGATCGCGAGTCCGCGCCAGTTGCGCCAGCCGCCGTGAGCGAGCAGGACGAGCACCAGGCACACGAGGAACAACGCAAACTGCACCTTTATGTTGACCCCGAGCCCGACGGCCAGACCGGCGAGCGCTGACATGCCGAGACGACTGAAATCCTCACTCGCGAGGACCAGCCAAACCGCCAATGCGACGAGCGCCATGAGCGGGGCATCGAGCAGGAAGACGTGGAACATCGATATCACCAGTGGTGAGCCGAGCACGAACACGACAGCGAGCATCCCCGCCAGAGGACCGTAGAGCAGCTTCCCCGTCTGGTAACAGCCGAGCGCCAGCAACGGCACGAACACGACGTTCTCACCGATGATTGGTGAGGCAACGCTTACGCCGCCGATCAGCGCGGCGACCGCGCCAACCATATGCCCGAGAATCGGGTAGATGTTGTCGAAGGTGAACGGTCCGAAGATGTTTCCTGCTGCAAGCATGCTGCGATAGCGCAGCGCCGTTTCCAACTGGTCGCCGGCGTCGTAAATTGGGATGCCGCGATCTTTGGCTAGCCACCAACAGGTGATCGCGATGAACACGGCCACAACGCCGAGCGCGCCCCACGCATAGACCGACAAGTGCGGTAGGCCTACCCGCGCTGCTATCGCGGCAGAGTCACTCTCCACCGGTCTTTCTTGCACCCCCCGCAGATCGGTCCCGACACGAAGGCCACGACGAGCTGGCACGTTAGCGTGATCGGGGGCCGACACCGCTCGAACGTAGCCGAGCGCAATCGCGAATTCCACTTAACCAGGTGATTCAGGTGACTATGTCTCTCTCTATTTGCGCGCAGGATCGCGCAGACGCAGCAGCAGCTCTTGTGCCACCAGCAGGTCTGTCGCCTGTCGGCTGAACGGGGCGAGCGCCTGCTGCGCACGCGCAGCGTAGTTGGCTGGCGGATCCACCAGAGCGGCGCGCAGTGCGCTCCGCAGATCCTCGCTCACCAGACGCGAGTCCAGCGCCCTCGCGATCGGCAGCGCTGCATATGGGCCTTGCGCGGGATTGCTCACAAGTAGGCAGCCGTCGGCGAGCGCCTCGAGCTGGGCTAGGCCGTAATCCTCTCGACGCGGCGCACACACGAACACGCGCGCGCGGCGCACAAGCGCACGGTACTCATCGGCGGGGAGCGCCCCAACCACGCGCACGCCCTCCTCATTCGCCACGGAGAAGCCAGCGCGGGCGAGCTCGGCGACGGACGCGCCGGCCACGACCAGCTCGCCGGATCCGCGCTCGCGGTACACGCCACGCCAGGCCTCGAGCACACGATCGAGACCCTTCTTGTGTGGGTTGGCGGCGTAGGTGATCGCGGCGATGTCTCGTGCCTGTACCTGCGGCCCCGACGGCTCGACCGGAACTGGCAGCACCAGCGCACGATCGCCACGACGTGCCGCTGCGGGAGCCTCGCGCAGGCCGCCGTCGCTCCAGGGCAGCAGCAGCGAGGCCTGTGCGAGCCGGCGGCGCTCGAGCGGACGCTGCCACAGCCCGTGGCGCCCGGGGCGGTTGCCAGAGGATGGCGAATCGAAGCGGATGGCCCCTGGGCGCGGCCACAGCAGCGCAGCGGTTGTGGTGGAGTAGACGATGGCGCCGGGCGAGGAGGGCGCCATCCGCGCAAGGGCTTCAGTGGTGGCGCTCCGGGCTGCGCGCGCCCAGCCGAGGTCGGTGAGCATCAGGGTCCGCGTCGGCGCCGGCGCTACTGCAGGAGCAATCTGCACACGCGCACCGGCTCTCTCCAACGAGCAGAGCAGCTCCTCATCGGCTCTGCGCAGCCCTTCGGTGGAGCCGAGCGAGACGATCAGAACGTCGATCGGAGGACCGGCTGACCCCACGGGGGCCATCTCAGGTGACGGCGCCGCCGACGCGCTCGGGACGGGCCGCCTTGAAGCCGGGGGTGCGCACGAGGGCCATTGGCCGCGTGGGCGATGTGCGCTTTACATAGAAGGAGGCCCCGTCGCGCTCCTCGATGGCGCCGACGGCCGCGTCCTGGCGACGCCAGGAGAGCGCCCAGATGATGGCGAAGCCGGCTGCGATGGCGGGGATCTGCGGTGCGAGGAAGGCGAGCCCGCCGGAGAGCAGTGTGAAGACCAAAAGCGGCCACAGGCGATTGATGAGGATCGCGCTGGGGCGGTGCTCGGGCAGCGTGGTGCTGGCCTGAGCGCTGGCGAGCAGGCGCGCGATCGGCGGGTTGGCTTGGGCGCGCCTGCCCATGCGCAAGCCCACGCCCACGGAGATCAGCCACCAGCCGACGGCGACCTCGGCGAGCGTGGCGTTGGACTTGGCGCTCGCGGTGAGCACCGTTACACCCGCGAGGGCAGTGGCGGCGCCGGCACTCAGCAGCACGGTCGTCCTGAGAAAGTCCACGAACCGCACGGCGTTACAGCAGCGCCTCGAGCAGCTCGCGCACGCCGGCGGGCCCGTCGACCGTGAGGTCGGCCTCAGCAGCCAGGCCGGGGGGCGCTTCATCGGAGCTGACGGCCACACACAGGGCGCTCGAGAGCTCGCCTGACTGCACAAGCGAGCGCAGGCCTCGAAACGCGTCGAGGTCGGTGGTGTCGTCGCCGACATATACAGCTGCCGTTACCTCGCCACCGTGCAGCAGCGTGGCGATCCCGAGACCCTTGTCGAGCACCACGGGCGGACGCACCTCGAGCACCTTGCGTCCCCAATGCACGGCGAAGCCCTCATGCTCGGCGCGACGGGCGAGCTCCCGCACAGCCTGCTCGGCGGCCTGCTCGTCAGGCGCACCGCGCCAGTGGAACGCGGCGATCGCGTCCTTGTCCTCGCTGCGCACACGCAAACGCTGGAGCTCGCCTGTGTACACGCGGTCGGCGAACTCCCGGATGCGCTCGGTCCAGGAAGCCAGCTCGGGGTCGACCTCGGGGCTGGTTGCCCGCGGGCGCAGGAGCTCGCCACCATGGTTGCCGACGTAGGCGATCGTGCCGATGGCGACGATCTGGCGGGCGGTGCTGGCGCGCCGGCCACTGATGCAGCCAACGACCTTGTAGCGGCGGGCGATCTCGATCAGCAGGCTGCGCGTGGCCTCGGGCACGTGCGCGTCGGCGGCATGACGGACGATCGGCGCAAGCGTGCCGTCGATGTCGAGTAGCACGGCCGAGCGAGCGGGATCTGCGCGGATCGGCTCGAGCGCCTCCACGAGCGTTGCGGCTGGGGACACGATGTTTAGTATGGCGATCATCTTGGCTGGCCCGCCCACTCATGCAAGTGGCTGCTGAGCGCTCACTGCACCGCCCACTGAAGCTGATGACGATCGGCACGCTTGCGGGCCTCTTCAGCGGGCTGTTCGGCGTGGGCGGCGGGAGTGCTGATCGGGACATGGCTACAGCGGCGCCCGCGGGCTCGCGCGATCGCGCTGGGCTTCGCGGCGCTGCTCGTGGCGAGCGCGGCTGAGCTGGTGGTCAAATGATGGACGCGAGCGGATGACAGGCGCGATCCGTGGCTGGAGCCGCGGCGGGCGTAACATTGGCGAACACGCTCTCGAGCACGGTCCTGCGCTACGTGTTTGCGGGTCTGATGCTGGTGATGGCGGCGCGGCTCGTGCACGGGACCTTGCGCCACCCAAGCCTCCGTCAGAGCCTGGCGCGCAAGCGACCAGGCCCCAAGCGCGAGGACCTGAGAGCAATGGCCACGGCGAGCCGGACAAAGCACGGAAAAGTCGTAGACTTGAGGGACCATGGGACTCGATAACCCTCTTCACATAGCTTTGTTGGTGGTCATTCTATTGCTCGTGTTCGGCGCTAAGCGTCTTCCGGAAATGGGCCGTTCGATCGGCACCGGCATGCGCGAGTTCAAGGACTCGATCAGCGGCGACTCGACGCCGGCGCTCACCCAGACGACACAGACAACGCCAGCACCCGCGCAGGCAGCCGCGGCTCAGGCCCCGGCGACCTCGCCTTCGGGAGCCGCTCCGCAGACACCTGTCGCGTCCCAGCCAGCGCCGGTCGAGCCGCCGCACCAAGCCTAGCTGTACTCCCTTCGCGAAAACACGTCAACCAACCTCGAGTTTCAGCGCGGCTGTCGCGATTCGCCGCGTGCGCTCTTCCGGAGAAGACGAACGGTGGTAGGGTCGGCGGGAGGCGCTCACGCCGCACGGCTGTTGCCGACTGGCGCTGTTTCCTCCCGCCGCCACCTCGAACCGTGCATGCGGTTCTCCCGCACACGGCTCTCCGACGTTCTTCACCGCCGGCATTCAGCTCCCCGGTGGCCGTGACTGTGTGGGTCGCGACGCGACGATGGTTCCGTTGAGGTCGATCAGGCCCATACGATTCGGTGATTGGTAGACAGCAACCCACCAGCCGTATCGCGTGCAGCGCTTATGACGCTTAGCGATGAATCCAGCCAAGCGCATCAGCGCGTACCGGGTGATCTTGTCGAAGAACTGCGCGGAGTTTCCATGACGGAAGTAGCCCGCCCAGCCGCGCAAGAACCGGTTGAGGTCTTGCACGATGTTCTCGACAGGGACCCGCAGCCGCGAGCGCGCCGTAATCTGACGGATGCGCTCACGGGCGTGCCCCATTGCCTGACGAGAGGGCCAGCGGACAAGGAAGGTGAGATGTCTTGACCGGGCGGTATGGCCGCGCACATAACGGTGATGGAAGCCGAGGAAATCCAGCCCCTCGCCTCCCTCTTGCAGATGCACGATCCGTGTCTTGGACGGCTTGAGCTCCAGGCCCAGCTCGGCCAGGATCACGGTGAACGCCTCAAGGGCGTTCTCGGCCTCCCGCTTGGTCTTGCATATCGCCAGCAGATCATCCGCGTAGCGCACCAGTACCCCGTGTCCGCGCTGTGCCCACTGCCGGTCGAGCCGGTGCAGATAGACGTTGCATAGGACAGGCGAGATCACACCGCCCTGCGGGCTACCGCTGTCACTACGTTTGACCGTGCCGTCCTGCATCACCCCGGCACGCAGCATCGCGCGCAAGAGCTTCAGGATGTGGCGGTCTGAGATCCGCTCCTCGATCGCCGCCATCAACCCCGAATGCGGGATCGCCTCAAAACAGTCAGCGACATCCTATTCGGCGACCCACCGCGCGCCAACCCAGGACTTATCAATCAGTACCTGGAGCGCATCGTGTGCCGAGCGCCCAGGGCGAAACCCAAAAGAGCACTCGAGCATGTCGGCCTCGAAGATCGGCTCGATCACCGTCTTCAATGCCGCCTGCACGACACGGTCGCGAACCGTCGGGATCGAGAGCGGGCGACGCTCAGAGCGACCGGGCTTCGGTATGAATACCCGGCGCGCTGGGAGCGGACGCCAGCTTCCGTCCTTCAGTTTCGCGGCCAGCTCGTCGAGCATGCGATCAACCCCGTACTGCTCGACATTAGCGACAGTCATCTGGTCGATACCGGCCGCGCCTTTATTGACGCGCACCGACTCCCACGCCCGCTCCAAGACGTCCCTGCGGAGGACCTTGTCATAGAGCGCGTGGAACCTACGCCCGGGGTCGGCCTTGGCCGTCCGGTAAAGCGTCCTTGTAGCTCTCGAACCTTGTCCTGCTTGGTGGTCCTAGCCATCACTGGCACTCACCAGTCCTTCCCTATACGTGACGCGTGAACGAAGCAGCGGCCCTTCCCTCGCCCCAGGTTGTGTTGTCCTGTGGGTTCAAGCAGTAATACGGCCGCCTCCGACGCCCACCCGGCACCCCGTCCACTTCCCAGCTCATCACCGGTTATAAGACGCAACACTCCAGCGGTCATCCGCAGACCACCGGGCCGGGGAGGGCCTCCCCAGTTCCCGCCGCCACCATCCGAACGTTCCGCGCCCTCTACGCCGGGGAGTCCTTCAGAGCTGCACATCCAGGATCTTCGCTCTTTCCATGGCCTTCGCCGTGACAGACGCGGCTCGGCTCTCCCTACCCCCACCCGAAGGCAAGCACATTAACGGCGCGGCAGGCTTCGCTTAACGCTACGGACCGCTCAGTCGCTCCCCCAAAGGGCTTTCGACGCTGGGCTTCGACCCGACCCGTTTCCAGACCGAGCCGCCAGCCTGCTACCGGGCCTCCTGGCAGCTACCCGGACCGGACTCACACCGGCAGGCGACGACGAGCTTATGTCAGATCACGATCTCATCATCGACCTCCAACTCTGGGCGCACTCTGCTTCGCGGTGTGGGAAACACGCGTTGCCACTTCCTTGACATGACCTCGATGATGCAATAAAGCTGGTCGCGCACTACCAGCCGCCGCAGTTTGCTGTCACCTAAACATCCACCCAGAGCCGGGCATAGTTTGCCCTAGGCTGCCGCGTGGGAGACCGAACGGCCCCACGCGGCAGCGACCCCAAGGTAGGCAACGCTGGCCGTTCGTACCGGGCCGTCAATCCACGTGCAGAATCGCCCCTGTCTCAACGGCTTCAAATTCCGACCCGGGAACCCGCTTGATCTCTTCCAGGTTTTCATCGTTCCAGTGTGGATTGGGCGCTCCGGTGATGTACCACGGCGAGCCGTTGTCGGCGACGATCAGCCCGAAGCGCTTGAGCGCTTCGAGAATGACGAGCGACTCCCCGGTGAAGCCAGCGAGGCTGTAATTGGCCTTCAGCCGCAGCCGCAACCCCATTGGCGGCAGATCCGGGTTGGAGCTATCTGAGGCGTAGTGGGTGGCGGGATGGATGTAGCCCATCTGGGATTCCGGCACGGTGACGCGCATCGCGTGGTCGATCTGCCCACTGGCAACCTCCGGGTAGCGAGCCAGCAGCGGGAAGATTGGCAGGCCAGCGGCGTCGGCCGAGGTCCATCCTTCGGGGCGCAGCGCATCGCTTCGCAGGTTGAACACCGCACCTGAGGCCGCGAGCCATCCTTTCCCCTTGCGACTCGCGTCGTACATCTCATACAGCTTGCAGCTGCCTTCCTGCATCACGAGTACATGTTTGTCCCCCTGCCCGTTCCTGCCACCGCCCTCGATCGGCGCGTTGGCGGGCACGGGGTATGGCCCTGGGTCCGATTCGGCGCCGTATTCGGTGAACTTGATCGGCCGCTTGCGCTGTTTGGGTCCGACGACCATGTAAGGGATGCCGTAGCTCGGCTCAGTGCCGAAGTCGGGGTGAAGGTGCGCGCGCAGGCCGATGCTTGCCACGTAGGCGGCGGAGCTGGGGTTCACAGGAGCATCGACTATTTCCTGGTTGAGCGGGTCTTCGGCGGGCAGGATCGGGCACCCGTATTCGACGGGTGAGCTGCCGGGATGGACGCGCGCGGCTCTCGCCGGGGAAGACACGGCGAGAGCCAGCACGAGAGCCGCACCGCCGAGCAGGGTCGCTGCGGACCCCGCCACCCCCACCAGTAGCGTCCGCGGGGACCGTGCAGGCACGGGGCGGCTCATCGCCGACACAGTAGCGCCAGCGGCGGCGTGTAGAGCTGTTATGGACAAATCGTCTAGACCCTCTGGCGTGGGTCGCCCGTTTGGGTTGACCGCCGGGGTACGCCGGACACTCCTCGCGGGGGTTTGTCTGGCCGGAGAACCGCTCCGGCTGACCTGAGCCGCCCTGGGTTTGAAGCTGTCCTTTTAAGTGTGTAGGCGTGGTTGGTGGTTTAGTCGGGTAGTCTGTCTCCGAAGTGGATCTTGAACGCGAGCATTGCCTTTGTCCAGCCGCGCGTTTTTGTCCACTGCGGAACGGCAATGGATTCCAAAACATCTTAGACATCGACTTGACGCATGGCCTCGGGTTAGTCAACCCGCGATAAACGTTTTTAGTACCGTAGCGGTGTCGGACCAGACAGAGAATGTCACATTCACAGACCCGACAGAAGTGATATGAGAGCGCAGTAGCTAGGGCTGGTTCGCTAGCGGGTGATGGTGGGGGGCGTGGCGGGGGGCTCGGCCGACCGTGCCCTCCCCCCTGATCCCCGATGATCTGTGCGCGAGACACGAGACAAAGACAGCACCACGGTCGAGCCTCGGTAAGAAACAGCGCTGGACGGCAAGCCCGCGGGTCGCTAACGTCAGCCGTGCAACTTGGGGTGCCAGCAGCCCGCTATCGTATCTAGCGAGTTCCGGTCGACGCTACTTTGGGTCGTTCGGGTACCACGGAGAAGGCGAGAGCGGACCGCGGGGGCCCCACCATCAAATCAGTTGGCGATTGAAGGAGAACTAGAGTTATGAGGATTGCTCGATTAGCCGGGCTTGTGTTTGTAGCGGTCGCGGTGATGAGCTTCATCGCCGTGTCGTCGGCGTCTGCTGCTCCTTTAGAAGGAAACCCGTTATTCAGATCCACGGGTAGCTTCCCGTACTTAGTGATAGGGACCAGCGGTCCGTCCGTGCTGAGATCGGACAACGGTCTGGGCCTTACTTGGTGTGAAAAAGACTTATTCCATGGCTTTGTATTAAGCTCATTATTAATCGGTAACGCGTTTTTTCACTACTTAAACTGCATATGGCTACTCGGTCCACAAGGAGAAGGTACTGCAAAAGCCGCTAATGGTTGTGCAGCGAATAGTGCGGGTACGACTGGCGGCTTAATTTTAACGAACACCCTACACGGGATTCTCGGTTTAATCTTACCCAGCGAGAAGATCGGCATATTGTTCTTACCCGCAAGTGGTAAAACCTTTGTGACGTTCGCAAGGTCAACGAACACAGCAAAAGAACAGTGCAGCGAAGAATCGGCGGTTACCGGTTCTATCGCTGCGTTAGTGACTCCCACGGGCAGTTTGCAAACGACGGGCAAGGCCATCGCGGGGTTAACGAATGGATTCCAGAACATCTTAGACATCGATCTGACGCATGGCCTCGGGTTAGTCAAACCCGCACTTAATGTGTTTAGTACTGCAGCGGGCTTGGAACAGGAAGACAATGTCACATACACAAACGAAACGGAAGTGACGTGAGAGAGAGGGACGGCTACTGAGATAGGCGTGGGGCCGCGCATCGTGCGCGGCCCCACCCCAGTGCAGTGAAAAACGCGCATCGACAGGCACTTGGCTGCCAATGTATCGTGGGCGCTGGTGAGTGAGGAACTGGCAGGACGCTGTTTGTTTAAGGGTGCTTGTTACATGTGATGCAGGTTAGGAGAGAGGGAACAGGGTGCGAGTCAAAGGGCCGGCGGGGCTATATGCGTGTGAGGCGTTCAAGTCATGCGCTGGGGGGGTTGCTGCGCGTACCCTGGCCCGGGCGGCTTATGCCGCAATTGTGGCGCTCATGTTGGGCGTCGTCATACCCGCGACAGGGTGGGCGTATGCCAGGATTGAAGCCTCCCCGATCCCTTCCTCAACTCCCGGCCTCCCAGATGGCCGCGTCTACGAACAGGTCTCCCCGGCCGATAAGAACGGAAACCAGGCGGGCGCGACCACGGACCCGTTCAGGACCGGCGTCAAAAACCATCTTGGGTATGTTTCGCCCGGCGGCAACGCGGTGCTCTTCGAAGGCACCGGGCCGATGGGGGAATCCCCATGGGCGGACAGCCTGTGGTTTGTCGCGATCAAGAACTCAGGGACCTCGGGTTGGAGCACACGCGCCGCGTTGCCGCGCCCTGAAAAGAGCGTTGGGATCCTCGCCGGTGGCAAGGGAGACTTGGAATATCTGGACCCGTCGGCTGACCTCTCCCACGCAATGGCCGTATGGACAGGAAGGTCCGGCCCCCTAGCTCCCCTTCCCGCGGGTTCGTGCGGGCCCGACATGTATCTCGTGGGGCCTGACCCGTTCGTCGCGGCGACCTGGCTTGACAGGCCGAGCTCGGAACTCGCGAACCAGGTCGAAAACTGTGCCGCTCCGGGGTTCGAGAACGTCCCGGTAGGCGGCAGCCCCGACTTCAGCACCGCGTACTTCACCTACCCCGGCACGCTTCTCCCTGAAGATGCCTCACGCACCACGCACTCAGGTATGTATCAGCCCGTCGAATCTTGGGGCTTCTATGAATACAGGGAAGGAGTGCTGCACGAGGCCGGCGTGCTGCCCGACGGGTCCCTGGATCCCTACGGTGCCGTCCCGGCCGCCTCCGGCCACGGCCGCAACCGCTCGCTGACAAACCAGGTCTCAGAAGATGGCACCCGCGCGTTCTTCGTCAGCCCCGACCCTGCTTCCTGCACAGAAAACGACGGTCAGAACAATTGTGCCACCGATCCGCCGGAGCTATACGTGCGGGAAGACGGAGTGCGCACACAACTCGTCTCCCGTGACACGCTGCTCCCGGAAAGCGGCGGTTTGCCTGCCGCTGCCCCGCACGGTCCGTTGGGCACGGCCAACAACTCCGAACAGTACGAAGGCGTCGCCACAGGGGAATCCTACGTCTTTGCCTCGCCGGATGGCTCCCACGCGTTCTTCCGGAGCCGGGACGCGTTGACGCGCCCCGCACAGGAAGCCTCGCCCGGGACGGAACCAAAGACCTACGAGTTCGACCTCGATACGGGCATACTCACCTATCTCCCCGGGGTAGAAGGCGAAATCCTTGCCGTCGACAGGGATGGGTCAGCGATGGCGTTCGTGCGCCCGGAAGCTGGTGGCTCCCCCGCACAGATCGCTCTGTGGACCGCCGCGCCGGCTGGCGGGATGGTCACCCCTGTCATTCAGCTCCCCGAACCAGGCGGCAGGATCCCCGAGGCCCGTATGTCAAGCGAAGGCTCGGTGCTGGTGTTCCAGACCGCGGAGCGGCTGTCGAGCTCGTTCAACAGTGGTGGCGCAGAAGAGGTCTACCGCTACGATGCTCCGGGGAACACAATAGGCTGTGTCTCGTGCCCGCCGGCGGGCATGACGCCTCGCGGCAACGCGTCGATCTCGACTCTTCCCACGTCTGAAAGTCGCGGTCAGGTCCCGTATGAAGGGGACCCGCGCCTGGCCGTCGACGCGGCCGGGATCTCAGCCAACGGCGACCGTATCTTCTTCGAATCGCCAGACCCGCTCCTGCCGCAGGTCTCGAACACCAACTCACCCGAAGTCCAGGTCGAAGAAGCGGGAACCGAAGCCCAGGGTCGCAACGTGTTCGAGTGGGAGAACGGTGTCCTCTACCTGATCTCCACCGGCGACAGCCCCCGCAACTCATACCTCCTCGGCTCAAGTGAAGACGGAAACGATGTCTTCTTCGCGACCGCCCAGGGCCTCGTGCCGGCTGATACGGACGGCGGCTACGACATCTACGACGCCCGGGTCCCCCGTCCGGGCGACAGCCCCGCACCGCCTGCGACGCCTTGCGGAGCATCGAGCTGCCAGGGCCCGGCAAACACCCTCTCCTCGCCGGTTGCGTCCGGCAGCGCTGTCTTCTCAGGTGCGGGCAACCTGACCCCCGAAGCGACTCCCTCACCGACCCCGAGCTCGGCTCCGAAAACGATCAAATGCAAGAAGGGCTACGTCAAGAGCAAGAACAAGTGCGTGAAGCCCAAGCCGAAGAAGAAAGCAAACAAAGCATCCAGAGCAAGCACCGACCGGAGGCCACCCCGATGAGCACCTTCAAACGCTTCCGGAGAATCCGCCCCGTGGCACTGCCGGTGCGGAGCGCCCCAGGCGGCCGAGGAGCAGGCGGATCGCGAACTGGTCGCTCCGGTGCAGACGCTTCAGAGCGCCGAGGGGCAAGTGGGTCAAGGACGCGCCGAGCGTGGCGTGCTCTGCACGCGAGCGAGGGACGACGCAGACATGCGCCGCGCATCGATGCTCTGGGCCGAGGACACGGATATGCGCCGGCTATCCTCGCCCTCGTCGCGACGGCCGTTGGGGTGCTGTCGAGCGCCCCAACGGCAGCCGCAGCAGAAACCGGACCGGTCTGGCGGATTCTCTCTGTCGCCAACCCCACCAACATCCAGCCGGGCGACAAATCCGGCGCCCAGGAGATCACCGTGACGGCCGTCAACGTGGGCGGCTCCTCGACGGGCTGTACGGCCGAACAGATCGCGGCGGAACCGCGTTACCCTTTTTCGCCGTTCCGCCCGTGTTCGCCGGGAAGCCCTGTGGTCGCGCCGGTCACGATCTCGGACGTTCTCCCTGAACATTTCACTGCGGTCGAAGTGCTCGGCGGCAACCCCTACAGGGACCCTATCAGTGACATAGGAGGGCCCAATCCGGGTGAAGAAGCAGGCCCGCCGTTCGGGTTGGCGTGCAAACTCTCGGCGAGAACGCCCACGTGTTCGACTGGCGAACCCGTTGCTCCCGGGGACACCCTCATCATTACGATCAAGGTCGACGTCGAAACCGAAGTCCAGGGCTCCACCGAAGTCAATCGGGCCTCCGTCTCCGGCGGTGGTGCTCCAACCGCAGCGGTCGCGAGCCCCGTCACTATCAGCACCACGCCCGCTGAATACGGGGTCGCCAAGGGCGGGGTGATCTCAGCTCTCTCGAGCACCCAGGCGGGCGCTCACCCCAACTTCACCTCGGAGTTCTGGCTTAATACCAGGTATCTTCCCGACCAGTGGCCGCAACCGTCAGGCTACCCCAAGGATGTCAACTTCGCCCTGCCGGCGGGCCTTGTCGGGAGCACAGTTGGAGTTGCCCGCTGCAGCTTGGCGGACGTCGCCGATCAAGCCGACTGCCCTCGCGACTCGATGGTTGGCGTCGCCACACTCGTGATCGACTCCGATCAGACGCTGAGTCCACGTTTTGTCATCACCGCACCCGTGTTCAACATCGACCCGGAGCCAGGCGAGCCGGCCGCGTTCGCGATCGACGCGCTCTTCTTCGTCGTGCGACTCGACACGACCGTCACCTTCAGCGGCGAATACAGGGTGCGCGTCGGCACACCCGACATCACCGGTGGCGGACAGGACTACATGACCTCAGTCACGATCTGGGGCGACCCCGCCGAACATAATGGTCCCGGCCCGGACGCCGCGACCAGGAACCTCAACGGCTCCGCGTATCTCGAAGGGAGGGATGAAGGGAACCCCATGCCCCAGTTCGACTTCGGTGGCCCAGGTATTGAAGAAGTCTATGAACCGGGCCAGTACCACAACAAAGTCGTCGCCGAGCAGCGCCTCGCACTGCTGACCAACCCGACACAATGCTCGACCCCGCTCGCCGCCGAACTCGACACCGACTCCTGGGAAGCCCCCGGCAAGTTCACTCCGATCCCGGCCGAACAGATTCCCTCCGGCACCGCCACCGGCTGCGGCCTGCTGTCCTTCAGCCCGTCCCTGGCCGTGCTGCCAGACACGCTGCAGGCGGGCGCCCCCGCCGGCTACACGCTGAACCTCGCCGTTCCTCAGCCCGCGAGCAGCGAACCGGAAATCCTCGGGACGCCCGACGTCGAGGACGTCGTCACCACACTGCCCGCGGGCACCGTGGTCTCGCCCTCCGCCGCGAACGGCCTCGGGAGCTGCACCGACGAACAGTTCGCGCTTCACTCCGGGACACTCGCCGGCTGCCCCGCCGACTCGAAGATTGGGGTCGTGCACGTCAATAGCCCAGCCATCGACGAACAGCTCGGCGGCCAGGTGTACCTCGGCGCACCCGAATGCGAACCCTGCACACCCCAAGACGCAGCGAAAGGCAGGATGCTTCGGTTGTTCGTACAGATCCAAGGCAGGGGCGAAGACGCCGTCATCGTCAAGCTCGAAGGCCACGGCGAGATCAACCAGCAGACCGGTCAGATCACAACCACCTTCACCGGCCTGCCGCAGCTCCCGTTCAGCGAATTCGAACTGTCCCTCACCGGCGGCGAACGCGCCGCCCTCGCAAACCCCCGCACCTGCGGGGACGCGCAGACCTCGATGGACCTGACGCCGTGGAGCACCCCCTACACGCCGGACGCCACCGTCTCGAGTCCGTTCGACGTAAATCTGGGCCTTGGTGGCAACGAATCCGAATGCGGCGCCGCCCCGCAGTTCAACCCGCCCTTCACCGCGCAGACCACCACCTACCAGGCCGCGGGCTTCAGCCCGTTCACCCTCTCATTCGGCCGCAGCGACAGCGACGACTTCCTCGGCGGCCTGCAGGTCACGCTCCCGCCGGGTCTCCTGGCGATGATCTCGAGCGTCTCCACCTGCGGCGAACCGCAGGCCGCGCAGGGCACCTGTCCCGCGGCGAGCGAGATCGGAGAAGCCAGCGCCGACGTCGGACCGGGCGGCGACCCCTACCTCGTATCCGGCGGGAAGGTGTACCTGACCGGCCCCTACAAGGGCGCGCCCTACGGCTTGTCCGTCGTGCTTCCCGCGAAGGCCGGGCCGTTCACGCTGTCGGGCACCACCGGCAACGGCACCGTCGTCGTCCGCGCCGCGATCAGCGTCAACCCGCAAACCGTGGCGGTCACCGCGACCACCGACGCGCTCCCGACCGAGCTGGACGGCATCCCGCTGCAGATCCGCCAGATCAACACCACCATCGGCGGCAACGACGCGTTCGCGTTCAACCCCACCAGCTGCGAAAAGCTCGCCGTGACCGCGACCCTCACGAGCGTCTCGGACCTCACCGCCGCACGGTCCTCGAGCTTCCAGGACACCAACTGCGCCGCCCTGAAGTTCAAACCCTCCTTCACGGTCTCGACCCAGGGCGCCACCAGCAAATCCGCCGGTGCGTCCCTGGACGTGAAGGTCGCCACCAAACAGGGTCCCAGTATCCCCGAAGGCGAGCAGGAATCCAACATCCACAAGGTCGACGTGCAGCTACCCATCGACCTGCCCTCACGGCTCTCCACCCTGCAGAAAGCCTGCACCGAACAGCAGTTCGCGGCCAACCCCGCCGGCTGTCCTGAAGGCTCCTTCGTCGGCTCCGCCGTCGCCCACACACCCGTGTTGCCGGTACCGCTAGAAGGCCCCGCGATCCTCGTCTCCCACGGCGGCGCCGCGTTCCCCGACCTCGACATCATCCTGCAGGGATCCGGCGTCGTGGTCGACCTCACCGGCAACACCAACATCAAAAACGGCATCACCTACAGCAAATTCGAAACGGTGCCCGACGCCCCGATCTCGAGCTTCGAACTGAAGCTCCCCGAGGGCCCCCACTCGGTCCTCGGCAGCTACACGCCATCGGGCAGCTACAGCTTCTGCGCCCTGAAGAAGACCGTCACCGTCACCAAGAAGGTCCACGGCAGGACCAGGAAGGTCAAGAAGACCGAGGCCGCGACCCTCGAAATGCCGACCACGATCACCGCCCAGGACGGCGCCGTAGTGACCCAGGACACCAAGATCGCGGTCACCGGCTGCCCATCGGCTGCGGCCGCACGCAGGGCAGCGGCCGCGAGACGCGCGGCGGCCGCACGACGAGCCACCGCCCACGCGACCGGGAGGACGGGCCGATGACCCGCGCCCTCGACATCCTTCACCGTCTCATCGCCGCAACAGACCAAACG
>JBEKAM010000015.1:0-27893 GCA_050015915.1 Solirubrobacteraceae bacterium
GGGCGGCCCGATCGGGCTGCGCCTGGCGATCGAGCAGCGCGAGCGGATCGAGCGGATCGTGATCCTCGACACGGGCCTGTTCACCGGGCATCAGAGGATGAGCGACGCATGGATCGCATTCCATGACTTCGTCGAGCGCACCGAGGATCTGCCCGTCGGCTTTCTCGTGCGTGGCGCCTGCAAGACCGACCCTGGCGATGAGGTGATCGCCGGCTACGACGCGCCCTATCCTGACGCCGCCTCGAAGGCGGGCGCGCGCGCATTCCCGCTGCTGATCCCGCAGAGCCCTGACGCGCCCGGTGCCGAGGCCGGCCAGCGCGTGCATGCGGCACTGCGCGAGGACCACCGCCCGACGCTGATGCTGTGGGGCGACTCCGACCCGGTGCTGCCGCTATCCACCGGCGAGCGCTTCGCCGAGTCGATAGGCCGCGAGAAGCCGCGCACGATCGACGACGCGAGTCACTTTCTGCAGGAGGACCAGGGTCCCCTGATCGGCTCGCTGATCGCCGACTGGCTCACCGCCAGCTGAGGCCCGGGAGGGCGTCCGGAGCCCCGGGCGGGGCCCGCGCATGACGCGCAGGCCCAGGCCGACAGGGGCGCCGAAGCAGTGGGTCAGTCGCCGGCGGACTGGGTGATGCGCTGGCGCTCGGGCGCAGGCTCGAGGCCCGGCTCCGATTGGGAGGCGCGCAGCTCGTACTCGCGGCGCACGTTCGAGTCGGCGCCTGCAAGCACGCGGTCGGCCTTGATCGCACGGCCGATGCCCTCGCCGACTTTGCGCGGCAGCAGCGAGACGATCATGTTCGTGCGCTTGACCGACTTTGGCACCCATACGTCGACGGTGCCGAGCTGCAGCGCCTCGACGATCGCATCGGCGACGTCTGTGGGCTCCAGGTTGCTGACGCCGCGCACGTCGCCCAGGCCGGAGCCGAGCTCAGTGTTGACGACCGCCGGCATCACGTAGCTGACGTCGATGTGCGCGCCCATCAGCCGCAGCTCACCGCGGATCGCCTCAGTCAGGCCGACGACCGCGTGCTTGGTCGCCGAGTAGGTCGCGCCACCTGGCGCGCCGAACTTGCCGGCTTGCGAGGAGATGTTGACGATGTGCCCGCGGTCGCGCGGGATCATGCGATCGAGCGCGAGCTTGCAGCCGAGGATCACGCCGTGCAGGTTGATGTCGACCATCCGCCGGGCTGTCAGGTCGTCCTCGTCGATGAAGCGCCCCACCTGCATGATCCCGGCGTTGTTGACGAGCACGTCGAGCGGCCCAAGCTGCTCCTCGGCGCCGTCTAGAAACGCTGCAAACGAAGCACGGTCGGTCACGTCGAGCTCCAGCGCAACAGCGCTGTCACCGAGCTCTGAGGCGGTACGCGTGGCGGCGTCGAGGTCGAGGTCGCCGATCGCCACACGCATCCCCTGGCGAATGCATGCCGCGGCGGTGGCGCGTCCGATGCCGCGCGCGGCACCTGTGATTGCCGCTGTCTGTCCCGCGAGAATGCGCGGCTGCTTAGCCATTGTCTCCTCCTATGGTGGCTGACCGATCAAGTTTTCGTACCCAAAGCTAGCGCTTTTGGCCAGGCAGCCAATAGTGGCGTAGTAGGGTTGATCCATGCCGTTCTTTAAGTTCGAAGGGCAGCGACTGGCCTATACGGAGTTCGGCGGTGGCCCCGCAGCCGTGACGCCGTCGGGTGCGCGCGGACGCACCGCACGCAGCGCCACGGGATCCGAGCGCACGCTGATCCTGCTGCACGGACTGCTGCTCTCTCAGGAGATGCACCGGCCGCTGGCTGAAGACCTGGCAGCGCGGGGCAACCGCGTGATCACGCTCGATCTACTCGGCCACGGCGCCTCGGAGCGCCCGCGCGACATGTGGCGCTACTCAATGGCCACGTACGGCGAGCAGATCGTCGCACTGATGGACCACCTGCAAATCGAGCAGGCGGCGGTGATGGGCACATCGCTCGGCGCGAACGCAGCGCTTGAGGTCGCCGCCCACCACCCGGAGCGCCTACGGGGGATGGTAATCGAGATGCCGGTGCTCGACAACGGCCTGTTGTGGAGTGCGCTGACATTCACGCCGCTACTCGTCGCGCTGACGTTCGGCGAGCCGGTCATGAAGCTACTTGCGCGTACCACGCGCGCTGTGCCGCGGCGCCTACTGCCCCACTACGGCAACGTGATGCTCGACCTCGTGCGCCAGGAACCAGGGCCCGGCGGCGCGCTGTTGCAGGGCTTGTTCTTCGGGCGGATCGCGCCGCAGCGCAGTGAGCGCGCCACATTCACCACCCCCACGCTCGTACTCGGCCACCACCGCGACCCCGTTCATCCCTTCTCCGACGCCGGCATGCTCGCAAAAGAGATGCCAAACGCCAGACTGCTCGAAGCCAACTCGCTCGTGGAGCTGCGCCTGCATCCCGAGCGGCTGACCGGTGAGATCGCCGCGTTCCTGGATGAGATCTGGGGAAAGTCAGCTGGCCGCAAGGCACCGGCTAAGCGTCAGCCGGCCAAACGCACGCCGGCAAAGCGCCCGGCAGCTGCTCGCAGCCGCTAGCGCGTCGGGAACAGTTCGACTTCGTTGATGTCGACGTGCCCAGGCGCCGTGGCGGTGCCGATCGCCGACTGCGGCGCCTTGCTGATCCACAGCGTGATGTAGGTGAACGCCTTTTTGGAGTCGCGCAGCTTCAAACGCACGTGCTTTTTCTTGACGAGCTTGAAGGCACTAAGCGGTACCCACGCGGGATCGGTGATCGACGCCGGCACCGTCTGCGTGCTGGCGCCGTAGACCTGGACCGTCATTCCTGGCGTCGAGGTGATGAGCTGTAGAACCGAGATCTTGAGCTTGGCCTTCAGGTCGATCAGCAGGCCCTCAGCCATCGCCGGCGCGCTCGCCGGGTTGACCTGCGCCGTCCACGCGGTGGAGGTATCGCCATCGATCGCAAGGGTCGGGTCGCCGAACCAACTCGCGGGATAGTTGTATGGGTTGTATGCAGTGGCTGCGTTCGTATCCAGCAGCACCGCGCTCTGCTGGGCTTCTTCGCTGGTCGATTCGCCACTCGTCCCTGTGCCGCTGGGCGTGGAGCTCGACGGGGTTGTGGTCGTCTGCGGAGTCGTTTTGGTTTCCGCCGGCGTGGTCGTTTTCGTGGCTTTTTCACCGGCCTTCGGTGTGACCGCCGTCAGCGGGATCTTCGGCGGTTTCACCGCACCCAACGGGAGCGTCGTTTTGACAGTTGGCGTCGTCGCGGTCGCCCCTGGCGTGACCGGCGGCGCGGTTGCTGGCGTGGTCGTGGCCGGAGCAGCCACCTGCGCCACTGTGGTCGTCACCATTCGCGCCTTTGGTGTGCCTTTGCTCAGCGCCGCATAACCAGCAGCGGCGGCACCGAGCACAAGCACGACCGCTACAGCAAGGATCGCGCCACCCACATGCCAACCGGACGCGCCGAGGCTGCCAGGCGCACCGGCGCCGCACTGCAGGCACCAGTCCTGCCCGTCCTGCATCGGAGCTGCGCACTTCGTGCAGCGCCGTTCTGCCGCGGGCACAGGCGTCGGGGAAGCGGGCGACGGCGGGGCCGGGGCCCCAGCCGTGCCGTTCGGCGGCGCCTGCCCGTTGCTGGGGGCGGGCGGAGAATCGACGAGCGACGTAGCCACAGACTGGAATTCTAGCCCTACACGATGTCGCGGCCCGTCGGTTGCAGCTGCTCATCCAGCTCCAGCTGCCAGTAGTAGCGCGTGAACGTCAAGCCATCACGGAACTGACCGACGTGCGGCTCGATGTTCTCACCGGCAGCCATCCGCACGATCAACTCGGGGTAGGAGCGTCCAGACAGCGCCGCATACGCAGGTGCCGGGAAGGCTCCCCCGAAGCGCGTGTTCACATCGGTGATCCCCAACCCTATGTCCGGATCACGGAATACCTGGATCGTCGCCGGCCCCCGCACCTCCAGCGCCTCCATCACCCGCCGGCCAAGACCAATCAGCTCTTCGTCATGGATCACCTGACCCTTGATCGACTCGCCGCCGCGGGACTCGAGCATCGTCCGCGGGATCGCGTTTAGGCAGCGCCCGTCACGGTCGCCCAGGCAGTCGATCGACAGCTCATCGCCACCCATCGCGCGCTGCACCATCACCCGCTCCGGCCCTGGCAGGCCCTTCGGGCGAGGGCCACCGGGGGCGCGTTCGACGTAGTCGATGAAGAAGCGTGCCTGCGCGGGGTCGTGCGCGAGGTGAATCGAGCGCGCGCCCGAGCCCTGGCGCGGCTTGACCATCACCGGGTATTCGAGCACGCTGAGGTCGTCCTCCGGCAAGAGCGTTGGCGGCGATGGCAGACCCAGCCGACCTAGCAGCAGGTGGGTCTCGTACTTGTCGTACGTGGCGCGGGCAACCTCCGCAGAGGGTACGAGGGCGGGAAGCCGTCCGTCCTCCAGAGCGCGAGCCAAGATCTCTATATCCAGATCCGTCAGCGGCAGGACCGCGCCAACGCCGTGCTCCTCACACAGCGCTTGCAGCGCAGGGACGTACTCAGGATCATCCATGCGCGGGACTGCGGCGCGCACGTGCGCCGCGTACTGCGCCGGCGCGAGCGGTGAGGGGTCCGCCGCAATCGTCAACGTCTGCGCCGCGAAGCACGACACGATGTCGTAGCGCTTGCCCGTCCCCGTCAACAGGATCGCGGGACGATCCCGTCGAGGCTCCGGGGGGGCCGCGGGCGGACGTGACGGCCCGCTCACAGCTTGCCCTCCCAGCCGCCTGCCGCACCCTTGTACGTGCCCGATCCGCCCAGCACTATCGCGACCGTGCGCCGCAGGATCTGCAGGTCCAACGACAGCGAGCGGTGCTCGATGTAGTACAGGTCAAGCTCGATCCGCTCCGACCACGGCAGCGACGCGCGACCATTCACCTGCGCCCAACCAGTCAGACCAGGCTTGATTGCCAGACGCCCCCGCTGGCGCTCGGTGTACTGCTCAACCTGTACGGGCAGTGTCGGGCGCGGGCCGATCAGCGACATCTCACCGCGCAGCACGTTCACCAGGTTCGGCAGCTCATCAAGCGAGGTGCGGCGCAGGAACGCGCCCACCCGCGTGATCCGCGAGTCGTTCTCGTTGATCGCCAAGCCAGCGCCTTTGTACTCCGCGCCATCCACCATCGTGCGCAGCTTCAGCACCTCGAACTCGTGGCCGTGCAGGCCACTGCGCCGCTGGCGGTAGATGATCGGGCCGGGGGACTCCAAGCGGATCGCAAGCGCCGCCAGGGCGAGGATGGGCGAAGCAAAGACGAGGGCTGTCGCGGAGACGACGATGTCGATGGCGCGGCGGATCACCGCGGGGATTGTGGCAGCGCGCTCAGCGCGTGCCCTCCGCGGCTTCCCAGGCTGCGTCGGTTCCATGACGAAGCCAGTCCCAGAACCCGGCGGCGAGGGAGCCTGTGGTGAGCACGTAATAACGAGCGATCAGGAACGGGCGCACCCGAAGGACGCCGGCGAGCGCGGCGGCGAGCAGCAGCGCGCCCTGCAGAGCGAGCGTGACGATGTAGAGCGGACCTCCGCCGAGCGCGAGGACGGCGACGTTGGTCGCCAAAGCGAGTAGGTGCAGCCCGGCGCTCGAGTACCGCAAGATGCGGTGGGAGAAGATCATCAGCGCATACCCGGGCGTGTAACCCCGGGGCGAGAGCATCCCGCCGCGCAGCACGATCGGCCAGGTGTGGCTCATCATGCGCCGCTTGCGCTGGAACTCGCCGAGGATCGAAGGGACCATCTTCTCGTTGGCGCGGGCACCGGGCACGTATACGGCGCGCTGCCCGCGCTTGACGATGTTGAAGGGGAACGAGAGGTCGTGGCCCATAATCGGGTCGACGACGAGGTAGGAGTCGCGGCGGGTGGCGTAGATGGCACCGTTGCCGGCGGTGATGGAGGACAGGCGCGACTCGAGCGCACGCACGGCAAGCTCGTAGCGCCAGTACACGCCCTCCTGGTTCTCGCCGGCGGCGTCCGCCTGTACGAAGCGCACCTGTCCGCAGGCGTAGCCGACGTGTGGGTCCTCGAATGCGCTGACGAGCGCACGTGCGGCGTCGGGCTCCCACAGGGAGTTGGCGTCGGAGAAGGCGACGATCGCGCCGTGCGAACGCTCGACGGCTGCGTCCTGCACCCGGATCTTGCCGCCGCGCGGTAGCTCCAGCACGAGATCCGCACCTGCGTCCCGGGCGTGCGCTGCCGTCTCATCGGTGCACCCATCGCACGCCACGATTACCTCCAACAGCTCCCGCGGGTAGTCGAGCGCGAGCGTGTTGTGCACCTTCGCGGCGATCACCTCCTGCTCGTCGTGGGCGGCCACGATCAGCGACAGGGCGGGCAGCGAGGACTGTGACAACGTCGTTTTAGGGGCTCCGCCCTCCGGGCTCCGCCGGGTGGGTTCGCGTGGAGAAAACGCCGCGTTTGGAAGCAGACGGACGATGCCCGCCAGCGCGAGTGCGTAGCCGACCTGTGTCCACACGATCAGCGCACACGACAGCCAGAAGACGATCTCCAGCGCAAGCCTCATCGCTGTGGGCTCCCGCCCAGCAGGGCGTCGTACAGCGCCAGCGTGCGGCGGCCGACCTCACTCCACGAGTACGGGCCCGATGCGGCAGCACGCGCATGCTCGGTCAGCTGGGTAAGAGCCGCGGGGTCCGCCAACAGCTCCTGCAGCGCACCGCGAAGCGCGGCCGCGTCACCCGCGGGGAACAGGCGTGCAGCGCCAGTGGCGGCAATCTCGGGGAAGCCGCCCACGTCGCTCAAAAGCAGCGGCTTGCCAAACGCCAGCGCAGTGAACAGCACGCCTGACTGGTCGATCTCGCGATATGGCAGCACGATGAGATCGGCGCGCTGGAAGTAAGCGGGCAGCTCATCATCTGTGACGAAACGCGGCACAAAACGCACGCCTGGAGCAGCAGCGGAGCGCAGCGCGGAGATATCCATGCGTGGCGCTCCCGCGATCCACAGCTCCGCCCCCTCGATCCCGCGCCACGCCTCCAGCAGCAGGTCAATGCCCTTATATGGACGCATCAGGCCGAAGCACAGAACCACAGGCAGATCCGTCTGAAACGGCGGCGGCGCTGTGCCGCCAGGCGCACCTTGCGTGGCGAGGTGCTCAAACGCCCCGTGCGCAATCACATGCACACGCTCCTCCTCCACACCGAGCTCACCGGTGAGGCGTGCACGGCCGTGCTCGGAGTGCACAACGATCGCGTCGAAGTGCTCATACAGGCGCCGCTGAGCCTCTCTCTGTCCCGGCCGCGCCTCGCGCGGGAGTATGTCGTGGGCTGTCAGCACCAGCGGTCGCGGGACGCCGCTGGGGGTGTGGCGCGCCGGCAGCAGGTGGCCGTCGATGTGCTGCACGGTCAGCCACTGGAAGTGCACGATGTCCGCGGTACGCGCAAGAGCGCGGTAGCGCACCATGTCGGGAACATGCTCCGCGAGCTTCACCACGCGCCGAGCACGTGCGTCGCGTACATGCGAGGCGCCACGGTAGAAGACCTCCCGACGGGCGTAGCCGGTAGCCGGCGCGACAGGCCCGTGGGCGAAACGACTCGTGTACAGCTCCACGTCCGCGCCAGCCGCCGCAAGCGCGCCGCAAAGGGCGTGGTCGTAGGGCGGCGTGTAGGCCGAGGGGTCGACGATGTGGACGTACACGCGCTAGAGCGTATGTCGAGGCGCCCACAGGAGCGCGAGAGGATCATGCACAGCACGTGCCAGTAGGCTGTGCAAATGGAGTCCACGAGCATTGGCGATCTCGTCAAGGTCGCCGATGGCGGCCCGCAGCTGGATGGGATCGTGTTCGATATACCGAGCAGGACCAAGGTTGTAGTCGCGGTCGTTGACCCCAGCCGGGGTCCCATCTTCCGGACCGTCAATCCGAGCACGTTGAGTGAGCGCGCAGAGGAGGGCCCCGCCGACCGAGTGCTGCGCATGCTCATCCGCCGCACGCCCGTACCCGCACACGGCAAGACCAGCGATGGCGGAGCGGCCGGGCGGGGAAGCCGCGGTCACGCGCGGGGGACGATGCACCGCACGACCGGCAAGTAAACCGCTCGCGCGCAGCACAGCTTTGAAAGTAGGGTCCCGCGAGGTGCCTGAGATCGAGCTGAGCTACTGCGTCGTGAACACCTCCCAGCGGGAGCTACTGATCCGCGGCCTGGATGCGATCGCCCGCGAGCGTCAGAGCCTGCCGTTCGCGACCGAGGTGCTGGTGCTCGACAACGGCTCACGCGACGGCTCCGCCGAGGCCGCCCGCGCGCACCCCGCTGTGGACGAGGTGATCGCCCTGGATGAACGCCGCGGCAAGGCGCTGAACGACTCCGAGCTGCTGCGCCGCGCACACGGCCGCTACGCGCTGCTACTCAACGAGGACTCAGAGCTCCAACCTGGAGCAACCCTCGCGTTGTGGCAGGCGCTCCAGGAGTGCCCTCGCGCGGCCTGTGCTGGGGCCAGACTGGTGCGCCCGGGCGGGCAGGCGCAGGCCTGCGCTTGGCGTTTTCCCACAGTGGCCACCGCGCTCGCTGGTGCGCTCATGCTGCACCGCTTCTACACCGTGCAAAGCAATGGCTCGCGCACACGCGAGGTCGACTGGTGCCAGTCCTCCGCGCTACTCGTACGCCGCGAGGCAGCAGCGCAGGTTGACTACCTGGACGGCGACTTCTTCGTGTACTCCGACGAGGTCGACTTCGCTCGCCGGCTACGAGATGTGGGCTGGCTCAGCGTGTATGTGCCGCAGGCACTTGCCATCCACCACGAGCAACTCTCCACCGACACGGTTCCCGAGCGCAGGATCGTCGAACTGGCACGCAACCGCGACCTGTACATGCGTAAGCACCACTCCGCCGCTGCTGCCAGGACCGCACGCTGGCTGACCGCCTGGAGCTACGCGCTGCGTGCGCTCGCGGCGCTGGCGCTACCCGGGCATTCGCCGACGCGCTATTGGCGGCATGTCACAGCAACGCTCATGCCCGGGCGAGGCGAAGGACTGCGCGAGGCCGCGGCGCAATACAACCGCGGGACCGGCAAATGATGGCGACCGCTGAGGGACGCCGCTGCCCTACTCGCTTTCCAACTCCTCCACCAGCGTGCGCACAACCTCGCTGTCCAGCTGGGTGCCAGCCACCCGGGCGAGCTCCTCGCACGCCTCCCGCGGCGTGCGCGCAGGACGGTAGGGGCGGTCGGTGACGATCGCGTCGTAGGTGTCGCATGCGGCGATGATGCGCGCAGCGAGCGGTATCTCCTCGCCGGCCAGATTGTCGGGATAGCCGCCGCCGTCCCAGCGCTCGTGGCTGGCGCGCACCGCCGGGGCTAGATGCGCGAACGCGTCGATGCGTCCAACGAGCTCACCGCCAATCGCCGCGTGGCTGCGCATCGTCACCCACTCGTCATCCGTCAGGGGGCCCGGCTTCAACAAGATCTCACTGGGGACCGCGACCTTGCCGAGGTCGTGCAACATCGCCGCGTAGCGCACGTCGCGCGCCTGGGCACGCGACAGACACATCCGCAGCGCCACCCGCTCGGCGAGCACCGCCACGTCCTCGCCATGGCAGGCCGTGTAGTCGTCCTTGGCCTCCACGGTGCTCGTCAGTGCCGCCAGCGCCGTGGTGAACGCGCCCTCCAGGTCGTTGACCAGCTGGGCACGGTGGACGGCAACGCCGAAGCTCGCCGCGATCGCCTCGATCAGCACCACGTCCGGCTCACCCAAAGCGCCCGCGTCAGTCGCCTCGATGTTCAGCACTCCCCACACCGAGCCGTCGACGAAGATCGGTACCGCTAGCTCCGAGCCGGGGTCTGTCTGCGGGTCACGCACGATGTAGTCGGGGTCGCACGTCGTGTCCTCCACCAGCGCCGTGGCGCCCGAGCGAGCGACCCTACCGTTGACGCCCTCCGACGCCGGCTGCTCTGTAAGCAGGAACTCCGTCATCACCTCCGCCAGCGGCCCTCGGCCGGCGATCAGGCGCAGCACGTCGTCCTCGTCCAGGCGCTGGATCGCAGCCAGGTAGAAGGCGAACGTCTCGTGCAGCTCATCCACAACCAGCTGTGCCATCTCCTCGACTTCGGTCTTCTCCACCAGCCTCGCCGTCAACCTCGCGGCCAGACGGAGCTGCTCACGGAGGTAGGCAAGCTCGCCGACCGCAGCGAGGCTGTGGACGCGAGCGTCAGCACGGTGACGGTTGAGCGCCTCCGCGCGCCGCTGGCGCTCCTTGGCTCCCGCTCGGGCGGGGTGCTTGACAGTCAGTTCGGGCACGACAACGCAGGCATCGGCCGCAAATTGCGCTTTCTTGAGCCAAGAATCAAACGCCTAGACATCTCGTCGACACTGGCAGTGGACTGACGGTCGTGGGCCAAGCAGAGCAAGGTAGAATGCCCACCCTCCCCGCGAAGTGTGCTGTGCACACGAGCGACCGAGGACGCAGCTATGCGCACAGCGCCCACGAACCGTCAGGCGGCAGTCAGATGTCCTTGAGGGGATCCTCCGCGTACTCCTCGACTTCGCCGTGCCCGGCTCGGAACGTTGCCACGCGCTGGCGCGCGTCCGCCACCAGCGAGCGGGCCTGGACGATCTCGTGGGGATGAAAGAAGCGCGTCGCCAGCAGCGCCACCGGCACGAGCGCCAGCCACAGCACGCGCAGCGCGAGGCCAGATAGGCCATTGGTTGGGAGTAGTAGCTCCCCGGACACGGCTACGCCCGCGAGGATCGCCGCCAGCTTCGCTAGGCGCAGCCATTCGAAGCCGACCTTAAACAGGCCACGCGTGAGCAGATACATCACGAGCAGCATCGTCACATAGGCGCCACACAGCGCGATACCAGCGCCGGCGATCCCCAATCCGGCGCCGCTGTGCGGCACGAGCACGATCAGCAGGATCACATTGACGGCGAGACCAGCAGCGCCCGCGGGGAAGTTGCGCGACGTGACTCGTGCACGGCCCGAGATCGCCACGAACACCAGGTACAGCCCATACAGCGCCCACCCGAGCGCCAGCCACGGCAGCGCGCGGTAGGCGCCGAAATATTCGGGGCGTCCGGCGAGTAGGTGCACCATCCAGCGGCCCAGCAACGCCACCGCACAGACGACCACCCCCGTCGCCAACGCGTAGTAGGTGGTCACGAGCGAGTACAGCTGCGCTGCCTCCTCGTCGCTATCGATCGAGTACGCCAGCGGCGGCCACGCGTACTGGAAACCACGCACCGCGACGAACACCACTGTCGCCAGCTTGATCGCAATCGCATACTGGCCGGCGGCGCTCTGGGAGAAGATCCGGAACAGGTAAAAGCGGTCGGCCACCTGCAGCGCGTAAACGCTCGCGTCGGCAGGGACCGTCGGCAGCCCGAAGCGCAACATCGCGCGCAGGTCGGAGATCCTCACCTTCAGCGACACGCGCCGGCGCAGCACCCACCAGAGACCGAGCACGACGACCGCCGATGCGCCGAAGTTGCCCAGCAGTAGGCCGCGCGCGCCCTGGTTGGCGAACACGACGAGGAACACGGTGAACGCGACAGTCATCGCCACATTCGCCCCCGACGCGTATACGTAGGCGCGCTTGCGTTCGTCCACCCGCAACTGGGCGTAGACCATCTCCAGGTTCGTAAACGCCCACAGCCCGAGCACCGCACAGTCGAACAGCAATGGGTCTTCGAATTTCAGCAGCAGGCGCGAGAGCGGACCGGCGAACACGAGCGCCAATAGCGAAGCGAGCGTGGTCGTCCACGCCACCGCGGCAGTTGCCGTGCGCGCGATCCGCTCGCGCCGCTCGGCATCCTCGTCGTCGAAGTAGAAGCGGATGAACGCTTCGCCAATTCCTGCGCGGGCGAGGATGCTGAACAGGATCACCGCCGTCAGCAGCGTTTCCGCGACGCCGTAAGCTTTCGTGTCGAGGTGGCGCGTGTACAGCGGCACCGTCAGCAGCGCCAAGCCCTTGGCGAGGATGTCCCCGAACTGGTACGCCGCGCCGGTCGTCACCAGGCGCTTGAGGTAGCCGAGCACGGCTCAGAAGCTACTGACCGGCGCGCCCGCTCCCGGCACGGTCTCGCGCAGGTGCGGGGCGCTGGGGGCACCCGTGTCGCTGTCAGCGCGCGCCAGCGCTATCCCTATCGCCAATAGCAGCCATGTGGTGGGGTCTTCCAGGAAGTCCGCGTACGTCCACGTGTGCAGCACCAGCGCCGCGAAGCACGCCGCGATCGCGATCCGCGGCGGGGAGCGCCCCGCGCCGCGGAAGAGGACCACCAGGGCGGCAAGCAGCAGCGCAACATACAGCGCCAGCCCGACGATCCCCTGCTCGGCGGCGACCGTCACTGGGATCGTGTGCGACGCGGACACTGCGCTCTCGGCGCTCGCCTTGCTGTGCAGCTTGTACTCCGTTTCAAACGAGCCCGAACCGTAGCCCTCGAGCGGACGCTTCGCGAACAGTTCGAGGCCGCCCGAGATGAGTTTGCCGCGGCCGTTCGTGGCGTTGTTGGCCGAGCCGCCCGAGCCCTTCAGTCCGAAGTGAAGGCTTGTCGGGGCGAGCAGCACGAACACCCCCGCGCCCACGAGCACGACAACCGACACGAGCACCGTGGCACGCACGCCCCAGCACCATGCGCCGAGTACCGCGAGGCCCAGCACCAGCGCGGCAATGCTCGACTGGGAGAAACTCGTCACCAGCCCCGCGAGCAGCCACAGCAGCACAGCTGCACCAATCAGCACGTCGCGGCGGCGGGCGCGCTCGTACACGGCGGAGCCGCGGGCCAGTACAGCCGCCGTGAGGGCAATCATCACCAGCGCCAGGAAGCGCCCGTAGATGCTCGGGTCGAAGAACACGGAGTTGACACGGAAGTAGTTGTCGTAGTCGTTGGCGGCCACGATCTTCGGGTTCAGCAACAGCGACTTGCGGTAGTACTCGACGAAGCCAACGCCCGCAAACAGCAGCGCCAGCGCCACCGCCACGCCGAGGCAGCGAACAAGCAGCTGGCGTGACCAGCGAACGTCTCGTAGGATCAGGAACAGCAGCGCGAACGGCACGTAGAAGAAGGCGATGTTCTCAGCGCCCTTGGTGCGGTCGCCCGAGTAGAGCGTCTGCAGCGCATACAGCCCAATCGCCGCGAGCAGCAGCCATTCAACACCACCTGGCGTCGCCCACGAGCTCACACGCGTTGCTGGGCCGCTGAGCCGCGGGAGCCACCAGCTTGGTCGCTCCGGCGAACCGCCTACTTCATCGTATGCGCCCGCGGCATCGTCAGCGGCGTCTGTGCCCCGTCCAACGCTGCCCAGCAGTCGCGGCAGCAAATACGTGATGGTGCCCGCCGCCACCACGAGATACAGCGGGATCAGCAGGTTCACCGTTCTACCACCGGTTGAGATGGGGAGCCTGAACGGCAACGCGAAGACCGCCAGGAGCGGGAACGCATCCCGATGGCGGCGCATCGCCAGCACGAGCACCGCGATCACCACCAGCGCGCAGATCGCTCCAACCGCGAGCGTGCCCGCGCTCGGCAGCTTCGTCGCGAGCGGCACTGAGCCGAGAGCACTCACGGAGCCACCAACGTGAAGCTGTTTGGCGACAGCACCGACCCGTGGTGCTGCAACGCCAGCCGCACGCGGTATTCCCCCGCGGGAGCGATCGCACCGCCGTTCTCAGGCAGGAGGATCGCGAGGCCTCGAGGGGTCGTCGTCGTGACGAGATGGCTGGCGATGCCGCGTCGCCCGTTCCACCGCAACGAGAACGGTTTGTAGCGGGCAACCGGGTAGTGACGGATGAGCGTCGCCACGGTGTTGCCGTTGGCGTCGATGACCGTGGCGGTCACGTCTTCTGCGCGTGCGAGCTTGAACGAGATCGCCGCCTGTTTGATGTGCCCCGTCGGGTACGGCGAGAAGAACGGCGTGAGCTTGAATTCCTGCACGGCCGTCGGCGTGTGCTTGAGCCGCTGGGTGATCAGGAACGCCGCGAAGCATGCGAGCACGAGCAGCGCGAACACCATCCGCGCGAGCGGATCGCTGCCGGGAGCTGACGCTCGCGGGGCAGCCGAGCCATCATCCAACCCGGCGGCAGCGTCGCTCAATCCCCGCCGCCCAGCGCAAACCGCTCGACAGTATCCGAGCGCAACCCGAGTCGCAGGGTCTCCAGTGAGAGCACGTCAGCAGGCGCGATGTTGCCGAGGTTGCACTCAGTGCCAAAGCGCGTAAGCAGCCACACCTGCTGACGTTGCAGCGGCGCGTCAAAGATCATCCGCGCGGGATCGATCGCGTGCGCGATCTCATCGATCAGGCCAGTACGCACTTCACCATTGGCCCGGTAGATCCCCGCAGTCCCCGACTCGCGCGCCTCGGCGATCACCTTCCATGCACCCGCCGCCAGGTCGCTTTCGATCTGTTCCACCCAGATGTACGGAGCCATGATGAAGTCCGCGTCCTTGCTGCCCACCTCTGAGAGCACCACGAACTCGCGTGACAGCCGTTCGATTAGCTCGCGCTTTACCGCGGGCTCGAGCGTGATCGTGCCGTCGGAGATCTCCACGTGGCGCAAGCCCAGCTCGCGCAGCCACGCGATCAGACCATCCACCCGTCCCTGACGGATCGCGATCTCCGTCAGCGTGCCACCCAGCACCACCGGGATCCCGTGCGCGGCGTAGCGCTCCAGCTTGGGGGTCAGGTTGGCGCTCACGACAGCTGTGCCCCAGCCGAGCTTGACCACGTCGACGCTGTCGCCCGCCACCTCCATCAGACCGTCGACCTCAGCGACTGACAGACCTCTGTCGATCACATGGGTGATGCCGTGCTCGCGTGGCTTGCACGAGCGCTCGGGGATGTCGAGGAAACCGGCTATGGGCTCTGCGTGGCCTTGTCAGCGCCGACGATCAGGACCACAGGCGCTGAGTTTGCAAGCGCGGCAACGGCTGCTTCCATCGGCTGCACGTGGGTCACACTGGCAGAATGGGCGACGCCTTCTGCTTCAGCCTGGTGACCGCTTGCGTACTCGACGATGCTGACCTGGCCCGAGCCGGGCGGTTTGCCGTTCAGCGCCGCCGCCTGCGAGTAGCCACTCTGCTGCAGTTCATTGGCGGTGCGGTGCGCCAGTCCTTCCGTTTCGGTGGCGTTGAGCACCGCCACGCTCGTTTCCGCGGGACTCAACGCTGGTGTCTTCGCAGCTGGTTTGGACACCGACTTGTGGCCGTGTACGGCTTTCGTCGCGCTGGTCTGTGTCGCCGTCGTCGTCACGGTGGTCGTCGTGCCTTTATGGCCCGAGGATCCGCCCAGCGCGGTCACCGCTCCCACGATCACCGCCGCCACAACGATCAGCCCGCCGATGATCAGCATTGCCGTCCTGCCACGCGAGCGACCGGTGGTGTAGGTCGCACGACGACCCTCAGCAAGGATCGGTGCTCGCGCATCACCGCGACGTACCGCTCCCGCGGGAGCAGGAGCGGGCGGGCGCCGCGCCGCGGGCTGCCCAGGCAGACCCTGTGAGGTGGCCTCAGCCGCCCCCGGAGTCGGAACACGGGGCGGGCTTGGGGCACGGGGCGCCGCCGCTGCCGCAGCTGCCGCCGTGGCCGGGGCAGGTGGGCGGGGATCGATGCCCGCGGGAGCCCCAGCAGGGACACCCGGCACAGGGCGGCTCTGGGCAGCACCCGCGACCGAGGCAGGCGTGCCAACGGGGGCTGCCGGAGACGGGGGAGCGGGTGCCACGGGCTGCGCCGATGCCGGCGGGCTCGCCACGGGGGCACCGGCCAACGGCTGCGCCGGCACGGGCCGCTGACCAGGAACCACAGGCGGTTGGGCTGAAGCCGGGGATCCCAGCGGTGCTGCACCGGGCACAACTGGTTGACCGGGAGCGCTCGGTCGACCGGGGATGGGCGGCTGGCCAGAAGCCGGCGGCTGCCCGGGAGCGGGCGGTTGACCCGGGACGGGCGACTGGGGCAACGCTCCTGGCGACGGCGGCTGGGGGAGCGGCACGCCCGGCGTGCCAGGGACGGGAGCGATCGGAACCCCACTCGCGCTGAGCGGCTGTCCGGCGGGAACGACAGCGACCTGAGGGGTACCGACGACTCTTGTCGCTGGGCCCGCGCCGCCTGCCGCCGCCTGGGCTTGGATCGGCGCGGCGCGCGGGACCGGGCGCACCGCCCCCGCGCCGGGCACCGGCTGCTGCACGCGGGCGGCGGCGTTGTTGGTGACTCGCTGCTCGAGGTCAGCGGCGCGCTCGGGTGCCCTGCCGGCCCACTCGCGCAGGCGCTTGAGCTCGCGTGCCTGGGAGAAGACGAGCAGCGACAAGACCGCGATACCCACGAGGGCAGCGAACGCGGCAACGGCGCCGATCTTGGTGAACGTGCTCGAGAGTGACAGCGCGAGCGGCAGAGCGGTCATGAATGCGGGGAGTGTACGAGGGGCACAGGCGAATCGCGCCGGGCCGCCTCCGGGTGGACTCCATTGGATTGACCCCCGCTGACCCCGCCGCCGCTGCTCTCGCCACGTTCGCTAGTCCCGTCCTTCGATACTTCGCGGCGCTCGAGCGACAATTCCGACACCTTTGCCGCGAGACCAGCCGCATCGCCCTCGAGCACCAGCAGCCCGATCTCAGCGAACATCGACTCCACCGCCTCCACCGCCATCGGCTCACGCTCGGCCAGCAGAATCTTCTCCGCCTCGGTTGCCAGCGGGCGCTCGTAGCTGTTGAACAGCTCCTCGTCCAGCTTCTCTCCAGGCCTGCGCCCGACGATCTCGATGTCGATGTCGCGGTCTGGGTCAAGGCCCGAGAGATCGATCATCGCGCGAGCCAGCTCGACGATGCGAACGGGTTCGCCCATGTCCAGCACGAACACCGCTGCGCCACGCTGTCTCATCGCCTGTGAGGAGGCCAGCGAGCCGGAGCGGATGATCAGCTGCACCGCCTCGGGGATCGTCATGAAGTAGCGGGTCATGCGCTCGTCGGTGACCGTCACTGGTCCGCCGCGTTCGATCTGACGGCGGAAAATCGGGACCACGCTGCCCGAGGAGCCGAGCACGTTGCCGAAGCGCACGGCGTTGTAGCGAGTCTCCGACCAGCGAGCGTCGGCGGCCTCCAGCGCGAACTCCGCGAGCGCCTTGGAGGCGCCCATCACGGTGGCGGGCGCAACCGCCTTGTCGGTCGACACCAGCACGAATCGCTTGACCCGCGCTTCGCCCGCGATGTGCGCGACGACCTTCGTACCGATCGCGTTGTTGCGCACCGCCTCCACCGGGTTGGCCTCCATCAGGCCCACATGCTTGTACGCGGCCGCGTGGAAGACGATCGTGGGACGGTGCTCCGCGAACACCTCGCGCATGCGCTCCTCCTCCTTGCAGTCCGCGAGCACCGCAGCAAGCATCGAAGACGGCACGTGGCGCTCGTCCTCGAGCTCGCGCTGGATCGAGAAGAGGTTGTCCTCCGCGTGGTCCAGCAGCACGATCCGGTGCGGCTCGACGCGCGCGATCTGGCGGCACAGCTCCGAGCCGATCGAGCCGCCGGCGCCGGTCACGAGCACGGTCTCGCCTGCCAGGTAGGCGCCCACGCGCTCGAGCTCCATGTGCACAGGCTCGCGGCCCAGCACGTCCTCGACGCGCACCTCGCGCATCTGCCGGGAGAGCGCACCACGGGTCTGCAGCAGCTCGAACACCGTCGGCAGCGTGCGCACGGGGATCGATCGCGCACGGCACTCGCGCACGATCCGCGCACGAGTGGAACCGGGCGCGGAAGGGATCGCGATGATCACTTCGTCCGGCTCCGCCTCGTCGAGGATGCGCGGCAGTTCCTCTTCGGTGTTGCCACGCACGCGCAGCCCTTCGATCCGCAGTCGGCGCTTGGCCGGGTCGTCGTCGAGGAAGCCCACCGGTGTGAGACCGAGATCGCGGTTGCGCATGATCTCGCGCGCCACCATGCGACCGCCCTCGCCCGCGCCGGCGATCAGCACCGTGCGCTGGTTGCGCCCGAGGCTGCGAAAGGCCGCCAGCGGCCTGCGCTCATACACCGTGCGCGCGAGCGCGCGAATGCCCACCAGGAACACCAGCGACAGCAGCGCGAATACCACGATCACGGTATTCGGGATCACGACCGCAACCGCCGCCTCGTGGCTGGAGGGGCCGCCGGTCTCGATGTATTGGTGCACGGGGCGCAGGATCTCCACGGCGACGACCGTCAGCAGCACGATCAATGCCACCGCGACCACCACCGCCTCGTAGTCGCGCTGGCCCGCGTAGCGCCAGCGGCGCTGGTACACGCGCGAGAGCACCAGGATCGGGAGGCTGCCTACGAGCACCCACCAGATCGTGTCGGCGCGCAGATCGGAGTAGTGCTCCGGCAGCTTCGTGGTGAAGCGCAGCTGGAAGGCGAGGTAGTACGCGAATGCGACCAGCGCCCCGTCCACTGCGAGCTGGGGCAGCGAGTGACGGTGGAGGGGTAGGGCCGCCGAGCGGATCCGTCGGCGCATTGTGAGGATTGTAAGCGCCTATGCCGACTCTGGCGTACCCCCCTGCCCTAGATGGTTGATTCCACGGTCGTGGTGAGAGACAGCGGACAGCAGCAACTCGACCAGCACACGAGGGTCGCGGCGCACCCGCGGCGGTGTCTGAGTGGAGTCGCGCTTGCCCAGCTCCAGCTGCTCGGCGCCGACGAGCATCCGTAGGCGATGCTCGGCTATCAGGCGCTCGTCGACCGCTCCAAGGCGACCTTGGAACGTGGTGTAGACGGGTGTGCCCAGAGCCACGGCCTCGCGGTTCATCGTGCCGCCGGCGGAGATCACCAGATCCGCCAGCGCGATCAGCGACTGCGCGTCGACGGCGTGCTCGGGGACGACGAAGCCCGGGACCCCGCGCAGCTCTGTCCGCTGGGCGGCCACGCGCGGCAGCACCACAGGTTGAACGCCCTGCTCAGCCGCGGCCGTACGCAGCCGCTCCAGCACGTTCGCGAACAGGTCGTTCTCAAAGCGGTGATACAGCGAGACCTCCGGCGGAGTGCGCACCACCACGATCGACCGCGCCGGGTCGAGAGCGAGCTCGCCGAGCACCGCCGGATCTGGCTCGAAATCAGCCAGGTAGTACTCCTCCTTCAGCCCCGGGTAACCATGGATCTTGCCGGTCGCGCCGTAACGCTGAAGCCGCGCCGGGGGAATCGCGTCGGGCACCACCACCGCCCGTGCCAGCCGGCAGTTGACATTGTGCTGCACGGTCGCCCACTCGTAGTCGAACATCGTCGAGCTGGGGATCCGCAGGATCGCGGCGGCCACACTCACATCGTTTGAGCCGTGGCCGAGCGCCACGTCGAAGCCCCGGCCGGCGGCACGGGAGTCGCGCCGAGCCCAGCGCACGAGCGCACCCGAGCGCGACGCAAGGCCCACCGCCTTCGCCCCCAGGCGTTCGCCGCGATGATGGCCGATCGCCGTGTGCGCGATGCCCCAGCGCTCGCACAGCTCGATCGTCTGCGCGAAGTCGCGTGCAGTCACCCGCACGTCGTGGCCGTCCGCACGCAGGCACTCGATCACGGGCCGCATCACCAGCACGTGCGGGCTATTCGTGAGATCGATCCAGACGCGCATCGCCAGGCACGGTAACGGGCCGGGCGATCGTCGCGGAACGTGGCAGCAATCTCAGGCGGGGCACACAGATCGCCGCTATCGTTGGCCGGCCTTGCTCGTGCTCGCGTCCATATCCGAAACGCTCGTCAACGAAACCTCCCACTTCGTACGCGAAGCCGGGCTGCCGGGGATCTTCGCGCTGATGGCGATTTCCAGCGCCTGCATCCCGATCCCCTCGGAGGTCGTGATGCTGTTCGCCGGCTTCGCCGTCGCCGATCCCGGTCAAAGCGCCTCCCATCACCACCTGACGATGGTGGGGATCGTGCTCGCGGGGCTACTCGGCACGATGTTGGGCTCGTGGGTGACCTACGCGGTCGGGCGGGGCGGACGTCTGGAGCTACTTGAACGCCACGGCGACAAGCTGCACATGGGGCCGACTCAGATCGCGCGTGGGGAAGAGTGGTTTCAGCGCCACGGCGAGATGGCCGTCCTGTTCGGACGCGTCATCCCGGTCGTGCGCGCGTTCGTGTCGCTGCCTGCCGGTGTGGCCAAGATGCCGCTCGGGCGCTTCACCGTGTTCTCGCTGATCGGCGCGGTTCCGTGGGTGCTTGGCCTCGCCCTGGCAGGACACGCGCTTGGCGGGAACTGGACGAGCGTGCGCAAGGGCTTCGAGTACGTCGACTATGTGGTTGTGGCACTCATCGTCGTGGGCATCGTCTACGCGATCGTGCGCCGGCGGCGGGCACGCCGCGATCCGGCGAGCGATGCCCTCGGCTGAAGACGCCCCCACGCTTCGCCACGCCTTGGCGCTCGGCCTCTTACAGGGCCCCGCTGAGCTACTGCCGGTCTCCTCCTCCGCACACACCGCGCTCGTCCCCTGGCTAGCCGGCTGGAGCTACGCAAACATGGACGGCGACCGGCGCAAGTCATTCGAGGTCGCGCTCCACGCCGGCGCGGGTCTCGCGCTGGCGATCCACATGCGCAAGGAGCTGTTGCGCGACGCTGCCGCGGTCGATTTGCAGCGCCTACCGGTGATAGTGCTGGCGCTCGCGCCACCCGCGCTCGCCGGCTACGCGCTCGGAGGACCAATTGAGCGATGCCTCGGGGGACCGCGATCGATCGCCTTTGGGCTGATCGCCGGGGCCATGGCGATGGCGATCGCCGACAGGTCCACGGGCACGAACGACACCAACCGCGCACAGGAGGATGCAACTCCACAGGACGGGCTCGTGCTCGGTCTTGCCCAGGCAGCTGCGCTGATGCCGGGGGTCTCGCGCAACGGCGCCACGCTCAGCGCCGCCAGAGCTCGTGGGTTCGCCCGCGACGCCGCGCAGACGCTCTCATGGCACGCCGGCATACCCGTGCTCTTTGGCGCGAGCCTGCTCAAGGGCGCACGCATGCGGCGCAGCGGCATCCAGCGCGGGCAGCGCACCGCGCTCGCGGTCGGCGCTGGCGGGGCGTTCGTCTCCACCCTGGCGAGCGCACGCGTGCTCGATCGAACCCTACGCCAGGGCGGACCCCTCTGGCCCTACTCGCTCTACCGGCTTGCCCTCGCCGGGCTCGTCGTCTCACAGCTGCGCCGTGGAGCCACGCGAACTCCAACTCATCCATAAAAATGGGGCCGGCCATGATCACGCGTCGCGTGAGACCCCGCCGCCTAGCTTGCGCGCACAATAGAGGCCGATGACTCCACTCGGCACCGTGATCGGCGGGCGCTACCGACTCGACAGCGAGATCGGGCGTGGCGGGATGTCGACGGTCTATCGCGCCTTCGATCTGGTGCTCGAGCGCCCCGTGGCGATCAAGCTGATGCACCGCGAGACCGCCTCCGACGCTGACCATCTGGAGCGCTTTCGTCGCGAGGCGCGCTCGGTGGCGCAGCTCAACCACCCACACGTGGTCACTGTTATCGACGCCGGCGAGGAGCCCACAGGGAACGGGGCCAGCGGGACAGGCGCGCACGGGGACGACGGCACCCGAGCGACGCCGTACATCGTGCTCGAGTACGTCCACGGTGAGACCCTCAAGGACGTCATCCGCCGCGAGGGACCACTGCCGATCCCTCAGGCAATTGCCTACGCGATCGAGATCGCGCGCGCCCTCGGTGCCGCGCACGAGCGCCAGATCGTGCACCGCGACGTCAAGCCCCACAACGTGCTCCTCAGCGAGGAAGGCGGCGCCAAGATCACCGATTTCGGGATCGCGCGCACGCTCACCGAGGAAGGCCTGACGATGGACGGACGCGTGCTCGGCACAACCGACTACGTCTCACCCGAGCAGGCGCTCGGGCAGTCAGTAACCGGGCAGTCGGACCTGTACTCGCTGGGCGTGGTGCTGTTCGAGATGCTCACCGGCGACGTCCCCTTCCACGGCGACTCGCCCGTGGCGGTCGCGATGAAGCACGTGCGCGAGGAAGTCCCCGACATCCAGCAGTTGCGTCCCGAAGTCTCAGCTGCGACCGCCGTCGTCGTCGAGCGCGCCGTGTCCAAGGATCTCACTCGTCGTTACAAAGATGCCGAGAGCATGCTGGCTGACCTCGAGGAGGTGCTTGCAATCGAGGCCTCCCGCTCCGGGCAGGCCACCGGCGAGGCGACAAGCGTGCTGCGCACACTGCCCGGAGCCGCCAGGCGGCGGGTGCCCTGGCGCATGCGCCACCCAGCGCGCTGGGTCGTATCGCTGGCGCTGCTCGTCGCGATCGTCGCACTCACGCTGATCATCATCGCCGGCAACGCCCACCGCGGCGCGGGCGTCCCCTCCGGCATCACCACCCACGCGGGTCTGGAACCTGTGCAGCTGGCTCAGGAAGCCGCCCACGACTACAACCCGTTCGGCACCGGCCCTGAAAACCGCGACCTGATCGACAACCTCGTCGACGGCGATCCCAACACCACGTGGAGCACCGAGCAGTACTACTCCGGCACGCTACACAAGGCCGGCGGCGTCGGCCTCGGGGTCTACCTCGACGCCGCCCCGAAGGTGCTTGCCAAGGCAATCGAGATCCAGACACCCACACCCGGGTTCGCCGTACAGATCTACGTCGCCGATCACATCGAACTGGGACTACCGTACGGCAACTCCACACCGCTCAGCGCGCGTGGCTGGCAGGGACCGGTGGGAACGAGCGCGGATGTGCGTAGCGGCGAACGCATCCCGCTTACGCTGTCAGGAAAACCGCACCGCTACTACCTCGTGTGGCTGACCACGCTGCCCCCCAAAATGGAGTCCGCGACGCTCGCCGAGCTGACGCTGTTCAAGTAGCGCTCGTAGCGTTCAGCGGCTGTAGGCGCGCTCGCGCTCGTGACGCTCCAGCGCCAATCGGCACAAACGATCAAGCAAGCGCGGGTAGGGGATCCCCGAGACCTCGAGCAGCTTCGCGTACACGCTCGTCGGCGTGAAGCCCGGCATCGTGTTCAGCTCATTCAGCAGCACCCGCTCCCCGTCCACAAAGAAGTCCACGCGTGCGAGCCCCTCACAGCCGCTCGCCTCGAATGCCTCGAGCGCCAGGCGCTTCACCTGCTCGCGCGCACTCGCCGAGATGCCTGCCGGGATGCGCAGCTCCATGCCGCCTGGCGAGTACTTCGCGCCGTAGTCATACCAGTCGCCCGCGAACACGATCTCGCCCGGCTCAGAGGCCTCAGCGGAAGACCCGCCCTCGCGTTCGCCACCAAGCCGGCCGAGCACGCCGCACTCCACCTCCACTCCCACCGCCATCGCCTCGACGATCACCAGCCCGTCGTGCGAGAACGCCTGCTCGAGCGCGTCGCTTAGCTCCTCCTCTGCGCTCACCTTCACGATCCCCACCGAAGAGCCGAGATGCGCCGGCTTCACGAATACCGGCAGTCCGAGCTGGGTGATCCGCTCCAGCTCCGATAGCGACTGCTCGCGCGAGCCCTTGAAGCTCTCAGCCCGCACGCCCACATAGCCAACCTGCGGCAGCTCGCGTGCCGCCATCACCTCCTTGAACAGCACCTTGTCCAAGCAGACCGCGGACGCGGCAACGCCAGCTCCCACGTAAGCGACGTCGAGCGTCTCCAGGAAGCCCTGCACCGTGCCGTCCTCGCCAAACGGACCGTGGAGAACAGGGAACACGACGTCCGCGCCGAGCAGCCCAGCGGAAGGTGTGACGCTCAGCGCCTGTCCATCATGGCGCCAGGAGCCGTCACGGGCGATCTCCACCCACAAGACCTCGTGTCCGGCCTCAAGCAGCCCGTCGCGCACGGCCGCACCGGAGGACAACGACACGTCGTGCTCGGACGAGCGCCCGCCCGCAAGAACAGCGACCGTCAGCCGCTCGGCCAGCCCGAAGCCCTTTGCCGCCATGTCATCGCTCATCCGCCCGGCAGCGTCGACGGGGGCGTGGTCGTCGTAGTCGTGGTCGTTGGCGTGGTCGATGGCGTGGTCGTGCTGGTGGTCGTCGACGGCGTGAGCGTCCCCACCGCGATCGTAACCGTGCTGCCCTTGTGGACCTTTTCCCCGGAGGTTGGGCTCTGTTCCAGCACGACACCCACCTGGGATTGTTCGGTTGTTGCATGGGGTTCGGAGTGGACCTTCAGGCCGGCGTGCGTGAGCGCCGCCGTGGCGGCCGCTTCAGCCGCTCCCACGACGTTCGGGACTTCCACTTCCTTGGGCGCCTTCGCGACCGTCAGGTTGACTTTCCCGCCAGCGTGCACGGAGGTGCCCGTGGTGGGTGACTGGGCGAGCACGGTGCCTGGCGACTCTGTGCTGGAGACCCGCTTTGTGACCGTGCCCACAGACAGTTCTGCGTTCGTCAACGTCGCTTCAGCCGCTTCCAAGGACTGGCCGGTCACGTCGGGGACGCGAATCGGGGCGGGACCGCTGGAGACGAGCAACGTCACCAGATGACCTTCCTGCACCTCCGTTTCAGCGGGCGGTTCCGTGCCGATCACCTTGCCCGCTTCGACCGTCTTACTGGACTCTGTCTTGGTCATCGTCTTCAGGCCCGCAGCGCGCAGCCTGGCTTCAGCCTTCGCAGCGCTCAGTCCCGCAACGTTCATCAGCGACTTGCTCGCGGGACCGCTCGAGACGACGATCTTCACCGACGAGCCCTTCTTCGCGGTGCTGCCCGCAGCCGGTGACTGGCTGATCACCAAACCGCTTTCAACCTTCGTACTCGACGCCAGCGAGGGTTCGGGGTTCAGTCCAACTTTGCGCAGCGCGGCTCCCGCAGCTTGTTCGCTTTGGCCGGTCACGCTAGGCACGCTCACCGATTTGCTCGACTGCGTCAGCACCACGGCAAGCACCGCCGCTGCCGCGACCAGCACGATCGCAAGCGTCCACCACCATGCTCGTTTGCTGCCACGCTGGTCATCGTCGGCGGCGCCGTTCTCGAGCTCATACTGCCCTGCCCCCGCCGGGGCGAGCAGCAGCGAGCCGGTACTCGGGGGAATCGGATGCGACTGCGGGGGAGCGTGATAGACGTGAGGCTCGCGGACCGTCGTGGGGGCGCCGGCAAACGCAGGCAGCGCGTCCCGCTCGTGTTGCAACGCCGCGATCATCTCGTCCGCGTCGACGTAACGCTCGGCTGGGTCCTTGGCCAGTGCGCGCATGACCACGGCGTCCAACGACGGCGGTAGCGACGGGTTGAGCTCGCTCGGCGGGCGCGGCTCGGCGGAGACCTGCTTGAAGGCGATCGCCACGGCGGTCTCGCCCTCGAACGGAACCGTCCCCGTAAGCAGCTCGTAGAGGATCACCCCGATCGAATAGAGATCCGTGGCCGCGGTTACCGCGAAGCCCTGCGCCTGCTCCGGAGACAGATACTGCGCCGTGCCCATAATCGAGCCCGTGAGCGTCATATCCGAGGCGCCCGCGCGGGCAATGCCGAAGTCCGTCACACGCGCACGACCCTCTTCGTCGAGGATCACGTTGTGGGGCTTCAGGTCGCGGTGGATCACGCCGCGACGGTGAGCTGAGCGCGCCGCGCGCAGGATCTGGATGACGATGTCGATCGCCGTCGCAGGGTCGAGTGGGCCGTGTTCACGGACGAGCGCCTTCAGCGAGCGGCCGGCCACATACTCCATGGCGATGTAGTAGGTGCCGTCCCACTCACCGCGATCGAAGATGCCAACGATGTTCGGGTGCGACAGCGCCGCGGCGCTCGAGGCCTCGCGCCGGAAGCGCTCGACGAACTCGTGGTCTTCGGCGAAATGGTGATGCAACACCTTCACCGCCACATCCCGGCCAAGCAGCTGATCCTGAGCGAGGTACACGTCAGCCATGCCCCCGGACCCCAGGCGCGAGACGACCCTGTAGCGGCCATCGATGATCGTGTCCGGGTCAATCATGGTGCAGGCCTCAACAGCCTTTCCATCACGGCCTTAGCCACGGGAGCAGCAAACGCGGCCCCGTATCCAGGGACGCCCTTGAGCGTCGCCGCCACAACCACCCGTGGATTGGACGCGGGCGCGAAGGCAACGAACCACACGTTGTTGAGCTCGTTGCCGATCTGCGTTTCCGCGGTGCCCGTCTTGCCCGCCACCTGCACCCCCGGAATTTGCGCGGGCGTGCCTGTGCCTTCGTTTACCACCGCCTCCATCATCGTCGTGACAGCCTTGGCGGTGGATGATTTCATCACGACAGACTGCACGCGCGGCGAGATGCGTTCCACGGTGCTCCCTTCGGAGTCGACAATCCGAGCAGTCAGGTGTGGAGCCATCAGTCGCCCGCCGTTGGCGATGGCAGCTGCCACCTCGGCCATCTGCAGCGCCGTCACCTCGAGTTTGTCCTGGCCGATTCCGAGACGCCCGACGTCGACGTTGGCGCTGGTGGGGGACAGCAGCCGCCCGTTTTCGTACTCACCGCTAGCCGACATTTCTTCTGCCGGGTAATCGAGCTGCGGTTTGCGGTCGAAGCCAAAGCGGCTCATGTAGCGCGCAAGCGTACGCTTGCCGAGTTTCTCAGCCACCTGCGCATACACCGTGTTAACCGATTTGGCCAGTGCCTGTGTGAGTGTAATTTCGCCGAAGCTTTCGTTCTCGTCGTTGTCCAACGGCACGCCCGAGACGAGGATGCCGTTGCGCCCGCTCAACGTCGATTCGGAGGTGAAGGCACCAGTGTCGATGGCAGCTGTGGCGGTGACGAGCTTGAACGTGGAGCCAGGAGCATAACCATCCTGCACCGCACGGTTGACAAGTGGATCGCCGCTGTTCTTGGCAATCTGTTCACGGCCGCTGGCGGTTCGCATCGCGTTTGCGTCATAGCCCGGCGAAGAGGCCATTACAGAGACAGCGCCCGTTCGCGGTTCGAGGGCAACGACCGCTCCGTGCTTGCCCGCAAGCTGTTCATTCGCAACCCGCTGGGCGGCGGTGTTCAGCGTGGTAATCACCTTGTCACCCTGCGGTTCCTTACCCTGCAGCTGGTTGAGAATCGCCTGCAGGTTGGTGGCACCCTTGCCGTTCAGCGCCGAGTTGCGAAATTGCTCCAGGCCCGAGGTACCCGGATCGATGTAGTCGTACCCGATCGCGTTCGCGAACTGTGAGCCGGTCGGATAGGCCCGCGTATATGTTCCTTCTGAGCCACGCACGCTGCGCGCAAGCACCGTGCCGTCGGCGGCAACTATCGGGCCGCGGTCGACGCGCTCCTGCTGGAGCAGCGCGCGTGCATTGAGCTTGTTTTCACGTAGCGACGCAGCTTCGAAGATCGTCCAGCGCGAGGTGAACGCGACGAGCAGAGCGAACAGCACGGCAACGAGTCCGTACAGACGGATGATCGGACGATTCACCGCAGACCCGTCATTCGGTCTGTTCGATTTCGAGGCTATGAACTCGTGCTGCGGCGTCGGCTTCCGAGCGCAGCGAGTGATCAAGCAGCGCGTGCCGCTGTTCGGGGCTGAGCGTCGAGGCACTCACACCCGATACGTACTGACTGCTATACAGCGCGAGGTTTCCCGGGAGACGGTAGGGCAGGCCCTCGAAGATCGTCACCAAGCCACGGTTGTTGGTGGCGATGAAGTACACAGACTGGAACGCCAGGTAGGCCCCCGCGCCGATCACGACGAGCACCGTCAACAGGAACGCGATCGCGCCGCCGTGGCGCAGCCGCCGACGCGGGCGTCCGTTGCCGGCAGGCGCAGACGCCTGTGCCGTTCGCGGCGTACGGCGACGGGTTAGGGGCGGCGACACCGAGAGCGCCTGTGTGGCGTCGGCTGGTGGGGGGACGGCCGGCGGAGAGACGGCCGGCGGAGTGGAGATTGGCGGAGGGACCACCGGGAGCCCAACCATCGTCGTGTGCTCGTCAAACGCCGCCTCCAGGCCCACCTGCACGTCCTCCAAGCGCAGCAGCACGACCGTGATGTTGTCGCGCCCACCCGCCTCGTTGGCCGCCGCAATCAGCGCCTCGCCCGCGTCGCGCAGTCGCGGGTGAGCGGCCAGGACC
>JBEKAM010000015.1:27902-33479 GCA_050015915.1 Solirubrobacteraceae bacterium
ATCCCCCGGGCGCCCCCGCACGGAGCGGGTGTCCACCTCCACCATCCCCTCTGGCCCCAGCGCGCGAGTGATCACTGAACGCTGTGGATGCTCAAGCGCTTCCTCAGGCGTCAACCGGCCCTGGCGCATCAGCTCATCGACAAGCGAATGGTCGTCTGTCAGACGCTGCAGCTCCCCGTCACGAAAGCAGTACGCGCGGCTGTCGCCCACGTGCGCGATCGCCACCTCCTCCTCGCCGACGTACACAGCCGTGAGCGTCGTACCCATGCCTGCCTGCTCAGCGTTGGCGTGCGAGAGCTCATGGATGCGATTGTTGGCCGTGTGCGCAAGCGTGGCCAGCGCAAGCTCCGGCTGGGTGGCGTCATGGAGACCAGCCTGGAAAGCTTCTACCGCGATCCGCGACGCGACCTCGCCTGCCTGCGCGCCGCCCATGCCGTCAGCCACAACAAACAGCGGCGAGCGTGCCAGCAGTGAGTCCTCGTTGGCACGGCGCTGGCGCCCGGTGTCGGTCCCAGCGTACTGTTCGGCTACACGCAGCATCAGATTGAAGCAACCATCTCAGTCGACCTCGAACGCGAATTCGCTGTCGCCGATGCGCACCCGATCTCCGGGGTGCAGCGGCCTTGCCGTCTGCAACAGCTCCTCGTTGAGGTAGGTGCCATTGGTGGAGCCGAGGTCTTCGATGACCACTATGTTGCCCTGCTCGTACACGCGCGCGTGGCTGGAGGAAGCGAAGGGGTCATCAAGGCGGATCTCCGCGCGCTCGCCGCGGCCGAGGACGAGATCGCCGTCGAGGTCATAGATCATCCCCGGATCGTGGCCTGGGGCGCGCTCGACCACCAGCCGCGGGGCGCGGTGAGCGACGTTGGCGCTACCCAACGCTGACGCCGAGTACAGGCCGGTGGCATCTGGGGGGATCGGCTGGGCACCGCGGCCGGGGTCGAATTCTCCCGGCACGGCGGCACCGCTACGAAGGTCGCGGCGAGCGCTGCCGGCGATCCACAACAGGAACAGGTAAAGCACGGCGAGGAAGCCGAACTTCAGCGCCACCGATACGGGCTCGAGCGTGCTCATGTCAGCTCGAAGACGATCTGTGTCGAGCCGAGTTCGATGCGATCGCCGGCCTGCAGCAGCTCAGCGCCGCGCACCTGGCGACCGTTGACGAGCACGCCGTTGGTGGAGCCGAGGTCCGCGACAGTCCACCCACCCGGTCCCGGGCGAATCTCGGCGTGCCGGCGAGAGATCCCCGCGTCGTCGATGACCACGTCGCAATCGCGACTGCGCCCAATGACGCCACCCTGGGCTGGCACGATCAGCCGACGGTCACCGAGTGCCAGCAGCACCCGCTGCGGGCGAGGCTCGGCACGGGCCTGTTCGAGCGGGCCCTGCAGGCGCGCTGAAGTGCTGTAGATCATCGTCTGGCCGTGCTCTTCCTGTTCGACTGGCGGTTGCGGCCCCTGATCCTCGCCGTCGGGCCGGACCAACCGCGCTTGGATGCCGAATTCACCGAGCGACAGACGCTCGTCGGTATTGAAGGTGATGTGCAGCCGCGAAGCGAGGATCAGATCTTCGCGACGCGCGTGCTCGAGCAAGTACGCACACAGCTCGTCGATCACGTCGTCTTCAACGCCCTCGTAGCGGCTACGGTCCTTGGGCGAAAGCCACACGGAGTACTCGTTGGGGGCATACACCCGCGAGACGGACACGGTGCGATGAGCATCCATCTCACGCGCGAGCTTGCGGGCGAGCTCCATCGGGCGGACCTCAGAGCGAAATACGCGTCCGAAAACCCCCTCGACGAGGTTGGCAATTGTGGTCTCGACGCTCTTAAGCGGGTTCATCGGTACGTAGCTTGAGCCGATCACTCGCCGATCAGCCGTCAACCGTGAGCCATGCTACGCACCGTCGTTGAATCAGGTGCCTCAGATGATCAAGAGATTCTCAGACGGGCCCGCGCAGCGCGCGGGTAACCATGGCGAGCACAGCACCAAGGATCGCACCGAGGACGGCGCCACGGGGGCTGGGGTGGGCGGCGTGGGCATTCAGCCCAGCGTCCAACGCGGGCGCAGCAATGGCGATCGCCGCCGACCAGATCGTCACTGCCAAGAGGTCGACAGCCGCGCTGCGGCCGCGCACGATCCACGGCAGCACCGCCGCACCGACAGCCCACAGCAGCGCTCCCAGCAGCGTGCCGAGGGCGAGCAGGGGGACGATCACGTGGGTGGCGGTGCTGCTCAACGATCCCTCCCAAACGGCTCGAGCGGGGAGTTGCGAGGGCTGGATCAGCCACAGGCGACGGCCGAACAACGCCCCGGCGAGCGCCAGCCACCAGTACCCGAGCGCTGCGAGCGACGTGCGATCCCGCCACCGCGAGGTCTGCCCGGCGACTGCGGGGAAGGCGCCAGCAAGACCAGCAAGACCAAGGACAGGCGCAAACACGCACATGAGCCATCCCGCGCCCACGCGCCCACTGACACCATCGGTAGGTAGCACCACGATCGGCAACAGCGCTGCAAACGCAAGCAGTGCGACGCCAGGCCGGCCTACGGCCAGTTGCCAGACGACGACGGCGAGGGCAGCTGCGAGCCACACAGCTCGCGGCAAGCTGATCCGCCGCGACGCAGCGGCGGGTTGGTGCTCCTCGCTGAGCTCCTCAGCAGGGAGGCCCAGCGGTTCGCGCGGCGCCAGTGGCCTATGCGCGCCGACGACGGGCGCGGGATCGCGGGCAGGTGGCTCACGCCGGCTGGGCAGTGGGCGCTCGTCGCTATCAGGATCGCGTGATTCACGTCGCGAGTCGCGTGAGCGTGCAGACCAGCGCGAGCGCTTTAGCCCGCGCTCGACGGTCGCAACGAGCACCAAACGCAGATCCTCGAGACTGCCGCGGTCGCGCGGGGCGGGGGCGAGCGCGCGGTCAAGGGCACGGGTGAGCTGGGATGGCAGGTCGCGGCGCTCACGCTCGAGCGGCGCAAGTCGGCGGCCGATACGGCGCACGGTGGCGGCGGGCGTTGCGCCGCGAACCGGGTTGACGCCGCAGAACGCCTCGTAGAGAACGAGCGCCAGCGAGTACAGGTCGGCCTGCTCGGTGACCTCTTGACCCTCGCTCTGCTCGGGCGCCATGTAGGCGAGCGTGCCGAGCACATCGCCAGTGCGCGTAAGGGCCTCCTCGCCGACGAGACTTGCACCGCCGAAGTCGGTGAGCTTGGCCGCCGCGAGCTCCTGCGGCGGCTCGTCTTCCGTTGCCGGATGCGGCACGAGTACGTTCTGAGGCTTGATGTCGCGGTGAATCACCCCGCGGGCATGTGCGTGGGAGAGCGCCCCCGCGAGCGCCAAGCCGATCTCAAGGATCTCCTCGTCCTCGAGCGCGTCTTCGCCGATCAACTGGGCGAGCGTGTGGCCGTCGACCAGCTCAGAGATCAAATAGAAGGCGTCGTCTACAGCGCAAGCCTCATACAAGGCAACGATTGCGGGGTGGGTCAGACGGGCGGCAGCCAGCGCCTCGCGGCTGGCGCGCTCGCCGTCGATCGGGCCCTCTCCCGCCCCGAGCAACACCCGCTTAACGGCGACCTCGCGGCGTAGGAGCTCGTCATGGGCGCGCCAGACAACGCCAAAACCGCCAGCTCCCAGTCGCTCAAGCAGGCGATAGCGGCCGAGCACCAGCTCCTCGGGCGGCGACTCCTCCGCTTGGCGCGTGATACGCCGACGCAGGGGCTCCTGCGCGGCGCGGGCTGGTTGAACGAGGGTGTGCGAGGACTCCACCGGCTCCCGCGTTCGCCGTGCGCAGCCCCTGTCCCTGCTGCAAAAGGCAGGAAAACACGCAGTGACCGAGAAGTTGCAGTCTCGTCAGGGGGGCGACGGGTAGTCATACTGGGGCCTTCTTAAAGTCCCTGCAAAGGAGCGGTTGGCTTTTGTCGTTCTTTGATGATGACGAGGAGACGGCACCTCGACCGTCATCTCGTGCACCGCGACAGCGGCCAAGCGGGGAGCGAGCAGCGGGCGGAGTAGCGCCACGCCGTCCGCACCCGCGGCGACCCTCGCACTCCGGCCCCTCCGGTACCGACCAGCAAACGCTGATGGTGCGTCGCCTGGTGGCGGCGGGAGTGGGGATCGCGGTGGTGATCGTGCTCGCCCTGGTGATCAACGGCTGCGTGAAAAGCGAAAAGCGCCAGGGGCTGACGAGCTACAACCACGACGTCAACCAGCTCGTGCAGGAATCCGACTCGCAGGTCTCCAGCCCGTTGTTCGTCGCGCTGACGAACGCGACGAGCAAGTCCGCGATCGAAGTCGAGCAGCAGGTCAACGAACAGCTCACGCAGGCACGGACGATCGCCGCGCACGCGAGCAGCCTGAGCGTGCCGGGCGAAATGGCCGATGCGCAGCGGGACCTGCTGCTGACGCTCGACCTGCGGGTGGAAGGGATGACCAAGGTGGCTGCGCTGGTGCCCACGGCGCTCGGCGGACAAGCCAAACAGGCCAGCACGAAGATCGCCGGCGACATGGAGATATTCCTCGCCTCCGATGTCGTCTACTCCCAACGGGTTGTGCCGCTGATTCAGCAGACGCTCACGGCCGGCGGCATCCAGGACCTGGCGACGAATCCCTCGCGCTTTTTGCCGAACCTCGGCTGGCTCGAACCGTCGAAGGTCCTCTCGCGTATCAGCGGACAGGCGGCGAGCAGCTCCTCCTCAACTGGACTTGCTCCCGGCACCCACGGCAGCGCGCTGCTCGGGGTGAGCGTCGGCGCAAACGAACTGCAACCGGAACCGGCGCTGAACCACATCAACAGCGGCGCCAACCCGACCTTCACGGCGATCGTCGAAGACTCCGGCGAAAACAAGGAGACAGACGTCAAGGTCGACATCACGGTCACAGCCGCGGGCAAGCAGTACAAGGCCTCACACGTGATTGACCAGACGACACCGGGCACCAAGTACAACGTGGAAGTCACCGTTGTAGGCGTGCCACAGGGCGAGGCGGCGAAGGTGGAAGCGTACGTCGAACCGGTGCCTGGCGAGACGGACGTGGAAAACAACAAGGCGACGTACTTGGCGATCTTCGGCGAATGAGGCACTAGAAACAGCCGCAGGTCGGACGCCACGGTGGCGGTCCGCATCCGCATCGCCAGCGGCTAAGTTGTGGCAATGGTCGCTTCGATCACAGACACCCAGGGAATCATTGCCATCGCGGCAGCAGCAGGGGCGATCGCTGCGTTGTTGGGGTGCGCGACGCTCAGCATGAGCGTGCGCCGCCTACGCAGGGCGCAGCGTCTGGTGCTGGGCGAGCACGCGGAGCGCGACCTGGTGGACCATGCGGCCACCTTGCAGGAGGCATTCGAGGCACTCGGGTCCTATGTGGAGGACACGGCCACACGCCTAGACGGTCGTTTGGCGAGCGTGGAGGCCGCGCTGCGTGGGCGGATCGCGCACCGTGCGCTCGTCCGCTACGACGCATACAACGAGCTTTCGGGGCACCAGTCGATGTCGATCGCGCTGCTCGACGACGAACGCTCGGGCATCGTGCTGTCGTGCATTCACCATCGCGACCAGGCACGTGTGTACGGCAAGCAGGTGCACGCGGGAC
>JBEKAM010000016.1:0-27537 GCA_050015915.1 Solirubrobacteraceae bacterium
ACATCTCCGCGGGAGCTGTTGCCGTCGTCAGCGGCGCTGTACGCGAGGAGCGTCTGGCGATCGATGGGCCCACCCGCAAAGGGGTCTTTCGCGCGGGAGGAACCTTCCACTTCTCCGCAGCGGACATCCACCGCGTCAGTCATGCCGGTTCTGATCCGGCCGTCACGCTGCATGTGTACTCACCGCCGCTACTGCGCATGGGTGCGTATGTGATCGGCGAGGATGGCGTGCTGGCGCGCCATCCAATGTCATATGAGGAAGAGCTCCGCCCGCCCCACGGGCAGGATTAGCCTCAGACCTTGGCGCCTGTACGGCGCTCCACGCCGCCGTCGCCGGCGATCAGGACTAGGCTGACCAGCTCCGGCTCGAATAGTCCATGCTCGACCACTCCTGGCGTGCCGCTCAGCCTGGCGGAGAGCTCCCGCGGGTCGCTGACCGGGCCAAGATAGTCGGCGATCAACCCTCCATCGGGGCTTGGCTCGACACCACGCAGGCGTGCAGGATCTAGATCTAGGAGCGTGTGCTGTACCCCAAACGCCACGAGCTCCAGCGGCACCGGTGCTGCCAGCTCGGCTACATACTTCTCCGACGAGGCGATCACTACGAAGCGCCGCGCTGCGCTCGCCACGATCTTCTCGCGCGTGTGCGCGCCGCCGCCGCCCTTCACCAGCCACCCTTGTGGATCGATCTCATCAGCGCCATCGATCGCTATGTCCAGCTCACCGAGCTCGTCGAGCGGATGGACTGACAGTCCGAGCGCGCGTGCAGCCGCTTCGGTCGCCGGTGAGGTGGCCACGCATCGCAGTCCCTCCAATCCGCGTTCGGCGATCGCCGGCAGCAGGTACGCGACGGTCGACCCTGTCCCCAGGCCGACACGCATGCCGTCTTTGACCAGCTCGGCTGCCGCACGCGCGGCTGCGCGCTTGTGCTCCGCGACGGTGGCGTCGTCGCTCAACGACGTTCGTCGTTGCCGCGCAGTCGGACGAGGGGTCGCCATGGTGCGGACGTTACCGACCCGGCGGTCCCTCTGAGACGCACGCGCTCAGCCGACGCCGGACCATGCAAAAGGAAACCCTGTCCCACTGAGCAGTCGAGCTCTCTGGCGAGCGCGAGTTGGCGGTTGGTCTCGATCCCCACAGCGACAGCCGTCAGGCCTGCCTCCTTGGCGAGGGCGATCGTTGCCGCGAACATCGCGCGTCGGTCTTTGTCCTGGTGGAAGTTTTCAGTCAGCCCGCGGTCGAGCTTGACGACATCCAGTGGCAGGTTGCTCGGCAGGCCGATCGACAGCTGGCTGAAGCCGAATTTGTCGAGCGCGATTAGAACCCCCAGACGCTTGAGGTCCTTCAGCGCCGAGCGGGCCCGCTCGGGGTCTCGCAGTACAGCCTCCTCGCTGATCTCCAGGCACAGCGCGCGACCCGGCAGACGGCAGTACGCGAGCTCCTCGCGCACTCGCTCCGCGAGGTCGAGCTCTGTGAGCTCGCGCGCGGAGATGTTCACGGAGACAGGAATTGTGATCCCGTTGCGCCGCCAGATCTCCGCCTGCGCGCATGCCGCATGCAGCACCCAGTTGCCGATCTGCACGATCAGCTCGCTCTCCTCCGCCGGCGGCAGGAACGTCGAGGGCAGCATCTCCGCCTTCCCCGCGTGTCCATCTCGTGTGGGGCGCCAGCGCAAGAGCGCCTCCGCTCCGATCGCCTGGCCCCCTGCGAGTCGCAGGATCGGCTGATAGGCGAGCACTAGCTCTCGCTGCGGGAGGGCGTTGCGCAGAAGTCCTTCGATCTCCGTGTGGCTGTCGATCTCCCGGCGCAGGCGTTCGTCGAACAGTTCCAGGCGACGGCCACCGGCGCCCTTGGCTCGGTACATCGCCACATCTGCCTCGCGCAGCATCGCCTCTGGGTCCGTGTCCGGGTGGTGGGACACCGACACGCCTACGCTCGCCAGCATCGCTACATCCGAGGAGCCCAGCGGGAACGGCTTCTCCAGCGCGTCCAGCACACGCTCCGCCAGAGCCAGTGCCTCGCCGTCGCTTTCGATGTCCTCGATCAGGATCACGAACTCGTCGCCCCCGAGCCGCGCCACCGTGTCGCTGTCGCGCATCAGCTCCGCCAGTCGCTCTGAGACGGCAACCAGCAGGCGGTCCCCGACGTCGTGGCCCAGGTTGTCGTTGATCGCCTTGAACTTGTCCAGATCGATGAACAGCATCGCCACCACGCCGTGGCTGCGGTGCCGATTCAGTCGCGCGAGCGCCTGACGTGCTCGGTCCATCAACAGCAATCGGTTGGGCAGGTGCGTCAGCGGATCGTGCAGGGCCTGGCGCTCCAGCCACATGCGGTCAGTTACGTCCTTGGCGGCCGCATACCAGGTGTCACCGTCGCGGCGCGCGCTCCACAGCAGCCATCGCCAGGAGCCATTGCGGTGGCGGTAGCGGGTTGTCAGATCCTCGATCTGGTTGGCCTGGCCGCCGTCCGCGAGCATCATCCCCAATGTCTGCTCTGCGTCCCCAGGATGCATGAACTCCCGGATCGGCCGCCCGCGCAGCTCCTCACTCGTCCAGCCCAGCAGCTGCTCCCAAGCGGGGTTCAAAAGCGTGAAGTGGCCGTCGAGTGAGATCGTCGCCAGCAGGTCGCTGGTCATCTCGAACAGGCGCGCAATACGCGCCTCGCCGTCGAGCGTCGACTCGACGCCCGCGTGGGCCTGGGTGCTCGTTGTGTGGGAAGCCATCCTCGCCAATCACGTCGGCTCTGGAGGCTCGCTTGCCCGGGCCTGGCTCCCGGCAATGGACGTATTGGCAGGATCGATCCCAGATCCCAGGCACTGGATGTTTGGCCCTGCGGATTGGCTCTTAGGAGGCGCTGCCGAGGGGCGCAGCTGAGTCGGGCGTGGTGCTCTGCCCAGCTGCTGAGGCCGCGAGCACTCCCGGGGGAGGCGCGCCACGCAGGAAGCGCCACACCGACAAGCACATCATGATCGTCATGATCACCGCGCTCGAAGCGCACTCCTCGCAGATCGCGTGGATCGAGAAGATCTCGCGGTAGGTCAGGTAGGCACTGAAGGCGAAGCCGCCAACCGTCAGGCCCGCAAGCGCGAACCTCGTGTTCTCGCCGTCAGGGGCCAGCAGTGTCAGAAGGATCAGCACATAGCCGATCAGCCCCACCAGCGCCACCGGCACGCCCTCGATCTCGGCATAGCGAGAGGTCTGCACCTTCGTGCAGCTTTCGCCGGCCGTGCATGCCGGCTTGATCCCCGCGTAGTGGACGTAGGTCACGTAGCTGGCCACCGCGAGCCCGAGGAGCGTGAGCACGATCAGCGTGATCCTCAGGGCCCGTGAGCTCATCGCCCGCTCTCCTTATTCCTTCAGGAGTTTTTCGACGGCTTCGTTGACGAACGTGGGGTCTTCCGGGTTGGTGTATTCGAGCTTGCTCATCGGACCGCCGGTGCGGCCGATGAGGAAGGACGGGGTACCCGTGAAGCCGTTGTTGTTGGCTGCCTGTGCGTCCGTGGCCGTCACCTGCGTTGCCAGGAGAGGATCGCTGCGGTCGTTCGTCCACGTCGTCAGATTCAGACCCGGCACCTGGCTGGCGACGTTCTGAATAAATTTTTCAGTCACGTAGCCCGAGTCCTCTTCTCCCTGCTCGTGGTAGAAGGTCTCGATGAAGTACCACGCTTTGTTCTGCTTGCCCGCAGCCAGCGCGGCGACCTGCTGAGTCTTGAAGATTTCCTTCGGCTCCGCGCCGTTGGCTTCCGCGTTACCGGTGGCTGTCGACAGCGAGCGATATTCGATCTTCAGCTTGCCTGTGCGCACCCACTTCGGGATGACGGTTGGCAGCGAGCCGAGCGTGAACTTCGCGCAGATCGGGCACTCCAGGTCTCCGAAGTATTGGAGCGTTATCGGCGCCGTCGGGCTGCCGAGGACGTTCCCGTTCTGGGGGATGCCGTTCAACAGGCTCGCGACTTCGGCCGTCACCGTGTTCTTTACGTGTTCGGTGATGGCTTTGGGTTTGCTGCCGCCGCTGGTTGCGATCAGGATCACGACGACCGCCACTACCACGATCGCACCCACGATTCCGAGCTGGGTCAGGCGGTTTCGGCGCACGATTGCCGCCGCTGCTGCTTCCTCCATCGCCTTACGATCGGCGCGCGCCTGCTCGCGGCGCTGCTTACGTGTCAGGTCCTCTTCGTCGCTCTCTACTGGACTCATAGATGCAACTTTTACAGATTTCTGTTCAAGCGCGCCTAAGTAGGGCACCATGTTGCAATCTGGGCCCGCCCCCGTAGCTCAGCTGGATAGAGCATTGGACTTCTAATCCAAGGGTCGCTGGTTCGAATCCAGCCGGGGGCATTCAATGCGCCGGCGTGCCCGCAGGCTCGGCAACGGCGTCTCGCAGCGCAGAGGCGTCGATGAAGAACTCGTGCGCGAGCGTGGCAATCAGGCGTGCCAGATCGGGGTGCTCGTCTGGGCGCCAGCCCTCGAGCAGGTCCGACAGGCGTTGCGTGCCGGTCGCGGACAGCTGCTCGAGGACGGCGTGCCCCGAAGCGGTGAGCTCCAAGCCAGGGCCACTGCCGTCCTCCGCGGCTATCAAGCCGCGCTCACGCAGCGTGTCTCTGGCCTCACGCAGCCTTGCGATCGGAACCTCTGAGTGCCGCGCCAACTCCTCCAACTGCACAGAGGGGTCCGCGTTCATCCGTGCCAGCAGCCAACACGCCGCCGGGGCGAGGTCGACGCCTGCGCGCGCCGCCACGCGCTGCACGAGCTCGCGGGCGCCTTGACGGCGGTCGAGCTGGCCGATCTTGTTGACGATCACAGCCAGTGAGTCCGTGTCGCGCGGGGTGGCGAAGGTGTCGCCCATGTCGCCTGTCGCGACCGAGTCGCGGAGCGGCAGCTGGCGGATGAACCACGAGAATGCGAACGCCACCACCGCCACCGCTGCCGCCACCTCGAACACTGTGCTGAGCGAGCTCGTGAACGCGTGTAGGTAGCCGTTGCGCAGCGCTGTGGGCAGCTTTGCGATCGCCTTCGCGCTGATCGTGCTCGCGGCGTTCGACGAGCCCGTCTTGCTAGCCGGTAGGACGCTCTTCAGCTGGCTGCTCAGCCTATTGGAGAAGATCGCGCCCAGGGCCGCTGTGCCAAGCGATCCGCCAATCGAGCGAAACAGCGTGGCGCCTGAGGTGGCCACGCCCAGGTCGGAGTAGTTCACCGCGTTCTGCACCGCCAGCACTAGCACCTGCATGACCATCCCCAGGCCCAGGCCCAGCACAAACATGAAGCCGAAGATCGTCACATGGCTGCTTGTCGGGTCAAGCGTGGAGAGCAAATACAGCCCGACGGTCATCACCGCTGTGCCCGCGATCGGGAACGGCTTGTAGCGGCCCGTGCGCGTGATCAACTGCCCCGAGCCGATCGACGTGATCAAAAGGCCGCCCATCAGCGGCAGCAGCTGCAGTCCCGATCCCGTGGGGCTCGCGCCCTTGACCACCTGCAGGAACAGCGGTAGGTAGGTGACCGCGCCGAAGAGCGCAAAGCCCACCACGAAGCCCACCGCGCTCGTCACCGAGAACACCCTGTTGCGCAGCAGCCTCAGCGGCAGCACCGCCTCCACCGCGTGGCGCTCGGCGAACACGAACGCCACCAGCGCAAGCACTCCGCCGACCGCCATCCCGACGATCACCGGCGATCCCCACGCGTAGGAGTTGCCGCCCAGCGACGTCGCCAGCACGATCGCGCTCAGACCCGCCGCCAACAGCAGCGTGCCCAGGTAGTCGACCACATGGTGCACTCGCTCCGACGCCGACGGCAGCGTCGCCGCCAGCACGAACAGCGCGAGCACGCCGATCGGCAGGTTCACGTAGAAGATCCAGCGCCAGCTCAAATGACCCGTCAGGAATCCTCCCAACAGCGGCCCCATCACACTCGCCAGGCCGAACACCGCACCGAACAGGCCCGTATAGCGGCCGCGTTCGCTGGGTGGGACAACGTCGCCGATCGCAGCCTGTGCGCTGACCATCAGCCCGCCGCCGCCCAGTCCCTGTAGCGCCCGAAACGCGATCAGCTGATCCAGGCTCTGGCTGATGCCGCACAGCGCGGAGCCGATGAGGAACACCACCAGCCCCACCTGTAGAACGATCTTGCGCCCGTACATGTCGCCGAGCTTTCCGTACAGCGGCGTCACCGCCGTCTGTGCCAGCAGATACGCCGTCACGACCCACGAGATGTGGCTGAGGCCGCCGAGGTCGCCCACGATCGTCGGCAGCGCCGTCGCCACGATCGTCTGGTCCAGCGCTGCCATCAGCATCACCAGCAACAGGCCCGTGAACACCAACCGTCGCGTGGACGCCTGCGAGATCTGCTGTACGGGAACTGCCGGTACTGCGCTCCCCGGAGTGACGCTCAACGACCCTCCCTACCCAGTTCAACGCAAGTCTACGGACTGCTTGCGTCGAGGCCAGAGCGGGGTCTATATAGCATTGCCCCGCCCGTCCCCATGGTGGCTGCCGACCGTACGGCGGCTGGTTCGAGTCCAGCCGGGGCGCTGATGTTCATCGCCACCGCGCTGCTCTATCCGTGCGTGCTAGCGGCGCTCTGTGCGGGTGCGGGGCTGCTCGTCGATCGCCTCAGCGGCGGCTGGCTGCCCGGTGCGCTGCTGCTCACCGTCGGTGCCGCCGCACTGATCGGCCTCTCGCAGCTGAGTACCTACGCGTACCCGCTCGCGCCCGCGACGCCCTATCTGATGGCTGCGTTTGCCATCGCCGGTTTTATCGCGGGGTGGGGGAGGGCGCGCAGTCTCGCGCGGTGCATCCGCGAGCAGCCATGGCCGGTGCTCGCATGCGTGCTCGCCTACGCACTCGCGCTCGCCCCCGTGCTGCTCTCCGGGCGCACCACCATGTCCTCGTTCATGGCGCTGTCGGACTCCGCCGTGCACCTCATCGGGGCTGACTTCCTCATCAACCACGGCCAGCACTATGTGCACCTCGACCTGCGCAACTCCTACGGGCAGTTCATCAACGACTACTACAACACCAGCTACCCCTCCGGCGCGGACACGCTGTTCGGCGGTAGCGCCTTCCTGCTCGGGCTGCCGTTGATCTGGGCGTTCCAGCCGTTCAACGCTTTCATGCTCGCCACCGCCGCCGGGCCGGCGTGGCTGCTTGCGCGGCGCATGCGCCTGCACGGCGTCTGGGCGGCGCTTGCTGCGCTCACCGCCATCGTGCCCGCCCTTGTGTACGCGTATGCGTTGTTCGGCTCCGTTAAGGAGATCACCGCCCTCTCGATGATCCTCACCCTCGGGGCGCTCGTCGTCTCACATCGCAGCTGGATGCACGCGCGCGCAACCCGTGCGATCCCATTTGCGCTGGTGGCCGCCGCCGGTGTGTCCGCCCTGGGGGTCGCCTTCGGTGCGTGGGCGCTCGTAGGGGTGGCTGTGCTCGCTGTTGTACTGGTACGAGGTCTGCTTGGCCGGCGCATGCAAACAGGAGAGAGGCGGCGCCTTGCGCTGCTGCTGGGTGCGGGGACGCTGGCTGCGCTGATTGCAGCATGGCCGACCTGGGTCGACTTGTCGGGCTCGTTGAAGGTTGCGAATGCGATCGCCTCAACCAGCAACTCCGGCAACCTCCACAGTCCGTTGCGCGCCGAGCAAGTGCTCGGCGTGTGGCTGAACGGCAGCTACAAGCTCGCCCCCGACGGCAGCGCTCTGACGCTCACCCACGCGCTGATTCTCGTGACGCTGCTCGCAGCCGTGCTCGGTGCCGTGTATCTGCTTCGTATCCGCGCTTTCGCGCTCGCCGGATGGATCGCGCTGATGCTGCTCACCTGGCTTGCCATCAGCCATTGGGTCACGACCTGGGGGAGCGCCAAGACGCTGATGCTCACTTCGCCCGTCGTCGTGCTGCTTGCGTGGGGAGGGGTCGGTGCGCTGTGCAACGTGCCCCGCCGTGCCATCTCGCTCGGCGCGGCTGGGTTGCTCGCGCTAGCGCTCGGCGGCGGCGTGGTGGTCTCCGACGCGATGCAGTACCGCGCCTCCGATCTTGCGCCCACCGCTCGCTATGAAGAGCTCGCGTCGCTTGACGCGCGCTTCGCCGGTAAGGGCCCAGCGCTATTCGCGGACTTCGACGAATACTCCATGTACGAGCTGCGCGCCATGGACATCGGCGGTCCCGACTTCGTCTACCCGCCCGCCGCCGTCGCTGCATCGGCCGGCGGTTACGGCCAGCCTGTCGACCTCGACCGCATAAGCCCCATAGCATTGCTGGCCTATCCGCTGATCGTTACACGCCGCGACCCCACAGCCAGTCGCCCGCCTACCGCCTACCGCCTGCTGTGGCAGGGTCGCTACTACCAAGTTTGGGGCCGGCGGCGGGGCGCGCGTGCGGCGCTCGAGCACGTGGCGCTGAGCGGCTCACCCGCGACGCAATGCACCGAGCTCGAACACGTCGCGCGATCGGCGACATCGGCCTCTGGGACGCTGCTCGCTGTCTCCTGGTCGCCACCGATCGTGCGCATCGGCCTGAGACGGTCCCCGCATGCCGCCCACTGGGGGCACGAGCGCCAAGCCCTCGTCATGGGCCAGCCCGGGACCCTGCACGCTCGCTTCACCGTACCCGTCGCCGGGCGCTGGGAGGTGTGGGTACAGGGCGACATCATGCCTACCGTGAGGCTGCGCGTCGACGGTCGCCAGCTCGCGTCGATATCCGGGCAGCTCAGCGGCAACTCGCTCGTGCCGGACACGATCCCGCCGATCCCTGTACTGCTCTCCGCGGGGACGCACAGCCTGTCGCTCACCCGCACCAGCGCGGGTCTCGGGCCCGGCGAGCTCGGCTCGGCGGTGCTTGACGCGATCTTCCTCACACCCGCTGGAGCCGGCTCACAAGCGACTCTGCGCACGGTCCCCGACTCGCGATGGCAGTCGCTGTGCGGGCAGCGCTACCAGTGGGTCGAGCTGCTCCCGGTCAGCTCCATCGGGGCACGAACGTAGTCTCTCCTCGGTGAGTACCTTGAGCGGACCCCCTGCGATCGATCAAATCCTGCTCGGAGAGAACCTGCAGCTGCTGCCGGCGTTCGCGGATGAGTCATTCCAGCTCGTGTACATCGATCCACCGTTCAATACGGGCAAGGTGCAGTCACGCAAGACGCTCGCTGCGGTGCGCGACGACGAGGGGCAGCGCACGGGGTTCCAGGGTCGGCGCTATACGACTCATCTGCTCTCCCAATCAAGCTATAAAGACTCCTTCGAGGACTACCTCGCATTCCTCGCTCCGCGCCTGGAGCACGCCCACCGGCTGCTCAGTCGCGAGGGGACCCTGTACTTCCACATCGACTATCGCGAGGCCCACCACTGCAAGCTGGTGCTCGATGAGATCTTCGGGCGCGAGTGCTTCCTCAACGAGATCATCTGGGCGTATGACTACGGCGCGCGTAGCAAGCGCCGCTGGCCCGCCAAGCACGACACGATCCTCGTGTATGTGAAGGACCCCGTCGATTACTTCTTCGATTCGAGCGAGGTCGACCGTGAGCCGTACATGGCACCCGGTCTCGTGACCCCGGAGAAGGTCGCCAGAGGCAAGCTTCCCACGGACGTGTGGTGGCACACGATCGTTCCCACCAATGGGCACGAGAAGACCGGCTACCCCACCCAGAAGCCCGAGGGTGTTCTCCGTCGCATCGTTCAGGCATCCACCCGCCCGGGTGACTGGTGTCTCGACTTCTTCGCCGGCAGCGGCACGCTCGGAGCGGTCGCTGCTGCGCTTGGACGCCACTACGTGCTGATCGACTCCAACCCGCAGGCCGTTGAGATCATGCGCGCGCGACTGGGCAGTGCCGCGGCGGACCTGCAAGCCTCTGGTGGATGTTCCACGTAGAGCTACGCCACTTCCCCCATAGCGCCTGGCGCTTCAACCTGAGCGAGCAGGAGCTCGCCACGATCGTCCAGCCGTGGGTGCGCGAACAGGTCGTCGATATGGGCGAACGCAAATGGAGCCCCCATCTGGCCAAACTCACCATCCTCGAGGGGCCAAAGCTCGACGTCGCGCAGCTCAGCATGGGGAGGGGCTGGCGCTCCGCACAACGCCAAAGTGAGGACGTCACCCAGCGGGTACTCGACGCCACGAAGGATGCTCTCCAGGGCGCTCTGCCTGGGGGTGGCGTACCAGCTGATGGGCCGGCCGCGCCGATGACGCAGGCCGGTCCTGGCGCGGTGTTGGCTGCGCCGGGTGTTTCGCGGGCAGCGGGTGCTCCGCCCGCCCCTACAGGCTCACCCGCTACGGCCCCGCTCAGCGACCCCGTAGCGCTCGGCGTGCAGCTTGCAGCACTGCTCGGCCCCGATCCCATGGGGCTACTCGAGGCCTGGCGGGCCGCCGCCGCGGGGTCGCCCGGCCTTGCCCCCAGCGACAGTCTTGCGCTCGCCGAACGCGCGATCCGCCGGGCGAGTGGAGATCAGGACTGACTCGGCGCTAAACTTGCAGCTCGCATCTCGTGGTGGGCGTAGCTCAGTTGGTAGAGCTCCTGGTTGTGGTCCAGGCGGTCGCGGGTTCGAGCCCCGTCGCTCACCCTTAAGAAAGACCTGCAAAATCATGGTTTTTGGCAAGCTGGCTGAGCAGCCAAGTCGGTGGCAGGGTACCACTGGGGTACCAAACTCTGTAATCTTGGCTCCGCTGTTGCTTGCCGGACCTGGGCCGGGCGGCTCTCCCGGCGGACTCGAGATCGTGGGCTTGGGCTGCGATGTGCCGCTGGCAAAGCGAGCCTTGGGCCGGCGTCCCACGACGCCCGTCTAACCCGGTCCTGGTGGCCGGAGTTCCTGTGCTGGATCGGCGCGCCGCTGCTAGCCGAAGCGTCGTGAGGCCGAGGAGCAGCATCCGCGTTGTGCTCCTGGAAGTTTTTCCCTCCCCTGTGTTGGGGTGGCGCGGGGAGGGCCGCCGCCCAGGTCTCTCCATCGACGGTGGCTCTCGGTGCATGCCGGGATCAATGGACCGACTCGATCCGCCGCTCCGAGAGCGTCCACAGCCGCTCGGCGGGCTCGGGGTCGTCGGCGAGCGTCTGCGCAGTGAAGCATGCTACGAGGTCCTCTAACCGAGCGCGGCGCGACCAGGCCAGATGGCACTCTGATACGCCCATGCGCAAGTACGGGAGGCCTCGGGGCTGTTGAAGCTCGGTCCAGCGGCGCGTGACGCACAACTGCTCGGCGAGCTGTTTTATTGATCACGCACGGCTCAGGCGGCTGGTACTCGGGGTAACTCTGCGTGTCGCTCGAGCGCATGCGCTGGCACGACGCGGTGTCCTCGTGCGGGAAGAGTCGGAACTATTCCGCCGCCTGGGCATCGAATCAAGCCGACCAGTAGGCTCCCGCCTGGGAGACGAGTGGTGGGGGCGATGGTTCAAAGAGCCTGACGAGGGTCCGTCAGCAAGACGAAGGGTTTCATTGACCGGCTACCAGATGCAGCTTCAAAGGGTTGTCGACGCGCTGCGTGTGCGTCAGCGAACAGGAACAGGCCCACACGCGGGCGGATGGGGCGCCCTTCTAGAGCCGCGGGCCGCATCCTCCATCGTGAATACGGCCGAGGCGATCTCCGTGTTCGCCTTGGCAGGGGTAAGGCCCGACGATCCTTCGCTGGTTAGCGGCATTGCGTATCTACGGGAGAAGGTGAAGCTGCATCCAGGCGTTGCTGGATCCCATCCGGAGGCACGCGGGCGCAAGGCCCGCTACGCCGCATTCGGCCTGATGGGTCTCATGGCGTACTCCCAACCAATCGAGGAGGTAGAACACGCTCGGGCGATCGCCGCGTGCGTCGAATGGCTCGAGCGCAATGCCCTCGATGAGGGTTTCGACGTCAGCGAGGTCGGTCGAGGCTGGTCAGAGCATCCACACATAAGCGAAGTGTCGGTCCTGTCGACCTCTGTCGCGACGCGGGCCCTTGACCGAGTGCCGAGTGGAACGCCAGGTGCGGCGAACAGTCGTGAGCTTGCGAGCGACGCTCGCCGGCGCTTGCGGCGTCTAGCCCGAGGTGATTCGCAGGGAAGATGGTGGCCCGCGCGAGCTCACGCTGACGAGTCACTGGGGGATGACGCTGCGGGTGCCGCGGTGACTGCGCTTGCCGTGCTCGCCCTCGCGGATGGCGGCCCGCTCTCTCAGGATTACGCGCGCGCGGGCGTCCGCTGGCTGCTGGATCACGCGCACCGCTGGGAGCACGCACGCGAGTCCGAGGAGAACGTGCCTGACGCCAATTGGGTGCACGCGAGCTGTGCGGTGTGTCTACAGGCAGCTCTTGTGCCCTGCGCCGGAATCGATCCACAACGCCAAGAGCTTGCAGTAGCCATCTCGTATCTGGACCAGCTTTGGTCACCACGTGCAGGGGAGTGGCTGCACGGTCATCCCGCAGCCGAGGTCAGCACGTCTGCTGATCTGCACGCCGCAAGTGCAATCCGAGCCATGCGGCGGAGCTGGAGGGGATTCGACCCCGTGGAGCATCTTCTCAACGGAGCGCAGCGAGGTACGAGTCCCCCAGTCCTTGGGGGGGACAAGCCGCACGAGGTGCGCTGGATAGACGGGACACTCTCGGTCCGAAGCGCAGACGGGTCGGTGCTCGTCAAGCGGCGCTTCGGGATCCGCGCCACGTCAATGCGTGCATTGCTCGGCGCGCTGGCATCGCGCTGGGTAGCGGCCGGGCCTGGCGCGACACACCTTGAGCGAAGTCTTAGCACCGAGGAGCTTCAGCAGCTGACGCTGATTAGCGACATCTACGAGTATGTTCGGCGCCTCAACACGGCCATCAGTAAGGCTTCCCTCGATCAGCGGGGTCGGTCGTGCATCGTTGTGCAGAGGATCGAGAGTGGCGAAGGATCTCTACAAGATCGCTACGCCCTGTTAGGCAGTCGACTCGTCATCAAGTAGTTCTCACTGTGCTCACGACAGTGCTCGCACCCTCGTTGCCACAGTCGGTGCCTGGCTCTGAGCACGCGTGCGTCTGGACGGGGCGTCGATCATGGGTTTGCACGCCGAAATGAGTCGCGCTCGCGAGGTTGACGCGAGGCTAGGCTCGCGTCAGTGTCACCAAACATAAGGAGAATACGATGCCTCAGAACCTTATCGACCTTCTGTTTCTGCACCCAAAGGACTCGTCCGAGACGTTTGAGATGGGCGTCGCACCGCAGGCCACGGCACGTCAAACTGTCCAGCAGTTGCTGAAGGGTGATACGGAAGGGCCATGGCTTGACCCCGAGCCACCTGGGCGGCCGTACGAGCTAGTACTGAGCCGGACTCAGAAGCTGATCGCGCCTAACGAGACGATCGGCCATGCCGGCGCGGAGAACGGCGACTACATCGCCGTGATGCAGCCGGGTCAGGGGGCGGCGGCGTAGCCCCTCTTCAATCCTTGAGGCAAGGAGTATCGTCATGGCAAAGCTTACGGAGAAGGAGCAGCGGTCCCGCGTGCACTTCGACTTCATCTCGTGCATGGAGATGGCGCGTCGATGTGACCTTGTGCAACTGGAGGCCTACTGTTCTGTGTCGGATCTACGCGCACGGACACGGCAGATTACGGACGCGACGCACGGCCACGAAGCGACTCATTATCTCGCGATCTACGCCCCGCTAAAGACGCTTTGTGGACCTGGGGAGTTCGTGGACGAGGTTCGGATCCATGTAGATGTACACGCCAACGGCAACTATCCGTTCAGCCCACCCGCATCATGGGTGATCTCCAACCCGATGCCATGGAGCCCGCACTTTAAGCAGGGAGCCGTGATCTGCATTGGTGACCTGTGGGATCCCAACGGCGAGACTCTGTTGGGGCATTTGATCCGTCACCTCGCCCGGTTGCTCAACTGGGACGAGCAAGCCCGCGGCGGCGGTTATGTCGGTTGGAACGGTCACGCCATTGCGTGGCACCGCAAGCATTATGGAAATAAGCCGCTCACTCAGGGCCTCGCATACCCGGAGTTGCCGAGTGACGTGGTCTACGGTGTTAAGGCGGAGCCTGAATTCTCGGCAAAGGGGCGCTGCTCACGTCCAGCTGTGTCTCAGCCCGGCGGTGCGCGCCTTTTCAAGATGAACGGAACGAACCAATGAGCCGCGGTCAAGATGCCCGACTCGCGGAGGTGGTCTTCCATCCTCGAGGGCGCTCATCCACGCCATTGTTGGTGCACACGCGTCCACGGGAAAGCCGAGATTATCTCGTCTACGACGGCGGGCCAAGCGTGCCTAGTGTATATCTCCACCGCAACGCGGCCGAGCAGATGCGGGTGGCGACGACACGGGCAGTACCAAACGAGACTATTGGCGTGCTTCTTGGACGCGCTTGTCGTGATGAACGGGGCGTCTATACCGTGATCGCATCTGCGATGGTGGCCATTGCGGAGGAGTTCGATGGAATGCGCGGCGCTGTCCGGATCTCGGCGGCTGGGCGGAGTTCGTTGCATGGCCGAGCGAGCGAGCTTCACCCGACGCTCGAAGTCGTCGGGTGGTGGCACTCGCATCCTCATGGCGCGCCGCGCTACAGCTCGGTGGATCTCGATGAACAGGCAACCTATCCACGCGCCCATCATGTCGGCATCGTGGCCGCAGCCGAGGCTTACAACCGCAACGGCGGCACCTCTGATCGACATGATCCACTTGGGGTCTATGTCGGGCCGAGGGCGGTCCGCCTCGAGCGGGTTGAGCGGGCAATGAGGCCGCATCCTGTATTGACCGGTGGGGGCGAGCATTCCACTGGGGTCGCGCGTAGCGATCACGCCGGCTTGCCTGCTGTCCAAGCACTTAGGCGGCTCGTGCTTATAGGTGTCGGCGCTACGCTGGTACTCCTAGCCTCCATCGTTGGTACGGCTTTCTGGACGCAGCAAGTGATCAGGAGCCGTAGCTCGCTCACAGCCTCTCCGCCGGGCAAGGCCGCCGATCGCCTGCGACTGGCCCTTGGTGCTCGGAACGCGGCGAAATCGAGCGCCACGGGCTTGACCTTCGTCCTACCGAAGGCGCGCACATGTCAGGTTGGCGAACACTTGGCGGAGCCGCTGCCGACGTCGACATTGGTACGCGCAGGCAGCGCGGTGGTCGCTGCAGATCCGGCGGTGGTCACGCCTATTTATGACGCTCGTAGTCAAACGCTCGTAGTTGACTGTACGAGCGTCGGCGCGACCGCGGTGCTGATGGGCGATCTCAAAGGCGCGATCCTGGCGTTCTCGGTTCAGGTCGCGCCTGTGAACCGGTCGGGGGTGGCACCGTGAGCGGGGTATTGACTGCCCTGATGGTGTTTGCGTTCATTGCCCTATTTCTGTACGGCGTTGTGCTTGTCGGAAGGCCGCGACCGATACCAACCACTGTGCGCGACGACGTTCAACGGCTGCGGCAGCGGCTCGGCGGTGCACACGATGCTCCCGCGGATCTGTTTGCTGTGACAGGACGCAGCCACCCAGCAGTACGCATGCCATCGAAGCCGCGAAGGTCGTCAGTGACCGCGACGCGCGTACACAACGGCAACGTGGGGGGGCCGAGTCGATCGCGCAACCCCGACGCGCCGTGTTGGACCTGCGGCCAGCCGAGAACCCCAGGGCACCACCACTAGATAGAGAGTCCAAAGATGACCGACCACTTCTCTCGCGAGCAACTTGCGGGCTATCAGCCGGCTGTGCTGGAGCGCGCCACGATCTTCGTTGTCGGCGCGGGCGCGCTGGCCCAAAACCTACTAATCAATTTGGCGCTTTCAGGAGTCGGTGAGCTTCGGATCGTCGATTTCGACGAGTTCGAGAACCACAATGCACCGAGAAGTCCGCTGTATCCCACTGCAGACGAGCAGTCACGGTGGGGAATGGCGAAGGCTCGCGTTGTAGCTCACAAGGTGTGGATGCTCATGAAGGCAGCTCGACCGAAGGCCTTGTACGCAATTGCACCGATCCAGGCATTGGGGGCGGGCGCCTTTAATGGGGTCGACGTGGTGGTCAGCTGTGTCGACAATGCTGAGGCGCGAGCTTACTTGAGTGACATGTGCCGCTGGCGCGGCATCACTCTCATCGAGGGCGGGTTCGACGGGCCGTCAATCACGCTGTCGTGCTTCCCCGCGACCCCGGTTGACCAAGCCCGCGAGGCGCCGTGCTATCGATGCGGCAATCCGACCATTGAGGGTTCGTTCTCGTGTCAGCGACATGCCACAATGGCCGAAGCGGCTGGAATCATCCCCGCCATCCAAGCTGCAGCGGCGACCCTTGGCGGCCTTCAAGCGGAGTCGGCCATCCAGGCACTTCATGGTGAGCACCCAACCGCGTTCAAGCGTACGAGCCTCAACATCCGCACAGGCCAGCTAAGTCAGTACGAGCTGACCACCGATCCGAACTGCCACGGGATACACGAGCGCGTCGACGCCGCACCGCGAGATCTGGACATCACGACCGCCGATTCTCTCGATCAATTGGTCAGAACCATCGGTGCGTCCTTTGAGCCCAACTGCACGATCAAGCTACCTGACAGGCTGATCTATGATGCCTTCTGTCACGGGTGCGGCAGAGTGGTCCTAGTGAGGGCACCTGACTGGGCTTGGCGCCACAGCCCTATCTGCAGGACATGTGGCGGCGCGTACGAGCGACTTGATGTCAGACAGGACCACACCCCAACCATCATCGGTGCGTTGTGCGCGGACCATCCGGATGCGATACCCAGTATGTCCTGCCGAGAGGCTGGTCTCCCAGCGCTTAGTCTGATCGCGGCACATTCCTACGATGCCGAGCGCCGCCGGACTTATCGCCTAGCCGGCCAACTCGATGACCTATTCGAAGCGATAACGCCGTAATGCCGACGAAGGGCGCGCGTGATCCGCACTGCATGCGCGAACACGCGCTCGGGGAACAAACGGGGAACAAGATGAGCGAAACTGAGACGCACCAGCAGCAGAACGCCCAATGAATCTGGACCTCTGCAACTGAGCGGCGCCACATCCGTCAGGCCGGGCCCCGGGCGGTCGCAGATTCAAATCCTGTCTGCCCGAGAGAAATCTGGTAGGCGCTGGCGAGGGCTGGGGGCGGCTCAAGATACCGCGTTTGGCTCTGTGGCGGGGGGAATGCAGGGTGACACAGGCGCGTTGAACCGTGGCTCCAGAGATTGCTGCGTTCGCGAGGTAGCGCCCACGAACCGCCCACGCGACGCTGATCAGACCGCGCACATTTCCTTGGGCAGTGTTTGACCGTCGGTCCGTTTGTATAGAGTCGGCTGACTCGAATCGCGCGGACTTTGCTGCGCCGCCTATCCGAAAAGTCACGCGTCGAGGAACCCCCGCGTGTCCGAACTCGCTCGTGCTGTCACGGAATTGCCCGCTGGCGGCTTATCTATCCGTGAGCATAAAGACCCAAAGCGGTGGAGCCGCCCAAGGCGAGGAGCTTATGCGCGAGCGCTTCCCCGACGGTCTCGTGCGGGGGCTCGAAGCGAAATTCAAGGGGGGACGCACACATGACTTTGAGGACGCCGTCGCCGTGGGCTTCGAAAAGCTTGCGAAGCGGCAGAAGGCTCTCGATAACCCTCGCGGGTACGTGACGGCAGTCGCTACGAACGCGATGCTGCGGACCTTGGCGAAGGCGGCACGGGAACGACTGCCCGACAGCGACCTTCCCGAGGAGGATGCGTCCGACGTCTGGTCAGATCCCACTGGCGACGAGGCAATCACCCGCACGATGCTGGCCTTCCTGCGCGGCATTGTCGAGAGCTGGGAGAGTCGCAACTACAAGACCGCGATGCTGGTGATCCTCGAAGCCGCCAACGTGGACGAGCCGCTCAGCGCAGATGAGCTGGCCGAGGAACTGGCTGATCGTCTCGGCCAGGACGTACCCACCGGAACTGCCCGGCAATGGCGCAAGCGCGGCCTTGACCGGCTACGCGACGAGCTGCAGGCCGCTGAATTGTCGATAGGAGAGGAGTCGTGAAGAAGTTGGACGGGAATATGTCGTTTTCTGCCCCCGCCTTGGGGGACCTGGTCGAGTCGCTGGCCGCACTATCGGAGGACTACGGTGGCGCAGTCGAGGAGGCCGTCCGGGCTGCTCGCGACCAGCCGCTCGATGCGGAGCAAGCTCGTCGTCTCTACACGCGGATACTTGAGATCCTGCACGGTCTTGGCGGTGAGGCGCTCAGCGAGGCAGGGCGTCTCGACGCCGCCGAGGAAGTACGCCGTGAAGTTGAGAGCATCGTAGGTTCGGTCGCTCGTCCCCGTCCGCCAGACGACGAATTCTTCGTCGCTCACAACGGGCTTGTTCCACGACGGATGGTCCCGACCCCGACCTTCAACGATAAGGCAGTCGAGATGACCGAGGGCTACGTCGATATCGAGAAGCTCAAGCTGTGGCAAGGAAATCATCGGCTATCGCTGCACATCCAGGAGTTCATCGAGCGCAACGGACGCGATCCCGACGAGGCCGAGCTCCTTGGTCTAATGCAGGGCGCGATCCATCTACCAAGTCTCGGGCGGGCCGATCCGTTCAAGCTGAAGCCTCTCGCCGACAGCATCGCCCGCAAGGGAGTCGAGATCCCACCAATCGTCAGCTACGACGGAGAGCCAAAGGACGGCAACCGGCGGATCGCTGCCTCGCTGCTTGTGCTCTTTGGCAAGGACTACGACGCGGCTCAGAAGCGACGGGCGCGGTACATCCGCGTCTGGAGAGCACCGGAGAACACGACCGACGACCAGTTCGAAGCTATCGTCGTCTCGAGGAACTTCGAGAGCGATTACAAGGAGCCGTGGCCCGAGTACATCAAGGGTCGTCTTGTAGTCGAGGAGTTCGAGCGTCGCCGACGTGAGATCAAAGGCCGAGTTACCAATGCAGCGATCACAAAGGTTCGTGGTGAGGTAGCCCGCGACTTCGCGATTAAACCCGCGGAAGTCAAACGCTACGACGACATGATCCACTGGGCCGAGGATTTCGAGGCATACCACCTCGAGGAGGGTCGCGACCCGGCGACGGTCCGGTACAAGACCGAGAAGAACTTCCAGTGGTTCTACGAGCTCGACGCCGGTAAGGGTGACGAGAAGCTCACTCGCAAACTCGACAACGACGATGACCTGAAGGCCGTGGTCTACGACCTCATGTTCGACGTGCTCGACAGCGGAACCCAGGTGCGAAGTTTGTATCGCGTCGTTGACAACGCCGAGACGTCGCAGATGCTCCTCAAGGCACACGAACTCGCCCAGACGGACCCCGAGGGGGCCGAGGAGCTTGTCGATGAAGCGATCGCCGCGGCGAAGCGTCATAACGTCAAACGGCGCTCGATCGGCTTCGACGACTATTTGAAGGGGCTGGTCGATCGCCTCGGTATCACACCGCCCGACCAGTGGAATCAGGTCGATACCGAGCTTCTACTCGAAGTCCGGCGCGTAATGGTCTCGACGCTCGGGGCGATTGAGGGTCAGACGACAGTCCGCCGCGAGCACGGCGAGGAGGTCGACGCGTGACCGGCGAGGTACAACTGCGTGCCGACCGCGAGGGCCTGGAGATCGCCGCCGACGAGGACGTGGCTGCCTTGGCCCAAGAGCTGCGCCGAGAGCAGCCCGGTCTGCGGATGAGACGCTCGCGCGGACGCTTGCAGATCAGTTTCACGCAAGGCGAGGCGTTGTCGGGATCGGACCGCCTTCGCTGGACAGCTGATGCGTCTCGCGCACTCGCCAATCGTCGACACGTACGCGACCACATGCACAGTATCGGAACTGAGGCAGAGCTGATCCGCCGTGCCGACGCGCCGAGTCTCCGTCGGAGGCTGCGCGATTCGTCGCTTCTCGGAATCCTCGATGAGCATCAGCTACGTAACGTCGCGCTGATGACGATTCCGGACGGCTGGGGAGCGTGCATCTTCGACGAGCAAGGCACAGGCAAGACGCCGACCGTCATTGCCGCGTTCGACGTGCTGGCCGAGCGAAACGACGTGGACACTCTGCTCGTCGTCGCACCCAAGTCGATGATTGGCGAGTGGGCGGCGGAGTTCGACCGCTTCTGCGGAGGGCTCTACCGGGTCGCCGTCATTGAGGGCTCACGAAAAGAGCGGGCCGAGCAGTTCGGCGCCGGCGCCGACGTAGTCGTCGTCAACTACGAGGCGGCTATAGCGCTGCAGGAGGACCTGCGGCTACTGGCGATGCGCTCACGCGTGGTCCTTGCTGTCGACGAGTCCTACAACGTCAAGAATCCTGAGGCCGCGCGGACAGCCGTCGTCGGCGAGCTGCGTGAGTACTGCACGCATTGCTTTGTTCTGTGTGGGACCCCTGCTCCGAACGCGCCACGGGACATCATCGCGCAGGTTGGTTTGGTCGACTTCGGTCTGACGTTCGATGGGCTGGCACTGAACGACGAGCCCGAGCTGGACCGCGGTTTGATCCGTGAGGCCCTGGGCGGACGAGGCGTGGTCACCCGCAACCTCAAGCAGGACGTGCTGCCGGGACTGCCCCGACGTCGTTTCTCGAAGATAGCCGTAGAGTTCGCGCCCGAGCAGCGGATGCTCTACGCGCGAGCCCTCGACGGACTGATTCTTGAGCTTGAGCGTACCGACGAGCAGACCTATCGGCGCGAGCACCTGTCGTTCGCCGAGCGGCGAAGCGCACTGTTGCGTCTCTGCTCTCATCCGGCCGGATTGATCCCTACCTATAGCGAGCTCCCCGCGAAGGTTCGTGCCTTGGACGGGCTCCTCGCGCAACATGTCGGCGCCGGCGAGAAGGTCGTCCTGTGGTCTTTCTACCGCGCGACGCTGGACATCCTCCACGACCGTTACGCGCGCTACGGCCTGGCTCGGGTCGACGGGTCCGTCCCCGACGTCGCCACTCGACGGGACGCGATCCGTCGCTTCCAAGAGGACGACGAGACGTTCGTCTTCCTGGGCAACCCCGCGGCCGCCGGAGCGGGGTTGACTTTGCACAGAGCTGCACTGGCGATCTACGAGTCGTTTTCCAATCAGGCCGCCCATTTCATGCAGAGCCTCGATCGCATCCATAGGCGCGGCCAAGATCGCGACGTCGAGTATGTCGTGCTTCTGTGCGAGGGGTCGGTCGAGGAGACTGAGTACGAGCGCATCCTACGTAAGGTCGACCTCCAGGCCGATTTGCTCGGGGACCCTGAGCCTGACCGGCCGACCCGTGACATGCTGCTGAGCGAGATGCTCGAGGATCGAAATCGACTAGGCGTTTGAGTCGAGTCCCGCAGCTGCACGGCAACACAGACGGAGAGAACATCCCGAATCGCCGGACTGGCGCGTACCATTCCCACCGTGGATGTTGGCCGACGCAGGCCCTATCCTGCCGCAGCATGCCCGTCCGAGATACTGGTCGACCTTTGCGCGCCATTGATCTGTTCTGCGGGGCCGGGGGCCTAAGCGCAGGATTTCGCAGCGCTAACTACGAAATCGGATACGCGCTTGACCACGATCCGGATGCGGTCCAGACTTATGGTCACAACCACGACGATGTCCTGGTTGAGTGTGCTTCGATCACCGATCGCACCCCTGCGCAGATCGTCGAGCTAGCGGGAGGGCCGGTCGACGTCGTCGTCGGCGGCCCGAGCTGTCAATCCTTTAGCACCGCAGGCAGGAAGAACGGGTGGGTGCGCAAGGGAGATCCTCGCAACGATCTCTGGAGGCAAATGCTCGCACTCGTCGAGCAGCTAGAGCCCAAGGCCTTCCTGCTGGAGAATGTTCCTGGGATGATGTATTGGAAGAAGGGAGAGTTCGGCGCCACTGTCCTTGAGGAGTTCGGCAAGCTGGGTTATGCCGTCTCCAAGCAGATCATGCTTGCCGCTGACTACGGTGTGCCACAGCGCCGTCGACGACTCTTCATCGTCGGAATTCTCGGGCAGGACCCCTTCGAGTTCCCGGAGCCGACGCATCTCGGCGGCTGGCGGCGCGATTCGCTCGAGATGTGGGAGAAGAGGCGCCACGAACGAGGCCTGTTGCGCCACATCAGATGCTGGGAGGCGATCGGAGATCTACCAGACGTGACGAGCGATGGCGCAGTCACTGCGGTTCCCGATCCGGGCCGGCTCACGCCTTTTGCCCGTCGCATGAGAGGTGGGCGTCGGACGGGCGTAATCACTGGCCACGCGCCATTCTTGATCTCGGCGGACCACCTCGACCTAATCCGTCACGTGCCCCAAGGTGGGACGTGGCGTGACATCCCTCGCCACCTCTTGCCCGACCGCTACCGTGGCATGCGCAGGACGGACAGCACAAATCTCTTCGGCCGCCTCGCTCCGGACCTCCCGGCCTACACGGTCACGACGCAGTTCGACAACGTCACGACGGGCTGCTTTACCCATCCCTACTACGACCGCGCCCTGAGCTCGCGCGAGGCTGCCCGCCTGCAGACCTTCGCCGATCGCTACGAGTTCGTGGGCGGTCGGTCATCGGTCTGCCGCCAGATCGGCAACGCGGTCCCGCCCTTGCTCGCGCACGTGTTGGCTTCGGCCATCGCCGAGGTCGTGCTCGGCGAAGAGGCTGCTGCCGAGTTGCACCCCGCGCCTAAGCCGATACGCCCGGCAACTACGCTGCCGGCGCCTCCGGCGACCGACAAAGGAACCCAGAGGAGAATGAGGGCCCAGGCACGCCGGGACACGAAGCCCGAGATCCTCTTGCGGAAAGCGTTGACGAGCCGTGCACTCCGCTACCGCGTCGACCATGCACCTGTCCCGGGCATCCGCTCGAAGGCCGACATCGTCTTCCCCCGCGTAAAACTCGCGGTGTTCGTGCACGGATGCTTCTGGCACGGGTGTCCCGAGCACTCGCGGCCTACTAAGTCGAATACCAAGTGGTGGGCTAGCAAGATTGCCGCGAACCGTACGCGGGATCGTGAGACCGTCGAGAAGCTAACCGCGGCCGGATGGCAGGTCGAGCGGGTCTGGGAGCACGAGGCGCCCGACGATGCAGGCGATCGCATTGCGGCCGTCGTAATTGCGCGTGAGCGCGAATCGGTAGCTAGAGAGGTCAGCGGTCGGGTGGTCTGAGCCTCGACTTGGTTGAGCCTCGAGACGAGGTATCTCATGCCCGGCACCGAGGCCCGCGTTCAGCCCGGCGGCATCATCTCTCCTGCGTGGGCTGACCTGCCCAAACTGCCCCAAACCCGATGAGCACAAACGCGCCAGGTTTCCCCGGATTCCTGGCCTCCGCGCCCCCGGCCATGTAGGCTCGGCAAGTCAACGCCAATTATTGACCCCGGCGACAGCTGGTAACTGCCCCGGGGTCGTGGCAAGGAAAGGAGGTAAGCCTTCCCATGCGCGATCAGCGTAGTGGTATGCCGCCGGTCGGGCGGCGCAGCGACGAGCTGCAGTTCCTGGTGCTCGCGTTGCTGCTGGACCGGGAATGCCGGGGTCCGTGGTCTGTGGATGAGCTGGCGAGGGAGGTCGGCTTTGAGCTGGGCACGTCCGATGCGGTCGTGGGGCTGCAGGCGGCGGGGTTGGCGCATTGCTGCGGCGAGTTCGTGTTCGCGTCGCGAGCGGCGAGCCGCTTCTCTCAGCTGCTGCGGGAGTAGCGAGGGCGGGGCAGTTCAGGCAGGTGGACAACGTAAATAGTGCCCCCGACCGCTGTAGACGGCCGGGGGCGTGGCGCCGAGAGGTATGAGCTCCCGGCACAGGGCGCAGCCTATCCGTGAGGGGTTGGTTGGGGTCTTGTGTGCCGTTGGCTGTCTCCCGGGGTCTCCGATCGATGGAGGTACCGATGATGAGCAACAACATGGTGGTGATCCCGGTGCGGGTCATCTCTCATATACGTGAGGGCATCGGCTCGGTGGCGCGCGATGTCGCGGAAGCGATCGACCACGCGGCGAGCCGGGGCGAGCTGTTCGCCTGCAGGGATCGCCTCGGCGGTGTGTGCGCTTTGCTGGACTGTTTGGGCCGGCCGGTGCGGGAGGATGTCGCGGGGGTCGAGCTCGACGTGGGGGTGCATGGTGCGACGCTCGCGACGGCGGTCGATGTGATGTGCCCGGTGCTGGGGGCGGCGGTTGGCAAGCTGTCCGAGGGCGATCCCGCCCGGCCCGAGCGGGAGGCGGAGTATCGGCTGATGGTCGAGCTACAGGCGAGTGTCGGGGCGGTGCTCGGGCGCGAGTGTGCGTTTGTGGTCCCGGGTGATGTGGTTGTGATCTTGCGGGGAGCGTTGTTTCTCGAGCTCGCGGGCTTCGCGGGGGAGCTGGAGTCGGTGGCGAGCACTGCGGCGCACATGCGCGATCGGGGATGGGTTGTGCCGGTGGCGCGGTTTGATCGGGCGCGTGCGGTGCTCGATCAGCTCGGTTGGGAGAGCCGCGACCCGGAGGTCGATGTCGTGCTCGACATGCGCTGGTATGGGCGCACGATCCGGGAGGCGCTCGAGCGGGAGCTCGACTCGTTGCGGGATCTGGCGCAAGAGGACGCCGGTGCGCAGTGCGAGTGGGCGATGGCGAGTGCCGGTGTGATCGAGCGTTTCCTTGCTGGGCTCGACGGGTAGCGCATCGAGGGCTAAGGGATTCGCACTGTTCGATCGATACGTTATTTGGTTGTGAGTGAGTCAGAGGAGGACATGGACGAGGCCGCGCAGCCGCCGGTGCTGCGCGGTGTCCTTTTCGGTGGTGTGCGTCGTGAGGACGCGCTGCGGCTGCGGGAGCGTTTGGAGGTTTCTGAGGTTGAGTTGCGTGATGCGCGTCTCGCGCTTGATGAGAGCGCGGGTTGGGCGCGCCGGTTGCCGCTTGCGCTGGATGCGCTGACGCGTCTGGCGGCGGGCGAGAGCGAGGCCGATGTCGATACGCCCAGCTTCGAGCGCCTTGCTGGTGCTGTGCACGAGGTTGTCGGTCACCACCTGCTCGCGTCGGTGGAGGCTTCCTATGCGAACAGCGACGTGCGCATGGAGCTCGCGGAGCACACCGACTGGGAGGGGCCGGCGCGGCCGCGCGTGAGCGAGGTGCGGGTCGGTAGCCGTGTGCTGCGTTGCGCGTGGGAGCCGTCGGCGCTTGCGGGTGAGGAGACGGTGGCTGTTGTCGTGGGCTTGTGTCGTGCGGTGCTGTTGACGATGGTGGGCATCGAAGGTGCGGGCAGCCGCCAGCGTCGCAGCAACGTCACGCAGCTCGGGGACGCGGGGGCGCTGTGGCGTCATTTGGCGTTGCGGCGGCGGTTCGGCCGGCCGACGCGTGAGCTCAGTGTCCATGCGGATACGGGCGAAGCTGGGGAGTACCGCGAGCTGTTCGGACGGGTTTCCTGGCAGGCGACGTTCGCGGCTGTCGCGGTGACGCTTCAGGAGGTCGCCTATGGCTGTGGTGGGGATGCGTATGAGTTCAACGAATGGGCGTTTGGTGTGCTCGTCGATGCGGACCGTGTCGAGGACGCGCGGGCGCAGCTGATCGAGCGTTTGGACGGCGGTGAGGTGCGCTTTGACGTGAGGCTTGTTGAGTGATCGTCGAGGCGAGCATCACGGCTAGTGTCGCGGCGGCGGTCGGTGGTGAGCGTGGCTACTACGACCCGGAGGCGGTGTGCGCTGATCTCGCCGAGGGCTGGACGTTGTCTTCGGGCCGTGGGTTTCGCGAGCAGCCCGAGAAGCTGCGCTTGATCGGCCGGCGCTTTTATTACATCGCGAAGCTGTCGGGGTACCGGCTGCCGGCGGGGATGTGTATCTGTGGGCGCCGCTCGTGTGTTTGCTGTGAGGCGCATCTCGATGACACAGACGATCCGGGGGCGCTGATCCTGATCAGTGCCCGCGAGCGCGAGCCGGGTGATCACACTGAGAACGAGGTTTTGTATGGGGATCGCTACCCCGAGCCGTTCGGCTCTGACGGGCCGCTCGATACTGCCGCCTATCAGCTGCTCAGCGAGCGCTGGACGCGTGTTCACGCCAAGGCGCAGCGGCCTTCATCCGAGCAGCTCGAGCGCTGGAAGCTGCTGGTCGAGCTGCAGGCGTTCCTCGCCAAGGAGCGCGATACGCCGATCCGTCTGGCTGATCCGCCGTTGGATGAGGATGAGCTCGCCGAAGGGCAGCTCGTGCTGTTGGCCCAGTCCGCGGGTGAGGCCAAGCGTGCGGGGGTGAACTTCGTCTACCGGCTCCCGCGGCTGGAGGTCGCGCTGCGGGTCGAGGATGTCGATCAGGATCGGCTGTTGATCGACTGTGGTGAGCAGGACCCCGCCAGCGTGCTCGAGCACCTGCGGGGGCTCAGTGGCCGTGACCTGCGGCTCGGGAAGGACGCGCAGGAGACGACTGCTTTGATCGATCGTGCGCGGTGGGCGCTGCGGGACACCGAGCGCGACGCGCGGCTATCGGCGCTCGTCGAGCGGCCCTCGCTCGCGCTGCTCGCCGGCTCTTGCCCTAGCTCGGGTCTTTTCAACGGGGAGCTCGACGACGGTCAGCGTGCGGCGGTCGACGCGGCTCTGGCCGCTGAGGACGTGTTGATCGTGCAGGGGCCGCCGGGCACGGGTAAGACGACTTTTATCTGTGAGATCGTGCGGCAGTTCCTCGCGCGTGATCCACAGGCGAGCATCCTGCTCGCGGCGCAGACCCATCAGGCGATCGACAACGTCCTCAAGCGGCTCGCCGTCGCTGACCCCGATCTGGCGATGGCGCGCGTCGCGAGCCCGTATGTGGCGGGTCGGATAGATCCGTTCGTGCGTGCGCGCTACTGGATCGAGAGCCCGGAGCCGTGGAAGCCACGCGTCCGTCTGCGGGCAGAGGCGTTCAGGAGCATGGCGTTGGCGCAGCTCGCCGCCGGCGACACCCGTGACCCCGAGCAGATGCGGGAGCTGTTGAGGATCCAGGACGACTACTTCGACTCCGACGGTGTGCAGCAGGGTCCCGCGGCGCGCCTTGCCGGCGCGCGTGTCGTCGCCGGCACGTGTCATGCCGTGAGCTCAAACCCGGGTGTGCGGGCGCGCGCCTTCAGTGTCGCTTTGCTCGAGGAGGCCGGCAAGGCGTCCCCGCCGGAGGCGCTGATGCTGATGTTGCGCTCGCGCAAGAGCATCCTCATCGGCGACAGCCGTCAGCTCCCGCCTCACGTCTGGGGGGTCCTGAGCGACGCCCTGCGAAAGCCCTCCACGATCACGAGCGAGAACCCGGAGCTGGCCCGAGACGCGAGGAGGCTCGCGGCGGCTGCGAACAGGCTCGGCAACACGCCGCGGGAGCGCGTGAGTCTGGCGGAGGAAACGCTGTTCGATCACTTCGCGGCGCACCTCGACGGCAGCGAGCTGGAGAAGACCTTGACGACGCAGTATCGGATGGTCCCGGCGATCGGCGAGCTCATCAGCGAGGTCTTCTACTCCGGTGCGCTGCGCCACGGCCGCCCCGCCAACCTCAGTGATCGTGACCCCCGCGTCAGCTCGTTCGCGCCCAGCACGCAGGTGCGGCTCCTCGATATCCCGGGTGTTCAGCGCCGCGAGGGTGCTGGCAGCAAGAGCAACCTCCGCGACGAAGAGATCGACCACATCCGTGACGAGCTCGCGGGGCTGCAGCGGCACGCTGCGCGTGTCGAGGCGCCGCCCCGCAGGCCGGGGCCCCTCGGGGTCGCGGTGATAACGCCGTATGCGGCGCAGGCTCGCCGCTTGCGTGCCCGCCTGGAGCTGACCCGCTATCCGGACTTGAATGTGCGGGTGGGGATCGTCGATAGCTTCCAGGG
>JBEKAM010000017.1:0-30542 GCA_050015915.1 Solirubrobacteraceae bacterium
ATCCCCGGCCTGATCAACCTCGACTTCGCCGACGTGCGCACGATCATGTCCTCCGCGGGCAATGCGCTGCTGGGGATCGGGATGGGCGCCGGCGGCGAGCACCGCGCGACCGAGGCCGCGATGCAGGCGGTCGCCTCGCCTTTGCTGGAAACCTCGATGGAGGGCGCGCGCTCGATTCTGCTGTCGATCACGGGCGGTCGCGATCTATCTCTGTGGGAGGTCAACGAGGCCGCGAAGGCCGTCTCCGAGGCCGCCCACCCCGACGCCAACATCATCTTCGGCGCGATGGTCGATGAGAAGCTCGACGACCAGGTATGGGTCACCGTCGTCGCCACAGGCTATGGCGATGAGGGCCGGCGCAAAAGCGCAAACCGCTTCAAAGAGCCAGCGACCACCGGTGAGGTGAGGGCCCAGCGGGCCGCGCCCGCGCGTCCCAGCCGCGAGCCGCGGCGTGGCGGCCTTTCGGTCGATGAACTAGAGGTCCCAGAGTTCCTTCCGAACTTCTGATCTGAAGCGCGTAGCATTTCGCCATGCTGCGTCCATGAGCACAGTTGAGCGAGGGGTTGTTGCGGCAGGGCATCCGCTGACCGCGCAGGCGGGGGCGAGGGTTCTGCGCGAAGGTGGAAACGCCGTGGACGCGACCGTGGCGGCGATGCTCACGTCGTTCGTGAGCGAGTCGCTGCTCACCGGGCTTGGCGCCGGCGGCTACATGCTGGTGGCGGGCAATGGCATCGAGCCGACGCTGCTCGACTTCTTCGTCGAGGCACCCACACGGCTTGGCGACGGCTCGGAGGTCGAGCTGCGGGGGGTGGATGTCGACTTTGGCGACGCCGCACAGGTGTTTCACATCGGTCCCGCGTCCTGCGGCGTCTACGGCACACCAGCTGGCGTGTGCGAGGCGATGCGCAGGTGGGGCACGGTGCCTCTGCAGGAGCTCGCAGCTCCAGCGGCACGGCTCGCGCGCGACGGTGTGCTGCTCAACGCCGGTCAGGCGTATGTGGCGGAGATCCTCGCCGACCTATTGACCTCGACGCCGGAGTGCGCTGCGCTGTGGGCACCCGGCGGTCAGCTGCTGCGCGAGGGGGGTGTGCTGCGCAACCCCGAGCTTGGAGAGTCGCTTCTGCGTCTCGCCCGCGATGGGGCAGAGCCCTTCTACCGGGGGGACATCGCTAAAGACGTGTGCGACTGGCTGGGTGATCACGGCGGCTCGTTGCGTGAAGCCGATCTCAATGGATATGAAGCGATCGAGCGGGAGCCGATCAGGATCGCCTATCGCGACCGCGAGATCCTCACCAACCCGCCGCCGTCGGCCGGCGGGACGCTGCTGGCGTACGCGCTTGCGCTCCTCGACCGCGGCCCCGCGCCACCACCGCTGCACGCGGTCGTAGCCGCGATGGAAGCTGCACAGTCAGAGCGCACGCCGGAGTTCGTTGAAGGTCTCGACGAGGATGGGTTCCTCGAGCGTTTTCTCGCCACGCGCTTGGGCTCCACCACGCACATCTCGGTGATCGATTCCGCCGGGTGCGCTTGCAGTGCCACCTGCACCAACGGCGAGGGATCAGGCGTCGTCGTCCCGGGCACCGGCATGCACTTGAACAACGTGATGGGGGAGGCTGATCTCAACCCGCTCGGCTTCCACCTGCACCCGGCAGGCCGACGGATGCCGAGCATGATGGCCCCTTCGGTGGTCATGCGTGAGGGAGAGGTCGAGCTGGTGCTGGGTAGCGCTGGCTCCAGCCGCATCCGCTCGGCGATTCTGCAGACGATCATCGGTGTGGTCGACCACGACCTCGATGTGCGCCATGCGGTGGAGGCTCCACGGGTGCACTTCGAGGACGGCGTCGTGTTCGCCGAGCCCGGGATCGACCTCTCCGGCCTGGATAGCGGCGCCCAAGTGGTCCGCTTTGGCGCGCCCAACCTGTTCTTTGGCGGCGTCCAGGCTGCGCTCAGGCGTAGTTCGGGGATGACCGGCGCCGGCGATCCACGGCGTGGCGGCGTGGCGGTCAGCGAGTGAGAGGCGCCCTCGTCATTGGGGCTGTTAGTGCGGCGATCGCCCTCAGCGGCTGCGGCGGCGTAAAAGCGTCCGACCTTTTCATCGTCTACCGCTCCGGCTCCACCCCGCAGGCAAAGCTGACGCTGCTCGTGGATGAAGAAGGGGGCGTTACCTGCAACGGGCGCGCTGCCGCGAGCAAATTGGACGACGCGCAGATCGTCAAGGCGAGGGAAATCCAGGAAGAACTCGAGAAGCCATCGTCCAGCCACCTGTCGCTGGCGCCCAGGGCTGGCTCGGTGCTCAGCTATTACGTGCGCGACGAAAGCGGCAGCGTCCGCTTCAGCGACAACTCTGCAGCGCAGCCAGCGGTCTTTCACAAGCTGCAGCTGTTCGTGCTGCAGACCGCGCAGCAGATCTGCGGTCTCGCGGGGTGAATCGCGGCAGCATGAACCGCTGACGCCTCCGTCCCGATCGCCGCTAGCCGAACCTGACCTTCCCGTTCGACAGGGCACGCATCTGGGCGCGCTCGATTAGCTCCAGGCGCTCGATTGCCGTGCGAATGAGTAGCGCCAGTAGGCGCAGGCGTGCGTTCTCGGAACGCAGCTCGAGCAGTTCCTGCTTCGCGTCAATATCGAACTCCACCGTCGCTGCCATCCGGTAGGAGCCCAGTTCCTCGAGCTCCGTCGCCGCGAGCTCGCGGTCAGTCGCCTGCATCACCAACTCCCGATAGAGCTCGTGCGCGGCGTCGGCGGCGCTCGCATCGAGATCCTCGTCGGCCTCGTCGAGGAACTCGACCACGCCCGCTGGATACGGCAGATCGTGCTGGCGCTCGAGCAAGCGAAACGGTCGCGTCCCACGGGCGAGGATGTTCGAGCGGCCGTCGTCCATACGCTCGAGCACCTGTTCGATCTCACAGGCGCAGCCGACCGGCTTGAGCTCCTCGTCAGAGAGCCACACGATCCCGAATTCAGCTCCTGGCGAGCCGCTCTCTGCCTGCAGGCAGTGGTCGATCATCCTGCGGTAGCGATCCTCGAAGATGTGCAGTGGCACCGTCTCCGTAGGCAGTGCGACGATTCCCAGCGGGAACAACGGAAAGCTGCTGCAGCGTCGCTCGGGCATACGCCCGAGTTTAGGCAGACGGCTTGTGTGCGGCGAGCATCAGGTTGTAGAAGATCGCCGCCGGCAGCCTTGACTCGAGCAGTCGGCGGTCGAGCTCCTGCAGCGCCAGGTAGCCTCGGTAGGCGTACATCCGCCACGCCCACGGCACATCTTCGGGCTCGGCGGTGGCCTCCAGCGTGCGGTTGGCCCACCCGAACCAGTTGGCCAGCAACTCCTCGCCAGTAACACGCACGTCCTGAAACCCGGCTGCGCGCGCAACCCGCGAAAGTTCGAGCGGGGCAAACGCGTGCACGTCGACGACGCCCTCGAGCGCTGCGTCGGGCTCGCCGCCATCGCCCATCGGTGCTGGGGCGGCTTTGATCACGCGTCGCCACGCTGGTGCGACAGCCGTGGCAAAGCGCTTGGGCACCGTCGCCAGGCGGTCGCCGTAGCGAGAAGGCTCGCCGGCGAACAGCACCGTGCCGCCAGGTGCCAGCACGCGCTCGAACTCGGCGAATGCGCGCGGCAGATCGGGGATGTGGTGGAGCACCGCATGACCCAACACTAGGTCGAAGCTTTCGTCTGCGAACGGCAGGCGCTCGGCGTCGGCGGGCTGCGTATGGACCTCTAGCCCCAAGCGCGAAGCGTTGGCCTGCAGCGTCTCGAGCATGCCAGGTGAGATGTCGCTGCACGTGGCCGATCCGATCAAGCCCGCGCGAAGCAGGTTCAGGCTGAAGTAGCCGGTTCCAGAGCCGATCTCGAGCGACCGCGCATAGTGGCCTGGCTCCTTGCCGAGCGCCTTGCGTACCTTCGCGCTGACCTGGCTGAGCCCGAGATCGCCGAAGTCAATACCCCACTTGGAGTCGTAGTGATCGGCCGCGACATCGTGGTAGCGGGTGTTGGCATCGCGGATCTCCTCCGCGCTCAAGACAGATGGCATGGGGCGGACCATATACTCGCGCGCCGTGGCCGCGCCTCCAACTACCGGCATGACTATTTCGATCACAGGCATCTCTTGACCACAACATCTAGCCCAGAGCCAGCTCCCATCGTCTATCAGCAGCGCGATCAGCCAGATGGTGTGCCGCCGCTGGCATTGACCGGTGAGCGTACGTTGCCGGACGTTCCCGAGGAGAACTACTGGTACCGCCGCCACCTCGTCGTGTATGAGTGGATCGCAAAGCAGGTGCAAGGGTTGCGCGCGATCGACATGGCCTGCGGCGAGGGCTACGGCTCGGATGTGCTCGCGCGGAGCGCCGCCAGCGTGGTGGGCGTCGACGCGAACCCCGAGGCTCACAAGCACGCCCGCCTACGCTATGTGCGCCCCAACTTGCGTTTCGAGCGGGCCCTCATTGACGGCTTCTCAGAGCAGGCCGATGCGGTGGTGTTTCTGCAGACGATTGAGCACGTCGAGGATCCCGGTGCGGTGCTTGATCACTTCCGCTCGCTGATTGGCAGCACAGGAGCCGTATTCGTGTCGACCCCCAACGTGCTCACGCTGGCGCCCAAGGGTGCACCGCGCTCAGACAACCCATGGCACGTCCACGAGTACCGCCGTGATGAATTCGAGCAGCTCTGCAGAGCGCACTTCTCGAGCGTGGAGCTGTATGGGCTCTTTCATGCGCGCAAATTGCGCGCCCACGAGCTTGCGCTGCGCGTCGGTTGGGATCAGGTACATGCTCGCCTCGGCTTGACTAAGCGCTTCTATGACTGGTTCACGCCAGCCATCGCCGTTTCTGACTTCGAGCTGACCTCTGCCGGCGAGGCCGACATGGATCGCTCGCTGGACTTCATCGCGGTGTGCCGACCGTGAGCTCAGATCGCGAGCGTGGCGCGCTGGCGATCGTCCTGCACACACACATGCCCTATGTGGAGGGCTTCGGTCGTTGGCCTTTCGGCGAGGAGTGGTTGTGGGAGGCGATGGTCGGGTGCTACCTGCCGCTGCTGGACGTGCTCGACGCAGGTGCACCGCTGACGTTGTCGCTGACGCCCGTGCTTTGCGATCAGCTGGAAGCCCCCGGCCTGGGCGAGCGTTTCGCGGCCTTCGTAGAGGAGGTACGGCGTGAAACGCATGAGGAGGACGCGGCCGGGCTGCGTGCTGGTGGGCACGAGCGGCTAGCGCTCGAGCTCGAGCGCTCCTGGCGTGACTACGCAGGCGCGCTCGAGAGCCTGCGCAGGCGTGGGGGGGACCTGTTGGGAGCGCTTGCCCCCCACGCCCAGTGGACGTCCTCGGCCACCCACGCGATCCTGCCCCTATTGGCCACCGACGCAGGGGTACGACTACAAGTCAGCAGCGGCGTGCGGGCGCATCGCAGGCGCTTCGGCGACGATTGGCGTGGGGGTTTCTGGCTACCCGAGTGCGCCTACTCGCCGTGGCTCGAGCGGGCACTCGAGGATGCCGGCGTGGGGGCTGTCTGCGTAGAGCTCAGCAACCGCTACGGCCTGGGCGCCCGCGAGCACCTGCGCCCGATTGCCACTGAGTCGGGGATTGCACTCATACCGATCGACCGCGCCACGATCTCGCTTGTTTGGAGCGACGCGGGCTATCCCGCTGCGGGTGTCTATCGCGATTATCACCACCACACGATCCACCACCACAACCCCTGGAACAACGACGGTGACGCCTACGACCATGCCGCGGCACTGGCCTTGGCTCGTGAGCACGCCGCCGACTTCGTCACGCGGACGCTGGGTCGCCTGCACGACGCGAATGAGTCCGCCGCTGCCGGCGGCGCGCCGCTGCCGGGCGGGGGCCTGGCCGTCTGCGCGCTGGACACCGAGCTGCTCGGGCACTGGTGGTATGAGGGAGTCGACTGGTTGCGTGCCGTTGTCGACGAGTGCGCCGAGCAGGGGCTGCAGCTGGTGCGCCTGGACGACGCCCTCGAGCGTGTTGAGCTGGTGAGCGCCGCAGAGGCTCCGTCAGCCGGTTGGCAAGCCATTACGTGGGGAAAAGACGGCGATCTGTCGACCTGGTCCGGTGCAGCGGTTGCCGACATGGCCTTCGCGGTGCGTGCTGCCGAGCTCGAGGTCGTTGCAGCGGGTGAGCGGGTTGGGGTTGGTGCGGTGCGGGAGCTACTCGCGCTGCAGGCCAGCGATTGGCCTTTCATGGTCGACCGCGATATCGCAGCACCGTATGCGCACGAGCGCTTCGACGGTCACCGTCGTGCGCTCGCGCAAGCGTTGGCCGGTGGCCAGCAGGCCGACGTCGCCGCTCTGCGCAACCTCGCCGTCGACGCTGAGCGTGCCTGCCTGCTTGATCCGTCTTAGGGCTCGGCGATGATTGGCGGTGTCCGCGTTGGGCACGTCATCGATCGACAGGGGGGAGCTTGATGCACAAGCCGTTGCCGACCTCGAACCGCTGCTTGCGCCTGCGGATCGCCCGCCGGTGGGTGCTGCCTGTCGGGAGAGGCCGCAGCGGCCGCTGTGCGCTCGCCGTGTTGCTCGGCTGCCTCGGGCTGCTCCTCGTCGCTCCCACCGCCGGCGCGACCGGCTACGGAGCTGTTTCGGGGAAGGTGACCGGCGCCGCTTCCAAAACTGGAATCGAAGGCATTGAAGTTCGCATCTACAAAGGTGAAAACGAGTGGTATCCGGCAACTACGGCCAGCAATGGCAGCTACACGGCTGCGGGGCTGGAACCCGGCGAATACAAGGTCAAGTTCATCGGCACCGCAACAAAGTACGCCACCCAGTACTACAAAGAAAAGCTGAGCTTCGCGGCTGCCACCACGATCAGTGTCGAAGCGGGCAAGGAACTCAAGGAAATCAACGCAGCGCTCTCAGAAAACGCGTCGATCACGGGGGAAGTGACCAGCGCGAGCAGCAAATTGGAACTCGGCAATATCGAAGTGACGGCCTACGAAAAGAACGCGCCAAACGCCGCCGTGGCGTCAGTCGATACCAACCAGTTCGGCAAATACGAACTGAAGGGTCTGTCCAAGGGCGCATACGTCATCGGCTTCAAAGCGGCCCTTGGATCCGGTCTCGACTACGCCCCCCAGTTCTACTCCGAAAAGGCGAGGTTCAGCGAAGCTGCGGAAGTGTTTGTCAACGAAGGCGTCTCCTCGGATATCAACGCAAAGCTGCTGCAGGGCGCGTCGATAACCGGCGTTGTCACCGACGCTGCAACACATCAAGCGCTGGGAAATGTGACCGTCGAGGCCCTTGTGCTGGGTGGCGCTGAAGCACCGGCGGCGCTCGCGTTGACAGCCGCCGATGGCAGCTACGAGCTCGTCGGCTTGGCCAGCGGTACCGTCGAGGTGGCGTTCGTCAAGGAGAAAAAAGAAGGCGAAGCTGCATACGTTCCCTACATGCCTCAGCTTTACGACGACCGCGCGTTTCCTGAAGACTCCTTCAATCTGGCGGAAATACTTCTCTACGGCACCCACGTGGAAGTGACGGTCCCGCTCACGACCACGGGCATCAACGCCGCGATGGTGCGCGAGGAACCTGCAAACACGGCAGCGCCGACACTGTCTGGAACACCCAGCGTCGGGCAGACGCTCTCCTGCACAGATGGATCGTGGACGGGCAGCGAAGTTCTCACCTACACACAGGCGTGGTTGCGTGACGGTACGGCGATCGCTGGCGCAACCGGGAGCACGTACGTGGTCCAGTCGGTCGATGCAGGGCATGATCTGGCCTGCATGGTCACTGCGACCAACAAGCTCGCGAGCGTCAGCGCCACCAGCAACGTCTTGGCTGTGCCTTCGACTGCTATCGCGCCGATCGGCGTCGCCCCGGTGGCTCCCGTCATCGTGCTGTCGTCTGCCAAGCTCTCCATATCCGGCAGCTCGACACGCGTTCCGATCGCCTGTGCCGACGCAAGCTGCTCGGGAACGATTGAGCTGACCGAGCAGATCGTCGTCAAGCACCGCAACGGCAAGAAGACGGTCGCAAAGAAAGAGACGCTCATCCTGGCCAGGGGCAACTACTCGCTGGCTGCGGGGAGTAACGCCAAGATCGTGCTGCATCTGACGGCGACCGCAAGGAGCGCACTCGCGAAGTCAAAGCAGCATCGACTGGCAGCCGAGATCGTCGCCTCCGTGGCCGGCGGCAAGACGGTGAAACGGCCGGTAACGCTCAGCGAAGCCGTGATGAAGCACGCTACCTAGCTTTGACGCTGCTCATTCCCACCGCATCACCTGCGGGGTCTCGCGCATGCGGATCACACGCGCGGGGGTACCCGCGACCACCGCGTTCTCTGGCACCTGCTTGGTGACGACCGAGCTCGTGCCGATGACGCTGTTGTCGCCCACGCTCACACCCCGCAGGATGCACGCGCCGTAGCCGACCCACACGTTGTGACCCACACGCACATCGCGCTTGTAGATGCCCTGCAGGCGGATCGGGCGCTCGACCTCTGTGACGCCGTGGTCGAAGTCGATCAGCATCACGCGGTCGGCGATGATGCACTCGCGTCCGATCGACACGTGCTGATAGGCCGAGATCGTGCAGTCCTGACCCATTACCGTCTTCGCGCCGATGCTCACCTCGCCCTCGTGTACGCGAATCTTGCTGCCGTGCCCGATCCACGACCAGCGGCCGATGCGCAGCGTTGCATGGCGGCCGATCTCCAGGGTCACATGCGGGCAGATGAAGCAGATCCCGTCCGTCTGCAGGCGCTTGCCGAAGCGCAGCTTCAGCAGGGCATACCGAAGCAAGAGCCGCGCGTAGTGGCGGTTCAGCATCCGGTTGGCGCGCATGAAGCGCAGCAGCGTCAGCGGTCCGCCGTGAAGCGGCGCGGGCGCCACTCGCGCGGCGACAGCGGCCTGCTCGGCGCGGGCCCGCAAGTCGGCAGCGGCAGGGGCATCTCTTGCGGGGTCGGCCTCTTTGGTGGGATCTGCGGGGTTGGCAACCAGCTCCATCGCGCTCGAATCGTAAGGGACAGCCGGACGGGCCGGGCCTGTCCGTGAGGCGGTGGCCGCTCGATGCGGGCGGGCCGAGGCCGCGGCCCCTGCGATGATTGCGCCCTCGATGGCAGACCCGACGCTAGCCCAACGCCTGCTCGACGGCGATCGCCGTGCGCTCGCCCGCGCGATCACGCTCGTAGAGGACAACCGCCCCGAGGGCTGGGAGCTCGTGCGCGAGGTCTATCCCCACACCGGCAAAGCCGACGTTGTTGGTTTCACTGGGCCTCCAGGAGTTGGCAAGTCGACGCTAATAGGCGCGCTCACGAAGGCGCGCCGCGAGGCGGGCAGGAGCGTGGGGGTGCTGTCGATCGACCCGTCTTCGCCGTTCACCCAGGGCGCGCTGCTCGGGGATCGCATCCGCCTCACCGAGCACTTCCTCGACCGCGGCGTGTTCATCCGCTCGATGGCCAACCGCGGCGCGCTCGGCGGTCTGTCAGAGGCGGCGCTACAGGCGGCGCTACTGCTCGACGCAGCCGGCCGCCAGGACGTGTTCGTGGAGACGGTCGGTGTGGGTCAGGCGGAGATCGACATCATCGACCACGCCGACACGATCGTGCTCGTGCTGATGCCCGGCTCTGGCGACTCGATTCAGGCATTGAAGGCGGGCGTGATGGAGATCCCGGACGTGATCGTCGTCAACAAGGCCGACCACCCCCTGACCGACACGATGATCCGCGAGATCCGCGGCGTGCTCTCGCTGGCGAACCTCGATCGCACGCCTGAGGAAGTCCGCGGACACTGGCGCGTGCCGATCCTCAAGACCGAGGCCGCGCGCGGCGAGGGGATCGCCGAGCTCGTGCAGAGCCTCAATGAGCACCGCGCGCACATCCTCGCCGCCGGCCAGCTCGACGAGCGCCGCGCGCGCAATCTGCGTAGCGAGGTGCTCGCGATCGCCACCGCGCGCATGCGCCGTCGCCTGGAAGAGGACCTGCAGGAGGACGCCGAGTTCCAGCGCCTACTCGAGGAGGTCGTACAGCGTAGGCTCGATCCAGCCAGTGCCGCTGCATCCCTGCTCGAGCGCGTAGGCGCTGAGCGGATCAGCTAGAGCGGCAGTCCGCTAAAGGTCGGAGTGCAGGGACCGGGCGGTAGCCGAGCGTGGGACCGAACGCTGGTCGGCCAGCGTGCCGATCACACGGTCGCCGACGGTTGAGGTCACGCCGAACCAGTAGTGCTCGTTCTTGTAGTGGTGCAGGCGGTGGTTGCGCCAGATCGCCTTGTAATAGCGGCTTCGCGCTCGGTGCGGGGTGTGGATCAGGAAATGGGTCCACTCGTATGCGCTGAGGATCGCGAAGCTGGTTGCCACGCCCGTAGTCGCGTACGCCAGGCGCGGGCCTCCGAGCACGAGGTGAATGGGGAACGACAGGGCCCAGTTGACAGCCGCGATCGCCACCAGGAACAGGAGTACCGCGTATACGGGAATCAGCACTCCCTCGAGGATGGTGGGTGCTTCGTGATGCGCGCGATGCTCCCGGGCGCTCAGCATCTCCACTTTGCGTCCCAGCAGCGTGAACGGCCGCGCGTGCAGCAGGTACACGTGAATCATCCACTCGACGAATGGTGTTATCGCCACCAGGCCCGCCACCATCACGAGATCGCGCCAGCTGAACTGGCCCTGGATGGCGCGTGCTGCGAGCGCGATCACGAGCGCGCCGAGGAGGTAGGGCGGCGATGGCTGGCGCGCGAACACACGCACGCAGTCGCGCAGTGTTGGCCCGGCCTCGCTCTTGGTTGGCACGGCGTCCAGCGGTGCCGTCAGCTCGTCGCCGTCAGGTGCCAGGGTAGCCCCTTGGAGTTCCCGTTTTTCGCCTTGTGCGATCAGCTCGGACATCGATTGATGGTAAACGAGTAGGTGCGTCACTGGGTGGATTGGTGTACGCAGAGATGCGTTACGCAAACTTGCGTAACGTGAGCGGCATTTGGGCTAGGCGTCGTTCTCGAGCACCCACTGCGCGAGGAACGGCTCGCTGATCCAGGCTTCGCCACGTTGACGGCCGACCAGCTCGGCTTTCTCCAGGGCACCCAGGGCTCGTTGGACGCTCGACCCTCCGGGTAGGGCGTGGCGGCGACGATAGTCGGCTGAGAGCGGGTGTCCGGGTTCTTCGGCGAGCGCTCTGAGTAGGAGCCGCTGATGTGCAGAGGCATCCTCCCAAACGAGGCTGAAGTGGGCGTGCTCCGAATTGAGCACGTTGGTCACGGCTTCAGCGACCTGTGTGTCGGTCGCGGTGGCGCCGGCGGGTGTGTCCTGCCAGAGGAAGTAGCAGAGCTCCTGGGTTGCGTACGGATGACCGTGCGTCGTCTCGAGGACGGCTTTGATCGCAGCCGATGTGATCTTCTTGCCCGTGCGCTCGAACTGCCGCTCGATGTACTCCCCGAACGGCTGCGGCTCGATCGCCCCGAGCTCGATCTCCTTCGCGCTGCGCCAGAAGGGCTCGTTCTCGTTGCTGAAGATGTGCTCCATCATGTGTCGCTTGCTACCGAGGTAAAGGTGCGCGACCTCCGGCTGCTGCTGGAAGACGGAGCGCATCAGGCGCGGGAGGGTCGCATCGATATCGACGATCTCCTGAAACTCGTCCAGTATCAGTACGACGGGGCGCTTGCGCTCGCCGGCGAGCTGCCCTGGCAGCTCGAGCAGTCGCTCCAACGTCGCGTTGATGTCCTCTTTGCGCCTGCCCGCATCAAAGCCGAAGCTCAACGAGCCATCCTCTGGATCGACTGTGATGGTCGGGGTGATTCGTAGGCCCTGGAAGATGCGCAGTCGCTCTTTGGCGCGGAACAGCGGTGAGGCGATGTCCTCGTGGATGGTTCGCGCCAGCTTCTCGGCGAGCTGTGTGGTGGTGGGCGTTGTCATCAGGTTCACGTGCGCAACCAGCGCGCCCTGCGCAACCAGCTCCTGGGACACGCGCCATACGAGCGATGACTTGCCGTAGCGGCGGGGAGCAAAAAGAACGACATCCTGCCCGTTCAGGGCATCGGCCTTGAGCTCTGCGGTCTCTCGCTCTCGATCCGTGAACGCGTCATCCAGGGCGAGCGCACCGTAGCGAAATGGGTTGATGATCGAGGCGCCTGCCATTCCTCAATCATAACACAGTACTGCATAAAAACAACTACGCAATTATGCGTTACGCAGGTTTGCGTATTCACGCACCGAGCGCCCGCGCGATCACCATCTGCTGGACCTCGTCGGTGCCCTCGCCGATCGTGAGGATCTTCGCGTCGCGATAGAAGCGGCACACGGGGTACTCCTCGATGAAGCCGTAGCCGCCGTGGATCTGCACCGCCTCCTCGGCACAGCGGACCGCGAGGCGGCCGGTCTTCAGCTTCGCCTGGGCCGCCGTGAGAGTGAAGTTGCGTTTGGCGTCCTTCTCACGGGCGGCCTTGTACACGAGCAGCCGCGCGGCGGCGATCTCCGTGGACATGTCCGCGAGCTTGCCCTGAATCGCCTGGAACTTGGAGATGGGCTTACCGAACGCCTTGCGCTCCTTGGCATACTTCAGCGCCTCATCGAGTGCTCCCTGAGCCAGCCCGACGCCCATCGCGGCCACACCGATGCGTCCGATGTCGAGGATGTGCAGGAACTGCTTGAAGCCGGCGCCGCGCGGCCCCAGCAGGTTCTCCTCCGGCACACGGCAGTCGTCGAAGCTGAGGGGGCGTGTGTCCGAAGCGTTCCAACCCATCTTGCGGTAGGGCTCGCCCTGCTCGTAGCCGGGCGTGTCGTTGGGGATGATTAGATTGGATATCTCCTTGGAATCCTCGCTTTGGGCACCGGTGACTGCGGTTATGCAGACCACGCCGGAGATGTCGGTGCCGGCGTTGGTGATGAACTGCTTGGCGCCGTCGATCACCCATTCGCCGTCCTCCAGGCGTGCTTTCGTGCGCGTGTTGCCCGCGTCCGAGCCTGCCTCAGGCTCGGTCAGCCCGAACGCGCCCAGGCGTTCTCCCGAGCAGAGCTGCGGCATCCACTCGCGCTTTTGCTCCTCTGAGCCGAACACGTAGATCGGCTGGGTGCCCAGCGAAGTGTGCGCACATAGCGTGATCGCCACCGAGGAGTCCACGCGCGTGAGCTCCTCCACCGCCAGCGCGTACGCCAGCGTGTCGCCGCCCCCGCCGCCGTACTCCTCAGGGAACGGGATCCCCATCAGGTTCAGCTTGCCCAGCTGCGCCACGATGTCGTACGGGAAGGACTTCGTGCGATCGAGCTCCTCGGCCACCGGGGCCACCTCGCCCTCGGCGAATTCCCTGACCGTGCGCCTGATCAGCTCATGGTCGGGAGAGAGGTCGAAGTCCACGGTCGGCATTCTCCCAGACTCTCCTCGCCGGCCGGTCGGCCGTCGCTCCTCAGAAGACGATCGTGCGGCCCTCGTACACCAGCACGCGGTCGTCGAGCTCGCTGCGGACCGCGCGCGCGAGCACCATGCGCTCGAGATCGCGACCCACCCGCTCGAGGTCCGCGACCGTGTAGCGGTGTCCCACGCGCTGCACGTCCTGCTCGATGATCGGACCCTCGTCGAGCGCCTCGGTGACGTAGTGGGCCGTCGCGCCGATCAGCTTGACGCCGCGCTCGTAGGCGTGCCGGTAGGGCTCGGCGCCGGCGAACGCGGGCAGGAACGAGTGATGGATGTTGATCACCGGGCAGCCCATCCGCGCGAGGAAGTCACCGGAGAGGATCTGCATGTAGCGCGCCAGCACGAGCAGCTCGGCGCGCCCGGCGAGCGCATCGAGCGCCTGCTGCTCAGCTTGGGGCTTGGTGTCCTTGCTAACGGGGATATGCAGGAATGGCACGCCCAGCGCCTCTACCTCGCCGCGCAGCAGCTCGTGGTTTGAGATCACGCACATGACCTCCATGTCCAGCTCGCCACGGCGGTTGCGCCACAGCAGGTCGAGTAGGCAGTGATCCTCGCGCGAGGCCATAAGCGCGACACTACGGCGATCGCGCGCGTAGGCGATCCGCCACTGCATCGCAAAGCGCTCCGCGAGCTCGCCGAACGCGGACTCGAACGCCGTGCGATCCTCGTCGATCACCGGTAGGTAGAAGGCCGAGCGCATGAAGAAGGTGCCCTGCTCGGGGTGCGTCGAGTACTGATCGGAGCTGACGATGTTCGCTCCCTGCTCAAACAGGAAGCGCGACACCGCGGCCACGATCCCAGGGCCGTCGGGGCACGAGATCAACAGCCGCGCGGTGTGATCGGCACCCCCTCCGGTGTGCGATCCGAGATAGGCCATCAGTGGCTGACCGCCGCCGCTGCGAGCTCTGAGACGAGCCGGTCTTCATAGAAGCGCTCGAGCGCGAACGGCGCGATCAGTTCGGGCGTGCGGCCGCTCTCGATCAGCTCCGCGAGCGTCTTACCGACGATCGGCGCCGCCTTAAAGCCATAGGTACCCCAGCCGGCGCTCACGTGGAAGTTATCCACCACAGTGCGCCCGAGGATCGGGCTGTAGTCGGGGGAGAGGTCGCACAACCCCGCCCAGCTGCGAAGCAGGCGCGCGTGCTCGAGCTGCGGGAACAGCTCCAGCGTGTGCCTTGTCAGATCCTGCAGGAAGTTGAGCGTTCCCTGCATGCGATAGGTGGTCCACGGTTCGATCTCCGAGCCCATCACGAACTCGCCGCGGTCGGACTGGGAGATGTACACGTGCATCTGCGAGGAGACGATCACCACGTCCAGCAGCGGCTTCACCGGCTCGGTCACGCACGCCTGCAGGATGTGGGTGGTGATCGGTAGCTCCACTCCCGCCAGCGCGCACACGAGGGTGCTCCAACCGGCCGTCGCGCTCAGCACCTGCCCGGCCTTGATCGTGCCGCGGTTCGTGCGCACGGTCGTGATGCGCCCGTCAGCTGCTTTATCGAAGCCTTCGACCTTCGTGTAGGGGTGTATCTCCACGCCTGCGCGATCGGCGCCACGTGCGTAGCCCCACACGACCGCGTCGTGGCGGATGATCCCTCCGGGTGGGTGATACAACGCCCCCACAATCGGATAGGTGACCTCCTCGGAGACGTTCAGCTGCGGGCACAGGCGCTTGACCTCTGCCGCATCGACGAGCTGCGAGTCGATCCCGTGCAGGCGGTTGACCTCGGCACGGTTTGCCATCACGAACATCGCCCGGTCCGAGTGTGCGAGCGTGAGGTGCCCACACTGCGAGAACAGCAGGTTGAAGTCGAGCTCCGCCGACAGGCCTTCGTAGAGCTTGATGCTCGCGTCATAGAAGCGCGCGCCCTCCGGCGTCTTGTAGTTCGAGCGCAGGATCGTCGTGTTGCGTCCGGCCGCACCCGAGCCTATATATCCCTGCTCGAGCACCGCCACGTTTTTGACGCCAAGCTGGCCGAGGTAGTAGGCCGTTGCGAGGCCGTGTGCGCCGCCGCCCACGATCACCACGTCGTAGGAGTCGCTCAGCTCGCGCGAACGCCGCCACATCCGGCCCGGGCGGAAGATCTCACGCATCGTCTCGCTCCAGATAGTGGGCGAGCGCTTCTGCGCCGACTGGACCGCCGCCGAGCTGGGCAGCTGCGTCTGCCACCACTTGCCATAGGTATTCGCCGAGCGCCCAGCCGACCAGCACGAGCAGATGCTCCTGCTCCTGCTCCTGCTCCTCAACGAGCACGTAGCCGGGTGTGCGGGCGACGGAGCCCGGCCGAAAGGCGGTCGGCGGGGCGAGCGTGGGGCGCACGTCGATCGCGCAGAAGCGTGCGAGCAGCTCGCGCGCGTTCGGGCCGATCAGCGACAGGGCCGCAAGGCCACAGGTGACGTCGATCACGCTCACCGTCGAGCGCTCCTCTTCAACCGCCTGCATTACCGCGGCGCGCACGTCTGGCGCCGATGCAGGGTCACTCAGCACGAGCACGCGGCCGGGGGTCACCGGACACCACCAGGTGCCGGTCGTTGCGTCCTTCGCCGAGCGGCTTGCACGTCCCGGCTCGAGCGTTACCTCCTCGCCCACTGCCTGCGCGCTTGCCTGCGCCACGATCCGCGCAAGCACCTGTGGCTCGCCTTGGATCTCCAGCTTGGCGAGACTCGAGCGGTCGACGAAGCCAACCGTCTTCGTCAGGCGTGTCCACTCGACGCTCGGCTCGCTGTAGGCGTTCGGGACGTTCCAGCCCTCGACGCGCGCGATCCGCGCGCCAGCCGCTACGGCCAACCGCTCCATTGGCGAACGTGCGTGCAGCTCACGCGACGGCATTGCGTCCGGGGTGAGGAACGCGAGGCTCACCAGTGTCGAGGCTCCCTCACGAGCGCAGCAGCTCCCCGGCGGGATCGTGGAAGGGCTCTGTTATGACCGAGGCCGCTACGCGCGTGCCCTTGTCGGAGATCGCGATGATCTGGCCGTCGTTGGCGAGCGCGCTCGGGACCCATGCCATCCCGATCACGCGTTCGAGCTGGCGCGAGTGGCGCGCGCTCGTCACCTGTCCGGCTGCGCCGCCGCGTGCGTCGAGCACCACCGCGCCCTCGGTCGGCACGTGGCCGTTTGCGACGGTGAAGCCGACGAGCGCGGTCTCCGCGGGTGCACTTGCGGCGTGCTCCAGCGCCCAGCGGCCGATGAACTGCTCGTCCTTGTCGAGCTTGACCGCCCACGGCATGCACGCGCCAAACGGTGTCGACTCGGAGTCGGTGTCCTGGCCGACGATGATGTGCTGCTTCTGCAGACGCAGGATGCGCTGCGGCTCGAGGCCAAAGGGGCGGATGCCGTCGGTCTCGCCCGCGATCGTGATCGCGTTCCACACATCCTCGCCGTACGCCGCGGGGAAGTGGATCTCATAGCCGAGCTCGCCGACGAAGCCGATCCGCATCAGCAGTGCCTGCACGCCCGCGACGCTCGCCTGTCGCGAGTCGAGGTAGGCGAACGCCTCCGGCGAGCAGTCCACGTCACTCAGGCGCGTGAGGATCTCCCGCGCGCGTGGCCCCGCGAGATTGACCGCGCATAGCGCCTGTGTCATGTCGCTGAGCTGCACGTCCAGCCGCCAGTCGGCCAGCCACCACGAGAACCACTGCTCGACCGCACCGGCGCCACTGGAGGTGGTGGTCACGTAGAAGGTCTCCTCGTCGATTCGCGTGATCGTGCCGTCGTCCATGATCCGGCCCGCATCTGAGGTGAGTACGCCGTAGCGCACGCGCCCCGGCTTCAGGTTCGACAGCCGATTGGGGTAGAGACGGTCGAGGAACTCGCCCGCCTGGGGCCCCCGCACGAGCAGCTTGCCGAGCGTCGAGACGTCGATTAGGCCAGCTGCTGTGTGCACGTTCAGCGCCTCACCCTCAGGGTCGCCGTAGTCGTACGGGCGTCGCCAGTCGCCCGCCCATTTGATGGTTGCGCCGAGCTCGCGGTGCACACCATGGATCGCCGAGCGCTTGGCCGGCTCGATCGGCCGGCCCGCGAGCGCGCCGAGCGGCACTGTCGACCACGGCGGCCGCGCGGTCGTCGTGCCGATCTGCTCGAGCCCCTGACCGGTCTCGGCGGACATCAGCCGAATCGAGGACAGCTGGCACATGCGTCCCTGGCACGGTCCCATCGTCACCGTCGTGAAGCGCTTGCACAGCTCGATCGAGTCATAGCCCTCTTGAACGCCGCGATGGATGTCCTTGGCGGTCACGTCCTCGCAGAAGCACGTGAACGCCTTGCCCTTGTGCGAGGTGTCTGGAGCGAGCACCGGCGCGGGCACCTCCCAGCCCCGGCGCGAGTCGTGCAGCTGGGCCTCCAGCTCCGCGGCGCGTAGCTCCGAGCGCTCATTGCCCAAGCCGAGTGCATGCGCGGCAGCCAGCCCTGCCAGCTCCCCCGAGGCTGGCGCCAGCTGCTCCTCGCCGTCTCCCGAGAGATCGCCAGCTGCCCACACTCCGGGCGGCATCTCGGCGAGCCGGAAGTGACCGCGCTCGGCGTCGTACTCGGTGCGCCCGCCCGCCTGCGCGACGAGCGCTGTGGCAGGCGACTCGCCGCCGCAGACGAGCACTAGGTCGCAGCTCAGCTTGCGCTCTGCCGATTGCGCAGTGCTGGAGGCAGCGCCCCCGCCAGTCGCGGTGACGGGGACGAGCGTCACGCTTTGCACCTCGCGCCGTCCGCTGGCGGCGGCGATCGTCCAACCGTGCAGCACTTCGATCCCCTGATCGTGCAGTGCCGCTGCCGCGGGCGAGGGCGTGTGCCGGAGATCCGCCACTGCGAGCACCTCGATTCCAAGTTTTCGCAGCGCGCCAGCCGCGAGCAGGCCGCGATCGGAGGTGCTCGCGACGACCGCTTTTGTGCCCGGCCGCACACTGTAAAGCGACGCGAGTCGCCGCGCACCGCCGGAGAGCATCACACCCGGCAGGTCGTTGCCGGGAAACACCAGCGGCTGCTCGATCGCTCCTGTGGCGTAGATGTGCTGGCTGGCGCGCACCTGATGCAGCGTGTCGCCCTGCCATACCGGCACGAGACCATCGAAATGGCCGAGTGCCGGGGCAGAGCAGAGGATCTCGACGCCGGCCTCGCGGGCACGCGTGCTCAGCGTCCTGGCCTGCGCATGGCCGCCCTCCCACAGCAGCCGTCCGCCCGGCTCCGGTCCCTCATCGGCGAGTACAACGTCCGCGCCCAGCTCTGCCGCCGCGATCGCCGCGCTCAAGCCCGCGTGTCCGGCGCCGACAACGAGCACGTCGGTGTGACGGCGGCGGTACTCCGTTCGCCAGTTGCGCTCGGCCTGTCGTTGGGGTAGTCGTCCGAGGCCGGCGGCATGACGCAGCACCCACTCATAGACAGGCCACAACCGCCGCGGGCGGATGAACGTCTTGTAGTAGAAGCCCGGTGGCGTGAATGGGCCGCCGAGCACGTCCGTGACGGCCATCGCGTCGAGCTCCAGGCCGGGCGTGGCGTTGAGATGCTCCACCTGGATGCCCTCGCGTACGGGCTCTGTGCACGCGCGGATGCCCGGAGCGCCATCCACCGCCACGAGGCAATTCGGGCAGCTGCCCGCGCAGCACATGAGGCCACGGCGGCGGTGGTACTTGAAGCTTCGCGAGAACGTACGTTGACCGGCAGCGAACAGCGCCGAGCCGATCGTGTCTCCGCGCAGTGCGGTCGCGGGCTTGCCGTCGAACGTGAAGCTGAGCGTCTCGTTGCGCTCGATGCGCTCGCCCGGTTGTGGCGGTAGACGACTCACGGGGCCGCCTGGCTGCGGGTGGGGTGCTCGCAGCTCGTCATGCCGCGTCATCGCCTTGCACGACACTGTTATCGAGCTCGCCGGGGAGTGCCACTTGCAGCACGCGGTTGGTGCGCGTGTCGCGTTCTGCTTGAAACCACGTCCGGCAGCCGGAGCGGTGGTACCACCACTCGCGTTGCACTCCCGCGACGTTACGGCGGAAGTAGTTGTATTCGCACAGCTCTCGCAGCGACGGCGTCTCGCTGGGCCTGCTCGAGAGCTCGCCCCCGAACGCGAAGTCAGCGACCTCGCGGACACCGCAATGGGGGCACGTGAGCACGAACGACATCGACGGCATCCTAGACATGTGTTTCGCAAAGCGCAATACTGTTGCCGATGACGCAACACAAATTTGACGAGGCTGGCGACGAAGTCGCGCCACGCGACCCCGGCGATTCATCGTCGGCCACCAGCGCAGGGGCGGGTGGGCGGGCGGGCGGGCGCCCCATCAATTCGGTCGCGCGCGCGCTTGCGCTGCTCGATGCGCTACGTGACAGCGAGCGGGATCTCGGTGTCAACGAGCTGGCCCGTAGGATCGGCGTGAGCCCCAGCACCGCATCACGGCTGCTCGCCACGCTGGAGAGCGCCGGCATGGTGCAGCGCGACGAACACGGTCCGTTCCGGCTCGGCCTGGGGCTCGTGACGCTCGCCGACCGCGTGCTCGCACGCATGGACCTGCGTGCGCTCGCGCGCCCGGTGCTCGTCGAGTTGATGGAGCGCACCGGTGAGACCGCGACGCTGTCGGTGCCGGGTGAGCGCGAGGCGATCACCGTCGACTCGGTGCCATCGCAGTCGAGCGTCGTCAGCATGGCGCGCCTGGGGCGCCCTAGCGTGGCGCATGCGACGGCGGTCGGCAAGGTGATGCTCGCCTTCGGCGGCGGACCGCTTCCGCGAGAGCGAGACCTCAAAGCCCTCACTGAGCACACGATCACCGACCGCGCCCGTCTCGCCGCGGAGGTACGCGCCGTGCATCAGCGCGGATACGGGACGGTGTTCGGCGAGCGCGAGCCGGACGTCAACGCGATCGCCGCCCCCGTGTTCGACCGCACCGGCGCCCTCGCGGCGATCCTCGGGCTACAGGGCCCGGCCAACCGCCTCGAGGACCCGACGCTCCTGCTGGCCGATTTGCGCGAGGGAGCCGCCACGCTCACCCGCGCGCTCGGCGCAGGGCGCTGAGGCAGCGATGATGCGACTGCTCGCAGCCGTGCCACGCGCGCTCACGCCGCTGGCGCTGCTCGCCGCCGCCCTCGGCCTCGTGATCCCCTCATCCACGCTGGCCGCCCGCTCGGACCTGCTGCTGGCATTGCTCGTGCTCGCCACCGCGCTCGGGATCTCCTTCGCCGAGCTCGCACGCCTGCGCGAACACGTGCGCGCGGTTGTCGTCCTGTCCATATTGCCGCTCCCCGTGCTGGTGGGCGCCGCGTGGCTGCTGGGCCGCCCGTTCGCGCCGCTCGTGCGCGACGGGCTGCTCGCGGTCGGACTGTCATCTGCCGAGGTGGCCTCCGTCGGTCTCGTTGCGCTGGCCGGCGCCGACGCGACGATCGCGCTCGGCGTGGTCACCGGATCGCTGGTGCTCGCTGCGCTGGTGGGGCCAGTGGCGATCGGATGGCTATCGGGGAGCTCAGTACACGTCAGCTCGGGGCATCTGCTCGCCCGCTTCGCGCTTGTGGTGATCGTGCCGCTCGTCGTTGGTGTCGCCATCCGCAGCCGTGGCGCGCTCGCGAAGCGTCTCGTGGAGGTCGACGCCGAGCGGGAGGGTGTGGCGGCGTTGACGGTGGCGGTGCTCGTGTACGCCGCGCTCAGCGGTACCCATGGCGCTCACCACCTGGGTGCCGCGCTGTTGGCAAGTGTGGCGTTTCTGGTCGTGTGTGCGTGCGTTGCTCGGTTGTGGCGCCTGGTCGATGGGTCCCGCGCGAGCGCAATCCCCGGGGCGTTCACGATTGCCATGCGTGACTTCGCCGTCGCTGCGGCTCTTGCCACGCAAGCGTTCGGCACAGCCGCGGGCGCCGTTCCAGGGGTCTACGGGGTGGTGATGCTGGTGGCCGCGACGGTTGCGGCGGGGCGGTCGTAACGTACATCGAGGGCCCACACCTGAACTGCTGCCAGATCGCGCCAAACGAGCCAGCTCCTGCGTGACGCCAAGTGATCGACATAGCATTCGACACTGGCGGCCAGATCACATGATGTGGCCGCCAGTGCCAAGGTTCGTGTCAACGTATTAATCCCAACTAGTGGCCAAATACTTTATGATCTGGGCGCATGGCGGGGACGGTCCAGCGAGCGTGTCGGTGTGGCGTCGTCCGCGACGCAATACCCATTTGCGCCACCCTCGAGGGAGCACCGGGTTTCTCCCCAGTCGGTCGGCTTCTGGCTCTCGGTGCGGCATTGGCCTGCGCGTTGCTGCCATTCGCAGTCGCCGCGGCGAGTGCATCTGCCTCAACCGGCTTTGGGATCGAAAGTTACAGCGTGACCGCGAGGAACGAACAAGGCGATGTTGATACAGAGGCCGGCTCGCACCCCTACGAACTCACGGCGGAAGCCAAGCTCAACACTGACACGCAAACCGCGAGTGAAGTGCGGAATCTGACTTTCGAGTTGCCGCCGGGATTGATTCTCAACACCGCTACTATCGCTCGCTGCGGATTGGCAGGGTTCCGGGAAAACAGCTGTCCGAAAGACACAGTTGTCGGAACGGTGCATATGAGTCTCGGTGGCACGACAGAATCAGGTGCCGTCTATAACCTCGCTCCGGGGGCAGGAGAGTTCGCCAATCTAGGGTTCGGTTTCGCGCATCTCCCGGTGGTTGCTAACGTCGCTGTTGGTCCGGGCGCTGGTGATGGGATGATGGTGAGCATCGATGATTTCCCGAGGATGGGACTCGAATCGATAGCACTGACGATGGGGCTCGTCTCGAGGGAGCCGATGACGGTGGAAGAAATCCCTCCTGCGCTTGTGACGCTACCCACCTCCTGCGCTGTGCCATTGTCGACGACGATCGAGGGCGAATCATGGGGGGCAGAAGCCGTATCGCTATCTGTCTCATTTCCCCAGATGACTGGCTGTGAGCTGCTGTCGTTCGAACCAGTGATCCACGTTGTCCCGGAGGTTCGGCAGGCGGGTGCGCCCAGCGGTTATGAGCTCGAAATAGAGACTCCACAACACGATGAACAATCGGAGCTGGCCACCGCGCAAATGCAGCGAGCGCTCGTCATGTTCCCAGCGGGTGTGTCATTGGGACCATCGGGGATGGAAGGCGTGGTCGGCTGCAGCGAAGCCGAGTTCGAGCTCACATCCCCGGGGTCCGGAATGTGTCCGTTCGCATCCAGGGTCGGAACGGTCGACCTTCAAGCGCCGCTGCTGGGCGAAGTTCTGTCTGGCTCCATCTACGTGGCGGAAGCGGGCACCGGCCCGTCCGGAGCGCCGATGGCGCTTTATTTGGAGGCGGAAGGAGAACAGACGGGTGTGCTGAAGCTCGCCGGACAGCTGACGCAGAACCCTGCCACCGGGCGGCTGGCGCTGAGCTTGAACGACATTCCACAACTGCCGCTGAGCAGGATCAAGCTGACGTTTTACGGGGGCTCGCGCGCGCTGCTTGCCAACCCTCCGATATGTGGCACATTCACCACGAACAGTGAACTGATGCCCTGGAGCGATGGTCTCGATGCGATGCCTTCGTCCTCGTTCCAGATCACCGAAGGTACGGGGGGTGGACCGTGCCCAAGCACCATTCCCCCGACCACTCTTCGGTCCACAGGGCAGAGCGCCCAACCATCGACTGAGTCGTCCACCGGCAGTTCCGGCGGTGGCGGAGAATCACCCTCAGCAGGCGACGTCGGACCGGAGATAAGCCTGGTAAGCCATGGGATCTCGGGTGATCACCTGCTCCTGAGGTTCACGACCTCGGATAACGGCTTCGTGACGATCGCCGGGCAGGGGGTCCGAACGTACATGCAGAGCCTGCGAGCCGGGATCCATGAGGTGGTGATCACATTGACCAAGCGTGGTGTCTTCAACTGGCGCCATCACCGTCTTCTTGAGCTCAGGCTGACACTCAAGCTCGTCAGTGGCCTCGTGAGCAGGAAGGACATCCACATGCAAAAGGCCCAGGCCGCCAGACGTCGCTGATCGGTTATTTGGGGGGTGCTCTTGCGTCAGCGTATCTCGGCCCCGAGCCCCGGAATCCAACCCGTCCCCGCCAGCGGCACCCGCGCCATCGCAGCCGCCTCGATCGTCAGCGCGACGAGATCCTCCGGCTCGAGGTTGTGCAGGTGCGACTTGCCGCACGCACGCGCGAGCGTTTGTGCCTCGAGCACGAGGGTGCGCAGGTAGTTGGCCACACGCTGGCCTCCCTCCACAGGGTCCAGCCGTGCCGAGAGCTCGTCGTCCTGCGTGGAGATACCCGCCGGGTCGAGGCCTGCCTGGTAGTCGTCGTAATAGCCCGCGGCCGAGCCGATCGCGCGGTAGTCCTCGTCGTGCTCTGGGGCGTTGTCACCGAGGGCGATCATCGCGGCGACCCCGATCGACACCGCGTCTGCGCCGAGCGCGAGCGCCTTGGCGACGTCCGCGCCGGTGCGGATGCCACCCGAGACGATCAGCTGCACCTCGCGGTGCATGCCGAGGTCCATCAGCGACTCGACCGCCTGGGGGATGGCTGCAAGGATCGGGATGCCGACGTGTTCGATGAAGACCTCCTGTGTGGCGGCGGTGCCGCCCTGCATGCCGTCGAGCACAATCGCGTCCGCGCCCGCCTTAACCGCGAGCGCGACGTCGTAGTAGGTACGCGTGGCGCCCACCTTGATGAAGATCGGCACCCGCCAGTCGGTGATCTCGCGCAGCTCCTCGATCTTGATCTCGAGGTCATCGGGCCCCGTCCAATCTGGGTGCCGGCAGGCGCTGCGCTGGTCGATCCCGGGTGGCAGGTCGCGCATCTGCGCGACGCGCTCGGAGATCTTGTGCCCGAGCAGCATGCCGCCACCCCCGGGCTTTGCACCCTGACCGACGACCACCTCGATCGCGTCCGCGCGGCGCAGATCGTCGGGGTTCATCCCATAGCGGGAGGGCAGCAGCTGGTAGACGAGCGTGCGCGAGTGCTCGCGCTCCTCGGGGGTCATGCCGCCGTCGCCGGTCGTGGTGCTCGTGCCAAGGGCGCTTGCGCCGCGTCCGAGCGCCTCCTTCGCCGCCCCCGACAGCGCGCCGAAGCTCATGCCCGCGATCGTGATCGGAATGTCCAGGTGCAGTGGCTCGCGCGCGAAACGTCCGCCGATGACAACGTCGGTGGCGCAGCGCTCGCGATAACCCTCCAGTGGGTAGCGCGAGACGCTCGCGCCGAGGAACAGCAGGTCGTCGAAATGGGGCACATGCCGCTTGGCGCCAAAGCCGCGAATGTCATAGGTGCCCTCGCGGGCGGCGCGCTGGATCTCCGCGATCGCGCCCCGGTCGAACGTCGCCGACTCGCGCAGGCCCGGGTGCCATCCGTCGCCGCGCGCAACGCCGTTGGTGCCCACTACGAACTCCTCATCATAAAAATCAATAGCTCCCGAGGTTGTCGACGTGGAAGTGGTACAGCGCGCGCGCCGAGCCGTAGCGACGGAAGTCGGCCACGTTGACGTCATCGATGTCCGCGCGCTCGAGCAGCTGTGAGAGCTCCTCGACGTGCTCTGCTCGCATGTCCTTTTCGATGCAGTCCGCGCCCAACCCCGCGACCGCGCCGCGCACATACAGATGCGCCTCATACAGCGAGTCGCCGAGGGCCTCGCCGGCGTCGCCGCACACCACGAGCGACCCCTTTTGCGCCATGAACGCGCTCATGTGGCCGACCGACCCACGCACGACAACGTCGCCACCCTTCAGTGAGATTGCGCACCTGGCGGACGCATCACCATGGACGACGAGCAAGCCGCCACGCGCACTCGCAGCGGCGGACTGACTGGCGCTGCCCTCGACGATCACGGTGCCCGACATCATGTTCTCGGCCACGCCGACACCGCAGTTCCCGTGCACTCGCACCGTCGCTAGCTTGTTCATGCCCGCGCAGTAGTAGCCCACGTGCCCGTCGATCTCGACCTCATGTGCCGCGTCGATGCCGACCGCGATCGAGTGCATGCCCGCCGGGTTGAGCACCCGCACGCGGTGCGCCTCAGTGGTGTCGTGGAGGCGCTGGTTGAGCTGCCTGACGCTTTCGCTCTTCAGGTCGGCGGACAGCAGAGCCTCCCGGATAACGTCCGGGGCTCCCATCAAGCCACCAGCGTCGTTCCCCAGCTATAGACACGGCCCGGCTCAGGCTCCCAACTGACGGCGTCCTCGGCGCCTGGCAGCACGGCGATCGCGCGGTACTCCGATGCCATCGCAACCCACTCGTCCGTCTCGGCCATCACCGCAGGCTTGCACGCGATCGGGTCACGCAGCACAGCGAAGCCGTCGCTGCTGCCCACCGCGAACGTGTAGAAGCCGTCGAGGTCCGTCAGGCAGCCCTCCAGTGCCTGCTCGAGGCTTGCGCCTTCGCGCATCCTCCACGTCAGGTAGCCGGCCGCGACCTCGCTGTCGTTATCGGTCTGGAACTGAATCCCCTCACGCCGGAGCTTGCTCCGCAGGCGGTTGTGGTTGGAGAGCGAGCCGTTGTGCACGAGGCACAGGTCGAGGCCTGTGGAGAAAGGGTGCGAGTGCTCGGTGGTGACGCGGCTCTCCGTGGCCATGCGGGTGTGGCCGAGGGCATGGCTGCCGTCGAGCTGATCGATCTCAAAGCGCCGCACGAAATCGCTCGGGCGCCCGGCCTCCTTGTAGATCTCGATCGAGCTGCCTGCACTCATCACCCGGAGCTCAGGGTGGTGCTCGGCGAGCCACGCCTGCACGTGCTCGGCCTCCGCTTCGACGACGAACACCGCGTGAGTTGCGCGCACTCGCGGCGCTGACACGCCGGCAAAGGCGCCCGCCAAGCTCGAGCCGAGCGCATCCCAGTCGGCCTCGTGATCGCTGCTTCGCAGCGAGATCTTGCACGAGCCGATAGGCGCCTGGTCGCGGTAGAAAGCCACGCCCGCACTGTCCGGCCCGCGGAAGGACAGCTGCTCGAGCATGCTCGCGAGATACCCGCCGAGCTGTCCCTGCAGCGCCGGAGACTTCGTGTAGAGCCCTGCGATTCCGCACACGTGAATCACTGTAGAGCGCTACGTCGGCCGCGCACATGGCCTCCGCGCGCACACTTTTCGAGAGGAATGTGGCGTCTGTTGCTACAGACCGGAGGGGACCCACACGCCCAGTCGCTTCTGCTCGCGCTTGACCGTGTGAAGGGCCTCGCGCAGCTCCACGCGGGCGATCGGCGCCAGTGCCTCGGGATCGATCAGGTTGTCCGGTGCGGTGCCTGCAGCGATCAGCTCCGCGTGGTGCTCGAAGCGCAGGCGGGTGATCACGCCGAACGCCTCACGTAGCGCGTCAGCCGCCTCGCGCTCGATGCCGCCTGCGCTTGCCACCGCCTCGATCCGGTCGAGCGTCGGTGAGATCGTCACGCCGCTGGCGAGTGCGTGAAAGCGGACCAGGTTGACCAGTGGGATGATCGCGCCACGCTTGAGATCAAGGTGTCCTGCCGACTCGCCGCGCCGCTCGACTGCGAGGTTTCCACGGAAGCCGAGCGCAACCGGATAGCCGGTTGCGGTGCGCGCCGACAGGCGCATGAAGTCTGGGTGATCGCGGGCGGCGCGAATCCGCTCGCTGAGCGCCGCCGCGATTGCCAGGCCGCCGGCGGCGGCCCGGAAGTCAAAGGCGACCGATGCTCGAATCAGATGTGACTCGTCGGGAACGCGCAGGCACTCGTCAAACGTCCGCAGCCAGTCTGGCTTGGACATACGCCAGAGGCGGTTGCCAGCGAGCACGTCGTTGTTGTCCACCCCGAATCCACACCGCGCGAGCCCCGCGTTGACCTCGCTCCCGAGCTTTGCGAAGTATGCGTCCACTGCATCCTCCGTGCCGGGCGCCGGCGCGAGCGGCGCTGCCGAGGTCAATCCACGCCCATGCCGTAGGCGTGGGGCCGTTGCGGGAGATCGAGAGATCGATCAGTCGCGCGGTCAAGGCATCGTGCTGAAGGCTCAGCACGCGTCCGATGTCGCGCGAGGGAACGCCGGCGCGCACGAGCAGCAGGAACAGCTGCGGCAGGTGCCCCGCCGCACGCACGAGCACATCTTCATCCGCAGCCCCAAGGATCGTGTGGCGCAGGGCGATCGGACTACGTGCGTCGAGGCCGAGGAGATTAGCCGCCGAGAGCATGCCGCACACGCGCTCCCCGTCGAGCACCGCCACATGCTCGACGCCCGCGGCGAGCATGTCGACGGTCGCCTCCACGGCCAGCTGGCCGACGGGCACCGTTGGCACAGGTGCCCGTGCAATCGTGCTCACCGGTGCATCGCTATCTGTGCGGCCGGCGGCAACCCACTCGCGCAGCTCGGCATCGCTCACGATCGCCAGTTGCTCCGGCCCAAGTCGCACGAGCAGCGCCGCGCCGTTCTCACCCGCACCCAGTCGCTCAGCGGCCTTGCACAGCGGCTCATCTGCCTCACAGAACAGCGCCGGGCGCATGATCGCGGACACGGGTGTAGTACCGACATCCAGGAGGCCATGCACGGTGTGGCCGCTGCGGGTGAGGCGCGTGCGCATCGTGCTCGCGACATAGCTGACACCAGCCTCGGTGGCAAGGACGCGACGGGCGCTCGGAGCGTTCAAGAACACGCAGACCGACGACTCGCGGGCGCGCACAGTAAACGCGGGGGCCATACCGCTCAAGAGCGAGGGGTGGCCGAAGCACTCACCGGGCTCGAGCACAACCACCGGCTCACCCTCATGAACCAGCTCCATCGACCCGGCACGGACCACATAAAGGCCGGTAGCCGGCGCTCCGTCCTCGACCAGTACCAGCTCACCCGGCTGCAAGGAGACTTCGCTCGCCTGCGCGGCGACAGCGCCAATCTCACTCGGGGTCAACCCGTCGAAAGGTGGCTGAAGAGAGAGGAATGTGTCCAGGTGCTCCATGTCGCTCCCAACAATTGTGTTCACATCTCGCCTGGGAGATCCCCCGGGCACCTGAGAACCTGCCTCGACACACCACAACGTGATCGGGAGAGCATATGGCGGATGACACAGGCTCCGGGACCTTCGACGAACTCGACTACGAGGGTGGTGGTCTGCCGAAAACCATCAACTGGTGGGGTGCCTTTGTAATCGGCCTCGCCGGGACGATCCTCGTCACCGGGATCGCGCCGACGATGGTCACATCGCTGGGCGCCGCCGCGGTGCCGCTGATCTTCGTGATCACGGTAAGCGGGTATCTGCTGTGTCTGTTCCTGGCCGAGCTTTCAGCGATGATGCCCGATCGCTCGGGCGGCTCGCCTTCCTATGCGTATCCCGCCTACAAGGATCGCTGGCCGCGTTTCGCGGAGCACGTCAACGGCTTCACCGCGTGGGCATATTGGCTGGGGTGGTTCCCGGTCGCGCCGCTGAACATGATCCTTGCGTCCTTCTACATCGTCGAGCGCTTTGGTCTCTCCGAAGCTGGCTTCACACCGATCGATACGCCGATTGCATGGTGGACACTCGGCATCTCCGTCGTGGGGCTGATACTGCTGTTCATCCCCTCGTATCTGGGGCTGCGCTTCGGCACCTTCTTCGCCACGACGCTCGCGATGCTGTCGATGATCCCGCTTACGTTCCTGGCGATCTCATGGATCTTCAACCCCGGAGTGGTGCACTTCGGTGAACTTTTCCACTTCCACCACGTTGACGGCAGCGGCTTCTTCGCCAGCCAGTTCGGTCATGGCTGGTTCGTGATCGCGCTCGCCTTCTCTTTCCTGTTGACCTGGAACGTGATCGCCATGGAGGCGGCAGCGTGTTACATCGGTGAGACACGCGATCCCGACCGTGACGCGAAGATCGCGATGAACGCCGAGGGCGCATACGGAGTGTTCATCTACGTGATGATCCCCGTGGCGTTCGTGATCGTGCTCGGCACGAAAGCGCTCGGCAACACGGCGCTCGTCGATCCAAAGACGATCTTTGTCACCTTCGCGTCGAAGGTCTTTGGCACGGGCACGGGTGGTGAAGTGCTCAACTGGCTGATCGCGATCATGTTGATCCTCGCACTGATCCTCTCAGCGCTGAACGCGATTACTGGAACAGCACGCTCGCTTCACCAGATGTCCGTCGACGGGCAGTTCCCCCGCTTCTTCCAGGCCACCAACGTCCACGGGGTGCCACATCGTTCGATGATCTTCAACGTCGTCTGCTCGATCGTCGTCGTGTTCTTTGGAGGCGCAGTACAGATCTACACGTTCTCCAACGTCGGCTACCTGGCGTCGTTCATACCGGTGCTGATCGGCTACTACCTGCTGCGCAAGGAACGACCGAACCTGCGGCGTCCGTTCAAGCTGCCGGAGTGGATGAAGTACGTCGCGCTTGGGCTCGCGGGCGTGTATGGGCTGATCTACTTCTGGGGTGGTCCCGTGTATGCCGACTGCTCCTGCAACGCCGCCGGGCACAAGACGCTGATCTATTACTTCCTCGGCTTCGGTGTGCTCGCGTCTTATTACCCGCTGTATCTGTGGCGTAAGGCCGGCGATCGCAAGAAAGCAGCGCACATGGCCGCGGGAGCGGTGGCTGCTCCCGCGGAGGGCGCAAGCCCATGAGTGCCACCGCCGAGGCAGAGGTGGGGGAGGCCGGGGTGGCTGCGCCCACCGAGGGCGGAGCGGAGCCCGGCTACGCACGCATCCTGCTCGCATCCGAAGGGCGGGAGATCCCCGACGCGGCCATCGCTCAGGTAGCCGCGCTCGCGGATCGCTCTGGCCCAACCAACGCGAGCGTGCACGTGTTCTCGATCGCGCGCATCCATGGCGTTTCGTTCGGGTTCCCCAGCCCCGGCCTGATGCCCACCAAGCGCGAGTGGGCGGAGCAGCGCAAGATCGTCGACAGCGCCATCAAGCGGCTCAAGCGCAAGGGCCTCGACGCGGAGGGGCATGTTCTGGCGACGCGCAAACCCACCGCTCGTATCTGCGACGAGGCTGTAAGAGAGGAGTGCCAGGCGATTGTCATGGCCGCCGATCTCGATCGCAACCGCCTCGTGGGCGACATGCTCTGGACCCAGGAGCCCCAGCGGGTCAGGCGGCGCGCGAAGGTGCCGGTGTTTTTGGTTTCAGGCGGGGACTGAGCATCCTTGGGGCAAGCCTGGGTTTGATTCCCGCGCTCTCCACTTTCCGTACCAGCGTCAACCGCTGGTAGGGGCCCAGCGCCGGTGTCGGCGGTTAGACCCTATGGGGCGTCGGTTCTCTTGTTGGCGTGTCCGGTGGGCGTTGTAGGAGGGTCGGCACCCCGCTCATAGATGTGCGGGGACTGGGCCGCAGGGTGGTCCTGCGGCCGACACCCC